>NZ_NQXW01000006.1:0-101520 GCF_002287425.1 Megasphaera sp. ASD88 | reverse complement strand
TAAGCTGTACAATCTTTTCAGACATGGTTTGCTTGCTCCTTTCAGAATGGTGTGTCGCGACTTCATTCTACCAGAGTTCTGCAAGCCATGTCTCTTTTTATTTTTGCGAAACTTATTGTACCTTATCACTCATAACCATGCATGATACAAAAGGAAGCCCAGTCTGCATCACGCAGCGGGCTTCCTTTTGTATTTCTTTATATTTCTTTCAGCATTTTTTTCGGATTATCGCCAGGCCGAACTTTACCGAAAGCTTTGACGATTACGCCGTCTTCATCAATTAAATATGTCAGCGCTCGATGCCCATGTACTTACGGCCGTACATGCTCTTTTCCACCCACACGTCGTATGCCTGAATCACCGTCAGCTCCGGGTCGGACAACAGCGTAAAGGGCAGGCCGTAAGTTTCCTCAAACTTCTTATGCGACGCCACGCTGTCCTTGCTGACGCCCAGTACGACAGCTCCCTTTTCCTCAAACTGGGGATACAATTCAGCAAATCCGCAGGCCTGCTTCGTGCATCCCGACGTGTTGTCCTTGGGGTAAAAATACAGCACGACCTTCTTCCCGGCAAAATCGCTCAACGATACCATAGTACCATTCTGATCCGGCAAGGTAAACGCCGGCGCTTTCGTCCCTACTTCTAACATATTCCAGCCTCCTTATGTTTGTTTTTAAGATTTTAAAAGCTTTTCCACAGGTTCCAGCAATTCCGGATGGCGTAAAATCCAACCCGTTATTTCACAATAGGCATCTCTTTCCTTCTTAAATTGCATGCTGTCATGTTCAACAGGCACCTCATCGCCAGTAACAATTAACTGCTGAGAGATTTGTTCTCTATAATCGCCTATTCTATCTTTTGTCATCCAATGCGTCGGCGTCACAACTCGATCAATCGGTTTAAAGAAAGACTCCATGAGCGAATAGTATTCAAACCCTTTCGGCGCAATCGCTTCAAAAATAGTCGGCAATATATTCATATGTCCGCCAATCGTATTATTAGCAAACATATCTGGAGTAAATTCTCGATGATACATGGCAAAGGACGTAGCAAATTTTTCCCTTAACGTTTCCGTTGTCCGTTTTATAATGCTGCCGTCATAATTATATACACGCCGCGCATGATCGCCCGTTGCAATAATAAGGCTGTCTTCATATGTTTTCTGCATTTCTTCAATGAAGGAAAACATCGATTTATCCGTATACCAGTAAGTTCCCATATTAACCATCATCGTTTTATTCCGACGCAGTGATTCCGGCGCATCGGGCATTATTTTGTCAGGATCCCATCCATATTTCTTAATAGGAATCGTATACGGCCCATGATTTGACGTAGTATATACAAAATGAAAGGTAGGCTGGACAGTCATATCAGCTTTAATTCGCTTAGCAACTTCCTCCAAAAACAGATGATCATAAATCCCCAGCCAAGTTGACGGCGTCCCCTTCGCACAAATATCCGGTCCTCCATAGGCTTCATCAAAGCCGATAGCCCTCGCAAAATTACCGATACTAGCCCAAGACAAGCTGCCTCCATACCATAAAGAGGTACGATATCCTAACTTTTTTAATTGCAACGGCAACGATGTCCTAAGACTATTATGCCAAAATTCATTCGTCTCATTTATTTCCAATTGGCAGTCGTAAATACCAGCCATGAGACTTGTAACTGCCGGCTGCGATATCAGTCCTGCCGGCAAAAAGTTTTCTACTTTAAATGTATGTGGATTATTTCTAAAAAGCTTTCCTCTATCAGTCAAATGCAATACATCAAAAAATTCATCTAACATAGATTGAGTATAACTTTCTCCTACAACAAAGAAAATATGTGATGGAGTATGTATACGAGGACCCGCAGCAATATGCTTAAAATTCTTTAAAATCAGCTTGTCACTTTCTGTGCTTTTAAGAATAAGCGGTTCCATAATTTTTTCAGATGTAGCATCATCATGAGTCAGAATAGTCTGCACAGGATATTTTAATGCCATTTCCAAAGCAACTAAATCATCAACAACAGCTTTCGATAAAAAATCATCCTCTTTTACAATAGTAGGGATAGTGTCACGTTCAGGTTTGTTCGCATGGCGCAAAGTTCCGCCAAATCGAAAATAATAAAAACCTATAATGCTGCAAAGAACTACCACGACATTAAACAGATATTGTATCCATGGATCATTAAAAACAGGATAAGGAATACTCGGCACAGATAATAATACTTGCGTTGCCAAAACACAAAATCCAACGTATGGAATATATCCTAATAAAATAAAAAAACCATGATTTTGATTGAAAAAAATATCTAAAAAATTCATCTTATCTGCATTTTTTCCTAGTTTCACCAATGAGTTAAAGATGTCGTGAAAATGATAATAAAAAATCATTTTTCCCATAAATGCAGTATATAAGATCACCATATATGCCGTATTTAAAACCAGACGAACCTCATCACTGACAGCATAATAGGAGCTAACAAATGCAGCCGGAATACTGACTACAATCATGGAAATCAAAAAGACATATGCATTGAAATCCATTCCCCACCAAAAGCCAAACTGAAAGCAGCGGATTATCCTTTTTGCGTCGTGGGCCAATCTCTTTTTAGGCCGATACACGCCAATAAATGCCAAACGAAATAAAGCGCATACGACAGGTGCTAAAACTGCTAACTTGATATCTTGCTGAATTCCTAAAAAGAAATACTCAAACATGTTATGCCTCTTTTCACAGATATAGTTACATCCTCTTTTCAAAACAGTATTATAGCACGAACAGAGGCAACTAACAAAACATTAGTTGCCTCTGACATCACATTCTATAATGGTCCTTATACCACGCAGCAAATTTTCCCAATCCCTCTTCAATACTCGTGTTGGGCTTGAAATCAAAATCTTGTTCCAATTCGCTTACGTCAGCGTAGGTCTGGTACACATCGCCGGGCTGCATCGGCAGATACTCTTTTTCCGCCGTCTTGCCAAGAGCCTGTTCCAATACTTCGATAAAATGCATGAGCCGTTCTGGCTTGTTGTTGCCAATATTATATACCTTATATTTGTCGCCGGCTTTATTTTCTTTCGGCGGATTGCACAGCATGTGCTCAATGCCTTCGACGATATCGTCTACATAGGTAAAATCGCGGTACATATCGCCGTGATTGTAAATCTTGATCGGCTCGTTTCGATACATCATGTTGGCAAATTTAAAGTAAGCCATATCGGGCCGGCCATACGGGCCGTATACGGTAAAGAACCGCAGCCCTGTCGCCGGGATGCCGTATAAATGGCTGTACGTATACGCCATGAGTTCGTTCGATTTCTTCGTCGCCGCATATAAGCTGATGGGATGGTCTACGTTGTCCGTCGTCGAAAAGGGCGTTTTTTCCTGATTGCCGTATACAGACGAGCTGGAAGCAAACAGCAGATGCTGCACGGGATACTGACGGCATGCTTCCAATATATTAAAGAAGCCGACGATGTTCGAATCAATATACGCCCGCGGGTTGTCGAGGCTGTACCGCACACCGGCTTGGGCCGCCAAGTTCACAACGATATCGGGCTGAAACGATTTAAACGCAGTGGTTACAGCCTGTTCGTCCGCTAAATCGCCCTTGATAAAGGAAAAATTAGAAAATGCACGTAACACGCCCAACCGGTTTTCTTTCAGCGACACGTCGTAATAGTCGTTCATATTGTCAAATCCCAGTACGACGGCGCCCATTTCCAGCAGCCGCTTCGCCAAATGAAAGCCGATAAACCCGGCGGCTCCCGTAATAAGCACCTTTTTAGTTATGTCAAACGCCTGATATGCAGCCATAATATATTCCTCCATCTAATCGCGGTCAAATAAATCCCGCGTATACACCTTATCCTTCACGTCGGCCAGCTCGTCGGACCAGCGGTTGGTCACGATGACGTCGCACATGTCCTTGAAAGCACGCAAATCCTTGACGACGGGCGAACGGAAAAAGTCATCCGCATCCAACGTCGGCTCATACACGACGACGGGAATCCCCTTCGCTTTGATCCGCTTCATGACGCCTTGAATCGCCGAAGCGCGGAAATTATCGGACGCCGTCTTCATCGTCAGGCGGTACACGCCGACGACGCGGGGGTTTTTAGCGATAATCATATCGGCAATATGATCCTTTCGCGTCCGGTTAGCCGCTACGATGGCGGAAATCAAATTCTGCGGTACGTCGCTGTAATTCGCCAGCAGCTGTTTCGTATCCTTCGGCAGGCAATAACCACCGTAACCAAAAGACGGATTGTTGTAGAAATCGCCGATACGCGGGTCGAGACATACGCCGCGGATAATCTGCTCCGTATGGAGGCCCCGCATTTCGGCATACGAATCAAGCTCATTGAAGTACGCTACGCGCAGGGCCAAATACGTATTGGCAAATAATTTAATCGCCTCGGCTTCCGTAGAACCCGTAAACAACATGGGAATATCTTTCTTTACTGCTCCTTCAGCCAAAAGATTGGCAAATACGCGGGCCCGTTCCGAATCCTCACCGACGACGATGCGCGACGGATGAAGGTTGTCATACAAAGCCTTTCCTTCGCGGAGAAATTCCGGCGAAAACATGATATTATCCGTATGGTACTTCTTTTTAACGCTTTCCGTATATCCCACAGGGACAGTAGATTTGATGACCATCACCGCCTGAGGATTAATGTCCAGCACTTCTTCAATTACCGTCTCTACAGACGATGTATCAAAGAAATTTCTATCCGTATCATAATTTGTCGGCGTAGAAATAATGACAAAATCAGCATCTGCAAAAGCTTCTTTAGCATCTAAAGTCGCCTTAAAATGCAGGTCATCACGCTGTAAAAAAGCAATAATATCTGCATCAACAATAGGCGACCTTCCTTTATTCATCATTGTTACCTTTTCCGGCACAATATCTAATGCAACGACCTCATTATGCTGAGCCAACAAAAGGGCATTGGAAAGGCCAACATATCCAGTCCCGGCAATTGCTATTTTCATACAACCAACTTCCTATCTTTATAATTTATTTTGAATCTTTAGCACACTATACCAAAATAAGCATTGCAGCCGCTTCATGGTATTTCCTTTTTTATGATACACTTCGGCTAATTTTTTAAAACTATGATAAAACTCCGGTTTCTTAGGCGGCATAGGATCAGGCATACTCGGCCAGAATGAAATATCTAAGTAGTGCCGCCATAATTCATCATCTTCATCCAGTACAATTTCCCACGGCTTATCTCTTCCTGAATAGTGAATCAAAATTCCTTGAACACTGAAATCTTTGTTTTTATGATGAAATAATTCCGGAATTGGTTTCATATTACCTTCTACCACTAAATTTAATAAATCTTGTGTTTGACCTTTAAATCGCCGTGGATCAGCACCTTGGTAAGAAAAGACTTGTTCTGTAATCTTCTGTTTTATCCATTCATCTACTTGAATCCACATCAATCCATCAGAAAAATAAACATCCTGCTTCATTTTCAAAAATGCAACTCGATCTGGTGTCGGATAGGTTAAAGCCCCTATTGCCTTATCTCCCAAATCAATATTTAAAAATCGCCTTAAACTACCAACACAAATCATATCTGAATCTAAATACAAATAATATTTCGTATACTGACGCAATATCCAGGGCATAACGATGCGAATATAGGTCACACGAGAAAATCGTTTTACTTTTATATGGAAATCCTGGTAAATACTCATATCCATGACATATAAATAGATATTACATTTATACTTTTCTGCTGTTTTACGCAGATTTTCTTTATTATCTTCGCTATATACGTCCACAAAAACATAGAAATTAAAGGCAATATCATCATTAACCTCTAAGATAGATGTAATTTCTGCACCTAATGGCTTAAAAAATGGGTCATTTATATTAAAACAAACGTGCATTCTGTCTCGGGATTCATTTGCATCCATATATTTAAAATCGTATTTTTCGGTATATAACTTTGCTGACTCAAAATACGCAGTTGTAAATTTATTGTTCATATACATTACCTCGATTTCAATTTATATAACAAATATTTTACATATGCATTACATGCCTTTTTATACTCACCAGCATGCCGATACATATCGGATAAATATCTCCATTCAGTATATGACTTGGGTTTATCATATGGAACATTTTTCCATGGAGATTGTCCTGCACAAATTCTCCATTGTTCATAATACGAATATTTCCAAGAATGCTCTTTATCGCCAAAGCAATAATTACTATCCCATAAAGTAGTATATAATTTCCATGGCTTTTTACTCCCAGTAAAATGAACAATTTTTACTTTATTTTCATCAAATTCATGGTTCCGAACAGACATTGTGCAATTATACTGACTAGCCGTATCACATATCACCTTATCTTCCAATAATATATTTAATACATCCTGATCCATATATTTATAATTTTCTTCTCTAGCTAATTGGATTGCTTTATTTCCAATATCCTGCCTTATATATGTTGGAATATTAATTAACATCATTCCAGAATTAAAATAGCGATTTCCACGCATGCCAAGAAAAGCACAATAACGCTTCCACCATTCAGGTATAGACGTAAACCCTTTGACTACATAAGCAATATTTTTCTGCATATCGATAGAAAATAATTCTTCAATATTCCCTTTGCACAACATATCAACATCTAGATACAATACCTTAGTAACCCCTTCTTCCTCCAATACATATGGCATTAGCAATCGATAATATGCTGTAATACTTATATTTTCCGTCTTATGTAAATCATATAGCATTTCATCTTTCATAAAGTATATGATAATCGGAACATGAAATTCCTCAGATAAATATTGAATTTTTGTCTTATTTTCTAAATCAAGCTTCCCTCGAAAAAATATATGAAATGCAAAGCGCGAAGGATTATTTTGCAGTATTGAAAATAACAGCACTCCCATCGCCCGAACAACATTTTTATCTGTACAAACAGCAATACTATATACTTTAGAATAATCAGAAATCTCATTAAAAGCAATTTTTTTCATAATATGATTCATGACAAAAATTCCTCACTATCAGCATCAATAACTTTAATGTTTCTGCTTTTTATTAAGTATTTAAATTCTAATCTCCTACGAAAACTCAAATTTTCTGATATAAAACAATATAATTTATCTTTCATGCTTTTAATTTTATATCCATCATTCGTTGCTCTGACGAAATGAAATAGCTCTCTTGCTAACTTCTTATATAAAAGATGTAAAAAATACGTATCCGAGAAGCCATCGGCTTGTAGATCATGAATAAGTTTATTAGTACATATACAAATATCTAACGGCCTTCGGTTACCTGACCGTGTAATGCTCTGGGGATTCTGGCGATAGTAATATAATGGTTTATCAATAATCATCATTCTTTTACTACGATATAAATACATCCCAGAGACATAATTATCCTGCGAATGACATCTTTCCGGAGACAGAATCCCTTTCACAATATCTTTTTTATAAACAGCATTCCATACAACCTTGCAAAGGAATTCATCAAAGTATCGTTTAAAAACATCTTCATTAATAAAAAGCTGATTCTGAAATTCTTTTTTGGGAGAAAGGATTTCTTTTTTCTCTCCATCAGAAAAAAACGCGGCACATCGAACCATGTCCAGCTTATGTTTCTGCAATATTCGAAGCAGTTCATCATACATGTGTATATCAAGCCAATCATCACTATCAACATACGCTACATATTGGCCTTGAGCAAGGTCCGTTCCAACATTTCTCGCCCCGCTTAAGCCTTGATTTTCTTGATGCACAACCCGTATACGTGTATCCTTAACTGCATATTGATCACAAATCATACCACTACGGTCAGTAGAACCATCATCAATTAACAGAATTTCTAAATTTTCATAAGTCTGATTGATAATAGAACTTATACATTGATTCAAGTAGGTTTCTACATTATATACCGGAACAATAACAGACAAAAGCCCTGCGTTAGTCATTATTCATTTCCACCCCATACCTAATTAAGATATTTCTAGTGAATTAATAAACTTATCAATATTATAAAGATTATCAATTTCTTTTTTTATCTTATTATCTTCCCAATCCCACCACTTTATTTCTAACAACTTCCTGCAAATTTCCTTATCAAAACGATATTTTAAAATTTGATCTGTGTTAATAACAACTGCATATGGAGGGACATCTTTTCGCACAATACTTCCTGCACCGATAACAGCCCCATCACCGATAGTCACATCTTGAAAAATCATTGAATTACTTCCAATCCATACATCATTCCCTATATGAATTGATTGAGCAGGATGCCGTTCTTCATACGTCATATTGTTCATCATCCGAAAAGATGGATTCGCCAAAATAGGACTTGTTGTCACATAATGAATATTATGCGTATTCGTCGGAACCAACAAAATATTTTTTCCTATAGAAGTAAACGCGCCAATCGATGCAATCATATCAAACGGGGACATATTTTGCCAACCATATGTATATTTGCCAATAGATACATTCTTATATTTTTTCAGCCAATATCGGATTAAATCTTCCCGATAACCATATTTTTTTCTAGACCAAGTGTATATCGACTTGGGTGGATTCGTCGTCCCTCGCACATATCGCAAAAAGCTACAACTTACTTTTTCAAATGTAGATACCATATACCTTCTCCACTTCCACGTATTATAATACAAAAGTGACGCAATTCTTCTTTAATTGAAAGTATCTTTTTGGGACAATGCTTTCAGCTGCATCATGATCGCTAAAATAAACCAGAAAATTCGCACGCCAGAAGATAGATCCATCGTATATTCAACTTGACCAAAAATACAAATATAGCTAAGAACAGTTGTTAAAATGAGTAAATCATAGGGATTTTTATCTTTTTTCCATCTACGAAAACTTGTCATGACAAAATAACCTGTAAAATATAATAGTCCGGCCATACCAAGAGTTCCCGTTTCCGCTAACAAATGGAAGAAATTGTTATGCGCATGATTTAATCCCTGTGTATCATCAGCAGTCCGGTAATAAGTTTTATACGTTTTGCTAAATTGGCCCAATCCTATGCCTGCAATTGGATGATCTTTATACATTTCAATACAAGCTTCCCACACAACAATTCTATCCCCATTAGACCGATCTGTCGTTATGTTTGTTATGGAAGCAAAACGCGCAGTGTACTGTGGCTGAGATGCAAAGAAAGCACCAAAAGCAATAAATAATCCAATAATAATACCTAAGAATTTTTTATTACAAACAACATACCTCCAAGCTGAAAAAGGAACTAATAC
The DNA here is from genome assembly GCF_002287425.1 of Megasphaera sp. ASD88. NCBI lineage: Bacteria > Bacillati > Bacillota > Negativicutes > Veillonellales > Veillonellaceae > Megasphaera > Megasphaera sp. ASD88. Next base: position 92,244 of record NZ_NQXW01000006.1, on the reverse strand, counting down.
CATATTAGAAAGCCAGGAACCTCGGCTTTTATTGCAAAGAAGCCCTATGCAAATACATAGCAAAGTAAACGCAGAAACCTTCTTCAGCCGTCTTTCAAATGCTGAGTCAAATAATATGACTACTGCCAACGGCATCATAATACACATCAAACTGGCAATGCCTAATTGACTGCCGCCAAGCCCCCACCCTCGTCCATTATCACTTAAATCAAATAAAACCTGAACCAGCGTAACTAAACAATCAATACCAAAAACAGCGGTAAATACAGTCAGCATGTTGACTAAATAATCACGTCGGCGAATACAGAAAAGTATTATAAGAAATACAGCATATCTCCAAAACCACATTTGTAAAAATTCATGCATTCCCTTAGAAAGATCTCCGGAAAATAATGCAGCTGGAAGCGTACTTAACACAAAAATGCCATACGCAATGCAATATCCCTTTGTTTCTTCCGGGAAAGAGAGATAGTCTCGTTGCTTATAAAGTAAAATAATGCCAAATAATAAAGCTAATCCATTAAATACCTGGCCTGCCGCCATGGAAAGACGGGTTAGACACACCATACAAGTAATACACACAGCAATCGCAAAGGTTAACCGCTGCGGAGTTAGGGTTGCTTTCATTAAAAATTCTCCTCAATAATTATAGTATATGAGTCCAAAAATGAGCCCATTTCATACGCCATTCCTGCCGCCGAATACTTTTCCCCTTCATATCTTTTCCCGGCTGCGGCATAGACACATCTTTAAACTCAGTGTATTGCAAATATGTATAATACAAGGAATTAAATAAAGAGCTTACAGAAAACTCCCACGGCTTGTATCGGCCAGCCCAATGAAATACTGCCGGCGACTTTAATGCCTGGACCGCTTCTTTTCTCATATCACTGCAAAGAAATACCTTGAGAGGCAATGAAAATACTGGCGGAATGATATTCCAGCGCAGCGGCAACGGAAGCCAGTGATTTTGAAATATCATATTGAGTCCATCTTGATCATGATGTCTGAATTGATTGGAAGAAATGCAATCTATAACGGCTTGTCCGTATTGCTTTTCTCGCCACTGCACGGTGTCAATTACGAGCATTCCTGAATTAAAGTATGGTTTTCCTTCAGACAATCCGATCGTTTCTCTTTTTTGCCGACGCATTCGTTTAGACGCCATAATGCCGTAATCGCACACAGCACCTAAAGGGTATCCCTGCAGCGATATATTCCACAGCGTTTCTACATCATCCAACACCACTAAATCAGTATCAAAATAAATCGCTTTTTGAACATGTTCTGGCAGCAGCTGCGGAATTAAAAGACGCAAATATGCGGCCTTGCTTAAATGACCGCTCACAAATCCCTGTAATGCCGCACTATCTGCCTCAATAAAGGAGATATGCCCCCCTAGAGATAAAACCGTTTTCTCAATACGGCTGCGCTGCGCCGCCGCTATAGCATCACTTAGCACGTAAATATCTATATGTTCAGGATAAGACGCATTTTTTAATACAGACGCGCAAGCTACAGCCACGTGCTGAGCATAATTATTGTCTGATGCCAATACAATAGAAATTCTATCCATGTGCTATCCCTCTTTATGATTTATCTGCATCTCATACAGCTTAACATATTTCAGCATTGTATAAAAGGCGTGCTGACCACAAGAAAGGATTCCCATCCATCCATCTAAAAAGGCCTTTTTTATCAACAAAGCCCGCAATCCGCCAAAAAAGGAATGCAGAAAAGCGCTGCTCAATGAAGTCCGCTTCCCAGACTCATAACGTTCTTTTGCCCAAATCGTCGTATAGTGATCAGCCTTTTCCAACCACTGATGCCAACTTTCATACGTATAATGGTCTACTCTCCCTGTCAGCATTTTCCTTGGGGAACGGCATTCTGCATGTTCATGAACTTTTCCAACCCAAATTACATCTTTTCTTAGAAACATGCGATATACCGTATCGGGTGCAAAAATGCCATGATGAAACCGATATCCATTGAATACCATATGACGTATCATGCCGTACTGCCCTGCCTCATTCTGCGCCGCAATCTGTTTAACATGCTGGCACATAGCATCATCCATACGTTCGTCAGCATCCAAATACAACACCCAGTCAGCCTCCGTCTGCGACAAAGCAAAATTCCGCTGGGCAGAAAAGTCTCCATCCCAGGCCCGAAAAGCTACTTTGGCCCCTTCTTGCTCCGCTAATTCTACCGTCCGATCCGTACTGCCCGAATCTATGATGACGACTTCGTCCGTACACGTCTTGGCGTTACGAACGACGTCTACGATATTATCCTCTTCATTTTTCGTCAAAATCAAAATAGCTAATGAACTCATGCTGCGACTCCTCAAACCGTACTTAATACGCTTTTATCATATTGTATTATAGCATATTTGCCGCTTATACACTACATAAATTGCACCATCGGCCCGACTCTGAATGGGACAAAAATTTCATTCTCTCCCCGAGTTTTCAGCCATATCGAGCAATGTGCTCCGTAGTCGCACCCTTCAAAACATGCCGTTTCATTTTTTCTGGCAAAAGAAAAAGCAATGACTTAATGAGACATACTCCCTTGCCATTGCTTCTAAATATATTTATATGATATTATGTTGTTTCTTTTTCTATACGGCAGGTATGCTTCTTGCTTCCTCGGTCATACGTAATGCCGACACATAGGATATTTCCTGTGTAATCCTGCAAAGCCCCCGTATACTGTTTATCCCGTATTTGCCGAAGCGCCGTATCGGCAGTGCTATCCCATTTCAGTTCCACGACCATAGCCGGCTTGTCGGCATATTTTTTCTTCGGCAGAAATGCCATGTCGGCAAAGCCTTTGCCCGTCGGCAGTTCGCGGATAACCGTATAGTACTGCCTTGCGCTGTAGTAGGCCAGCGAGACGGTATAGCTCAACGCATTTTCATCGTTATATTGCAGATGGGACGTATTCAAGTGCGCTTCCTCCATGCCTTTCGCTACGGCTTCTTCGTCGCCGTTCCACGTAGCCTGGAGAAGCTTGTCCGACTGCAGCACGGAATGAATAATTTCTGACCACTGGGACACCCGCGTCGCTGTTACGTATTCGCCCATGATTTCCCGATTAGGAATAAAGACTTCCTTCGTATCGAAGTCATAGCCTAAATACCCCAAATGAACGAGCAAGGTCAGCACGTCGTCAGCCGAATGGAAGGTCGTCATATCGTTGACAAAGGACCGCGTGTCGATTTTCTGCCGCCCGCCGGCCATGAGCTTGACAACGGTATCCCGCAGACCTGAGAAGTTCATGTCGATATAAATTTTCAACGCTTCAAAGGTCTCCGTTTCCGTCCAGTACGTATCTAATATACCGCTTTCCATCGCCGATACGACCGAGCGGGGATTGCATATAGACGTCATATCTCGAAATTGGTATCCATCATACCAGCTCATGGTTTCTTCATAATCCATATGATACTGTTCGCACAATTTCCGAACTTCTTCTGCCGTAAAGCCTACAAACGGCGTTAGCTCCCGCGGATTGGTCATGGAAAACTCCGTAAACATATTCAGCGCCGAATGGGTCCCATACTTTTTGATAGGCAGTATCCCCGTCATATAGGCCAAGCCGATATAGGCTTTGTCCTTGAGCCAGCCACGCAGGAAATCCAGATACTGCCGCTGGGCCTGATAATCGTTTCGGTATTCGCGGAAGATGCAGTCCCATTCGTCAATAATGACGACAAAAGGACGCTGCGTTTCTACAAAAACATCGTCCAAACACCCAACCATATCCGTACGATCAAAATAAGAGATATGGGAATATTCCCGCAATACATCATGCAGTATTTTTTGCTTCAGCAAATCCAACATATCTTTCATGGTCTGACTGCAACTCAAAAATTCCTGCATATTAATAAATAAAACATCGCACTGGTTGCAATACATAGCAAACGCCGCATCGCCAGCGATCTCTAATCCCTGAAAAGCAGCCTCACCGTCTACAGTTCGGTCATAATACGCTGATATCATATTGGCCGCCATAGACTTGCCGAATCGCCTGGGACGGCTGACGCAGATAAACCGGCTCTCCGTATCAAAAACCGAATTCAGATACCGAATCAGACCGCTTTTATCGACATATATGCGGCTGTTTCGCGCCATTTTAAATTTCCTGTCTCCCGGATTCAAATAAATACCCATGGTCGTCCTCCCGTTATGACATTGGTTACGAGTACGTTAACCGACATACTTCATATTGCGTACATAATATATGTATATAGTATCAGCATCAGCGGCAAAATTCAACGACGGTATGGCATGAAAAAGCAATGACACTCAGAATACTCCTCCTGTCATTGCTTCTAACCGATTTCTACCCCATATTACATGGTTTCTGTTTCTATACGGCAGGTATGCTTTTTGCTGCCTCTGTCATACGTAATGCCGACGCAGAAGATATTTCCTTTGTAATCCTTCAAAGCCTCCGTACAGTGTTTATCCCGTATTTGCCGCAATGCCGTGTCGGCAGTACCATCCCATTTCAGTTCCACGATCATAGCCGGCTTGTCGGCGTATTTTTTCTTTGGAAGAAATGCCATGTCGGCAAAGCCTTTGCCCGTCGGCAGTTCGCGGATAATCGTATAGTACTGCCGCGCGCTGTAATAGGCCAGCGAGACAGTATAGCTCAAAGCATTTTCGTCGTTATACTGCAGGTGGGACGTATTTAAGTGCGCTTCCTCCATGCCTTTCGCTACGGCTTCTTCGTCGCCGTTCCACGTAGCCTGGAGAAGCTTGTCCGACTGCAGCACGGAATGAACGATTTCCGACCACTGAGAGACCCGCGTCGCCGTCACGTATTCGCCCATGATTTCCCGATTGGGAATAAAAACTTCCTTCGTATCGAAATCATAGCCCAAATACCCCAAATGAACGAGCAGGGTCAGCACGTCGTCGGCTGAATGGAAGGTCGTCATGTCGTTGACGAAGGACCGCGTGTCGATTTTCTGTCGTCCGCCGGCCATGAGCTTGACGATGGTGTCCCGCAAGCCGGAGAAGTTCATGTCGATATAGATTTTCAACGCTTCAAAGGTTTCTGTTTCCGTCCAGTACGTATCTAATATGCCGCTTTCCATAGCCGATACGACCGAGCGGGGATTACATACCGACGTCATATCTCGAAATTGGTATCCATCATACCAGCTCATGGTTTCCTCATAATCCATATGGTACTGTTCGCACAATTTCCGAACTTCTTCTGCCGTAAAGCCTACAAACGGTGTCAGCTCCCGCGGATTGGTCATGGAAAATTCCGTGAACATATTCAGCGCCGAATGGGTCCCATACTTTTTGATAGGCAGTATCCCCGTCATATAGGCCAAGCCGATATAGGCTTTGTCCTTGAGCCAGCCACGCAGGAAATCCAGATACTGCCGCTGGGCCTGATAATCGTTTCGGTATTCGCGGAAGATGCAGTCCCATTCGTCGATAATGACGACAAAGGGGCAATTCGTTTCAGCATATACATCACCTAAGCAACCTATCATATCAGCTCTGTCAAAGTATTCCACATCAGGATATTCCCGCAGTACGTCATGCAAAATTCGCCGTTTCAGCAAATCCAACATAGATGCCATATCCATGCTTCGACTCAAAAATTCCTGCATATTGAGGAATAACACATCGCACTGATTTCGATAGGTATCAAAATCCGCATCGCCGGCAATATCTAATCCCCGAAACACCATGCTGCCGTCTACAGTCCTGTCGTAATATGCCGACAACATATTGGCCGCCATGGATTTTCCGAATCGCCGGGGACGACTGACGCAGATATACTTATTGGATGACTTGAATATACGATTTGTATAGGCAATCATACCGCTTTTATCTACATATATAGCAGAGCGCAGCGCTTCCTGAAATTTGTCGCTGCCTGGATTTAAATAGATTCCCATGGCTCTCCTCCATCATGAATACGTTACCGATATTGTTACGCTTACCATTACGCTGATTGATATTGTCCTGTTACGTATATAGTATCAATATTGGCGGCAAAATTCAACGACAGCAGGTATAACAAAAAGACTACCCATTACTGAGTAGTCTTTTGTATATAACCTAAGGATTCGATTAGAATGCGAAGTTGAATTCTGCGCGAGTCATTTCTTCATCATTCTGGCCTTCACCAGTTGTGCTCTTATCTTTGTAGTCCGAAGCAAAGGACTGCATAATGCTGAACTTAGCGTTCTTAGCGAATACGTAGTCGATACCTACGCCCCAGGATTCGATATTATCGATCTGGCCGAAGTTTCTCCAAGAACCTGTAGAGCCGCCGAGCCATGCGCCGTCTTCAGCATCGAGGTATTCAACCCAGATATCCCAAGACTTCGGCTGAGCCATGTTGGCTTTACCATACATAAGGCGAGCAACCCACATTTCCGGATCACTTACTTTATTACCAGTTGTTAAGCTGTAACCATTTTTGTCAACACTTTCATAGTTAACGAGGAGATTCCATTTAGAACCCATGTTTACACTAGCATATGCACCCCAGAGATTATCTGCATCAGTATAGAAGTTAGCATCATCTTGATCTCCATCGGCACGGCTGAACTGGTTATAATATGCACCTACAGCGGAACCATTACCAAAGAAGCCTTCGATTTCACCATAGCCAGTTTTAACGCCATCTAAGTCCCCATCACCGGTAAGAACTTGACCAGCCCAATTGGTACCCAATGCCTTTTCAGCTATCGCCTGACCACCGTTTTCTTTAAATTTACCATAACCAGCCGTTACAGCAAAGCTGTCGTTCTGATATTTCAATTCAGCGCGGTCAAATACATCGCCATATTGATAACCATAGGAGCGGGGACCACCGAGGAAGTAAGCATCAGTACGTCCAAGGCTGAGGTTCCAGTTCGGGCTGCCGAAATTGTAATCAACTTTGATGATATCTGCATATACATCATTTTCGCCATCATGAGCAGCACCGTTGCTGCCAAAGCTCTGGTTATCAGAAGACAAACCCACCGTAGCGGTTACACGGTCATTAACCTTAGCCTGACCGCGGAGACGGATACGATAATCCCAAGAATTATCGTTCTTCATAGAGCTATCATTCTGGTAACGATAACGGAGACGAGCATCTCCGGTGAATTTGATGTTGCCGACTTTGTTTTCGAGGTTCGATACGCGAACGCCGAGGTTGTTCAATTCGTCAGCATATTCATCAGCCAATTTGTTAATCAAAGCGCGCTGTTCAACAGAAGCTTTGTCCATGTGAGCCATAGCTTTTGCTACCATTTCAGCTGCTTCATAACGGGTGATGTTGCGCTGACCTTGGAAGTATTCGCCGTCTACGCCCTGGATGACGCCTGCGTCAGCCAATTCTACTACGGATTTGTATGCCCAGCTGTCCGTCGGTACGTCGACAAACGGGTTAGCTGCGAATGCACACGTTGCGCTTACTGCCATCGTTGCTGCCAATGCTGCTAATACTTTTGCTTTCATTGTGAAATGACCTCTTTTCGATAAAATAATGTAAAATAAGCCTTACATCGTTACGTGCGAGCGTCCCATATACGCTGCAAGGGGTCATTGGCGAGTTGTCCTAGTTTCCTCTCTCTTACTGCCTCACATTGTACCATGTTTCACTCTATACGAGTCACGCCTACAATATATCGTACCGCAACTCTATGTATCATTTTACCAGAAACTCTTTACTTTGTCAAAAAACAGTAAACCAAAAAGTAATTTTTAAACTATACAGGCCAGGAAAATTATTCATAAGCAAGATAGGCTTGTACTATTTTTAACTTTTTTCACATATTCCTCTGCAGCATATCCATAAATCCGTCTTAAGAATATAGAAGAAATCGTATGGATATTAGGTCTCTGTACTCCTCTTTTCATGCATACCGCAAGTATAATTTCTATATATCTTTTCTAACAGCGTAAAATCACAACAGGTATGATGTAACACATGATTGCTGTTACATCCAAATTTATACAATTTATATGCTAACTCATGAATCTGCTCCGCATGCTTTCTGCAATATCCGCGCTCGATTTCCAACAATCTCCAATATTTTTCATCCGTTTTTCTGATCTGTTCAAAATTCAATTCCGACAAAACACTATGGCCGAGAACATAAATGACAATCGTACAGTCGAAAGGATAGTCCCCATACTATTTTTGATAGCAAAGGAGGTTCTGAACTTTTTAGTATTCGAAGATATAGGCGCAAAATAATTGGCATCATGAATCTTCAAGACAATGCCGCAAACAAATTTAGTATGCCCTGCATATCCTATATTGGGAACTTTAAGCTCATATCGCTGTAAATAGGTCATGTACTCTTGAGCCACATGATAAACCGCATAGATATCCTTTCTAAAAAAAGAGGCAGACCATCGGCCTGTCCCTTTTCAAATTAAGTTCTCACTTACGGCAGAGATTCACCAGTATTACTTGTCTTTCTACTGTCATTATACTAAATTCCAGAAAATACAAGCACATTAGCAAAAAGACCGCCCGTTGCCGGGCGGTCTTTACTTGTTTCCTAAAGGACGGAATTAGAATGCGAATACGAACTGAGCGCGAGTCTGTTCTTTTTCAGCTTCGTTATTGTATCCTAATTTTTGAGAGTCTTTTCTATCCGTTGCAAAGGACTGCATTACGCTGAACATAGCATTCTTAGCGAATACATAGTCAATACCTGCGCCCCAAGAGGTGATATTATCCATCTGACCGAATCTCCAGGAGTTCGTGGAACCGCCGAGGAATGCACCGTCTTCTGCATCAAGGTATTCTACCCAGATATCCCAGGATTTCGGCTGGGCCATATTAGCTTTACCATAGGTTACCTTGCCAATCCATACTTCCGGATCGCTGACATCGTTACCGCTGTAATAGCCAATACCATCACGGTTTACCTTTTCATAGTTAGCAAGGACGTTCCACTTGGAACCAATGTTTACGCTAGCATATACACCCCAGAGATCGTCTGCATCCAAGTATTCACTAGCATCACCATTATTTTCAGCACCGCTACCACCAGCACGTGTAAAGTTATTGTAATATACGCCAGCTGCAGAACCATTGCCGAAGAAACCTTCAATCATGCCATAACCAGTTTTCAGGCCATCAAAGTCTCCATCATACCCTGCATATCTGCTATCCTGTTCAAAAGCAAGTTTGCCGCCTCTTACGAAGCCTTCGCCGTTATCTTCTTTAAATTTACCATAGCCAGCCGTTACAGCAAATTTACCGTTGTTGTACTGCAACTGAGCACGGTCGAATACATCACCATACTGGTAGCCATAAGAACGAGGACCACCGAGCATCCATTCAGCTTCACGGCCCAAGCTGAGTTTCCAATTCGGGCTGCCGAAATTGTAATCCACATTAATGATATCAGCAAATACATCATTTTCAGCATCATGAGCTGCGCCATTGCTGCCAAAGCTCTGGTTATCCGAAGACAAGCCAACCGTTACAGTCGTACGGTCATTGACCTGAGCCTGGCCACGGAGGCGGATACGATAATCCCAAGACTTGTCATTATCCATATTACCGCTCTGATAACGATAACGGAGACGAGCATCGCCAGTAAATTTAACGTTGCCGACTTTATTTTCGAGGTTCGATACACGAACGCCGAGGTTATTCAGTTCGTCAGCATATTCATCAGCCAATTTGTTGATCAAAGCGCGCTGTTCAACTGTAGCTTTGTCCATGTGAGCCATAGCTTTTGCTACCATTTCGGCTGCTTCATAACGGGTGATGTTGCGCTGGCCCTGGAAGTATTCGCCGTCTACGCCCTGGATAACGCCTGCGTCAGCCAATTCTACTACGGATTTGTATGCCCAGCTGTCCGTCGGTACGTCGACAAACGGGTTAGCTGCGAATGCACACGTTGCGCTTACTGCCATCGTTGCTGCCAATGCTGCTAATACTTTTGCTTTCATTGTTAAATGACCTCTTTTCTAAAATATAAAACGATAATTTACGTTACAGTCGAGCCATATATCGTTCGTTTTAAGGGGTCATTGGCGAGTTGTCCTAGTTTCCTCTCTTTTACTGCCTTAAAACTCAACAGATATGCGCTCTATTTAGCTGCACCTACGCCTAAAGCGTACCTCAGCTTTGCCTATATTGTAACGCAAAATTTACTTTTTGTCAAAATTCTGTAAACTTTTATTCATTCCACACCAGACAACGGCATGATACTGCACTTTTCACATAACATTTTTCAGGCTGCGTCTCATAGCGGTAAAAACACTGATTCATTCAGTAATCTATACTTCAATAGTCTCTCCGATATAATATCTCCAGCAATTTATCATTTTATTAGTCGAATTATTAGTCGAAAAGCATAAATCCTTATTCTTCAAAAACATATTTCAAATAATCACATTTCTCTTGCCATACATTACTAGCAATTTAATTAAGATTAAAATTTAGTTAAAAATGAAATGCCGCGAGTTTCACCTACAGACAATGCGAATCCATCTATGCTATACTAAACGCGTTGCTTGTACTTCCTGAAATTTCTGCAACAGGAAGGAGGTGCGCCATGTTTGAGATTGCGGTCTCCCTGTTACTTTCTATCGCGGCAAATGTGATATCTTATTACATTTGCAAATGTCTGGATAGAAAAGGATAAGCAGCCAGACTGGCCGTCAGCGTTCGGCATAGAATAAACGTTAAAACCCCTCCATAGATACCAGCTATGGAGGGGTTTGTGCGTCATGGCAAATTGCGTTCTCCCTTTTGCCTGTCTTTAGTATAACAGGAAATTCAGAAAAGGCAAGGCTAAATATAGATATTTTCGAGCTATTTAACTGAGTTTTCATGCAAAAGAAGACCGCCCGTAGTTGAGCGGTCTCCGTGTATATAGCTGCAATGGAATTAGAATGCAAAGGTAAATTCTGCGCGGGTCTGTTCTTCCGGATCGGAATCGTTGCCGTCTTTGATATCCGAAGCAAAGGACTGCATAACGCTGAACTTCGCATTTTTAGCGAAGACATAATCAATACCGGCGCCCCAGGAGGTGATGTTATCCATCTGTCCAAATCTCCAAGAGTCCGTCGAACCGCCGATATCAGCGCCGTCTTCGGCGTCAAGGTATTCAACCCAGATGTCCCAGGATTTCGGCGTCGACATGCTAGTCTTGCCATACATCAAGCGACCGATAAACATGTTAGCACTGTCATCGTTCGTAACCTTCGAAGCGGTTTCGAGGCTGGTGTTTTCATACTGAGCCAGGAGGTTCCATTTGGAGCCGAAGTTTACGCTAGCATAAGCGCCCCAGAGGTCATCGGCGTTAAAGTCGCCGACTACACCGTCGCCGGTTGCATTGAAGTCATTATAGTATACGCCGGCAGCCGAACCATTGCCAAAGAAGCCTTCGATTTCCGCATAGCCAGTTTTTACGCCGTTAATGTCAACCTCCTTGCCATTACGCCATCCGCCGTCTACTTTGCCAGCCGTATTGCCTTCTTTAAATTTACCATAGCCAGCCGTTACAGCGAATTTATCGCCGCGGAACTGCGCTTCTACGCGGTCAAATACATCGCCGTATGCATAACCGTAGCCGCGGGGGCCACCGATTTTATACTTATCCGTACGGCCGAGGCTGAGGCCAAAGGACTTGGTATTGTAATCGACTTTGATATCGTCGGCAAAAATATCACTTTCCTCGCTAGCTTTACCATTGTCAGCAAAGCTCTGGTTATCAGTGCTGATGCCCAATGTAGCCGTCATGCGGTCATTGATCTGCGCTTTGCCGCGAAGGCGGATACGATAATCCCAAGAACTGTCGTTATCTTTATTGCCATCCTGATAGCGATAACGGAGACGAGCGTCGCCAGTAAATTTGATGTTGCCGACTTTGTTTTCGAGGTTCGATACGCGGACGCCGAGGTTGTTCAATTCGTCGGCGTATTCGTCAGCCAATTTGTTGATGAGAGCCCGCTGTTCCACCGTTGCCCGGTCCATGTGAGCCATGGCTTTCGCTACCATTTCAGCAGCTTCATAACGGGTAATGTTGCGTTCGCCCTGGAAATATTGACCGTCGACGCCCTGAATAATGCCGGCATCGGCCAATTCTACAACAGATTTGTAAGCCCAGCTGTCTGTCGGTACGTCGACGAAGGGATTGGCCGCAAAGGCGCAGGTCGCGCCTACAGCCATCAGTGCTGCTACAGATGCTAATACTTTGGATTTCATTTGGAAAACCTCTTTTCTTAAAGTTAAGTACTCTTCCTATCTCGTTACATGCGAGCGTCTTTAGGAAAAAAGAAAAGGGTTCATTGGCGAGTCATCCTGGTTTCCTCTCTTTTACTGCCTTTTCTTGTCTTTCTATTCCGCTCTTTTACAAAGAGACGCCTGCCCAGGATTCATTCCCGGCACCGCTCTTTTCGTAACTTAGTATACCGAAAGTCCGCCAGTACGTCAAAACGGCTGAAAACCGCATCACCATGCGATTTTCAGCCGTTTTTACACGCTTATTACAGAGATTTTTCTGTTTCTTTTCCTACATTTTACGTAAAAGACAATGGCTCTTTTTGTCTCTTAGAAGAAGAAATTTAACTCTACATCGGTAAATTCGTCAGGGTCTTTCAAGCCGTTTTTGCCTTCAGTACCAAAGGTTTGTCCTACTGTCAACACTACGTTTTTGCCTACGGCATAATCAAATCCGACGCCCCACGAGGTAACGCCGTTGAGAACACTGTCGTCGCGCCAGGAGTTCGTCGCCCCGCCAATAAGTGCTCCTTTTTCCGCGTCGATATATTCTAACCAGGCATCCCAAGAGCCTTTCTGTTCTTCGCTGACCGATCCATAGGTAACCTTTCCAATCCAGACCTTCGGATCGCTGACACTGTCATCTGATTTATCACGGCTGATGCTTTCGTAGTTTGCTAAAAGATTCCATTTCGAACCGACATTTACGCTGGCATAAGCGCCCCACAGATCGTCGACGTCATAATAATCGGCAGCTGTCCGGTCGCTTCCTCCGGCAGTAGAGAAATCATTGTAGTATACGCCGACAGCCGAGCCGTTGCCGAAGAATCCTTCGATTTCACCGTAGCCGGTCTTTACACCGTCCAATGTCAGTTCGCTGTCGCCGGCGATGTCGCCTTCCTTAAATTTACCGTAGCCAGCCGTTACGGCAAAGGAATCGTTCTGGTATTTCAATTCGGCCCGGTCAAATACGTCGCCGTATTGGTAGCCATAGGCGTTCTCGCCGCCGAGGACGTACGTATCCGTGCGACCCAAGCTCAAATTCCAGTTCGGGCTGCCGAAATTGTAATCGATTTTGATGTCATCGGCAAATACGTCGGCATTTTCACTGGCCGCGCCGTTGCCGCCAAAGCTTACGTCACCTGTACTGATGCCCACTGTCGCCGTCGTACGGTCATTGACCTGGGCTACGCCGCGGAGGCGAATACGGTAATCCCAGGCATCATCATTTTTCAAGCCGGCATCACTGCTGTGCTGGAAGCGAACGCGGGCGTCGCCGCTGAATTTAATATTGCCGACGCGGTTTTCTAGATTCGACACGCGGACGCCGAGGTTGTTCAGCTCGTCGGCATATTCATCGGCAAGCTTGTTGATAAGGGCCCGCTGTTCCACCGACGCCTTATCCATATGAGCCATCGCTTTAGCTACCATTTCCGCCGCTTCATAGCGGGTAATGCTGCGCTGGCCCTGGAAGTACTGGCCGTCGACGCCCTGAATGACGCCGGCGTCAGCTAATTCTACGACCGATTTGTAGGCCCAGCTATCTGTCGGTACGTCAACAAAGGGATTGGCCGCAAAGGCGCAAGTCGCGCTGACTGCCATAACGGCCGCTAAGGATGCGAATACTTTTGATTTCATGATGAATTACCCCTTCCAAATGAAATATGTTTTCTTTTTTTACATTTGTCAGATGGGTATCGTTCTCAGCAATTTCAGTGACGAGTGCGCCTAGTTTCCTCTCTTTTACTCTTGTGAAAACGATAGACTCCGGCAATATGCAAGGCATGTATGCATTTTCATTACCTTGGTGACAACCAAATTATACAAGAATAATTCTCATAAGTCAATAGACATTGATTCATTTTATCATTTATATTGTTCGCATGCAAAAAAAGACCAGCCCGCACACGTCAGGCTGGTCTTACGTCTCTATTCAACTATGATGGGTCTATTACAACGGCTGATGTACCGTCGGTTTGAATCGCGTAGACATGGGGTTCGTTTCCGGCGTCAAGTTCTTCATCTTGCCCAGCTGATCGGACTTGTCGCTGAAGTAGGTATGAAGGGCCCATTCGGCCATTTCCGACAGCGGTTCATCAAGGAAGAGCTTGTACAATTCTTCGATTTCCGGATTCTGCCAGCTGGCTTTGATATCCGTTTCTTCGTCCGATTTGTACAGCGAGGCAATGCGGGCTTCGTTGACCTTTTTCACCTGAGGCAGTTTGACCTTAGGCTGGCCGCCGCCGCCGATACAGCCGCCGGGGCAGGCCATGACTTCGATAAAGGAATAGTTTTCGAAATCGTTGTTTTTGATGAGGTCGTCGATAAAGGCGCGAGCGTTGGCCAAGCCGCTGATAGAGGCGACGTGAAGTACGAAATGGCCGAAGGCGACGCTGGCTTTTTTGACGCCTTCCTGGCCGCGGACTTCTTCAAAGGGAATGAAATCCTTCGGAGCCGGACGGCCTGTAAACAGGTGGTACGCCGTGCGGATAGCCGCTTCCATAACGCCGCCGGAGTTGCCGAAAATCTTGCCGCCGCCAGACGATTCGCCGAAGGCGGTATCGAACTTGCTGTCTTCCAAGGCAGCAAAGTCGATATTTTCTTCTTTAATCCAGTTCGCCAATTCACGCGTCGTAATACAGATATCGGTGTCGCGCATTTCCGGAACATCCCAGAAAATAGACGAGCTGTTGAATTCAGGACGAAGAATTTCCGCTTTTTTCGCCGTACAGGGCGTAACACAGACGTTGACGATCTTGCCCGGGTCGATATCTTTCTTTTGCGCAAAGAAGGTCTTGATGACCGGGCTCAAAATGCTGATCGGGCTCTTCGTCGAGGATAAATGCGGAAGGAGATCAGGATAGAAAATTTCAGCAAATTCTACCCAAGCCGGGCAGCAGCTCGTAAACTGCGGGATAGGGATTTCTTCGGACTGGAGGCGGTGGAGCAGCTCCGTCGCTTCTTCCATGATCGTCAGGTCGGCGCCGAAATCCGTATCGAATACGTAATCGCCGCCAAGAGCCCGCAGGGCTGCGACCATCTTGCCTTCAACGAAAGTCCCCGGCTCCATGCCGAAGGATTCGCCAAGGCCGACGCGGACGGCCGGAGCCGTTTGGAAAATAACGATTTTATCCGGATCCTGAATTGCTGCTTTTACTTTTTCTACGTCGTTTACTTCCGTAATAGCGTCAAAGGGGCAAGCTGAAGCGCATTGACCGCAATGGACGCAAATCGGCATATCGCCCGTACTTGCCAAACTGTAATAGTCCATGATGCTCTGCGTGTTGGAGCAGGCTCGGCGGCACAATGTGCAATTTTTGCACTTAGTTTCGTCAAATTGAACGGCACAGTTGTGTTCATCTATGGGAACGCGCCGCTGAAGTTCTTTGAATCTGGAACGGAATACAGACATCTTTTTCTCCTTTTTGTAAAAAATATTTACATGCAAACTATGTAATCATTTATCACAAACTTTTTTCGTTACCTATAGAATAACATAAACAGAGAATTGATTTCCATTACTTTACCGTATTTTATTTACTGATTTTTACATGATTTTTATGCTGATTTTGCATAGTTAAGAATGAATGCTCAAACTATCATAGATACGAAAAATACCATGTCATACCCGTCCATATGTTTATATTTTTACTCCGCTTTCAAGTCTTCCAGCTCGCACCATCGTTCTGTCAGCTCGTCGACCTTCCGCTGCGTCTCCTGCTGCTCTTTTAAGAGCGATTCAACCTGTTCGTAATCGCTCCCGGCCGCTGCGATGGCCGCATTGATGCCTTTTAGTAATCCTTCATACTGCGGCAATTCCTCCAAAATACGCCGGAGCTCTTCCTCCCGCCGGGCCGTCAAGCCAACTTTGCGGGCAGCCGGAGCCGGTTCGCCCTTTGACTGCGCCGTAGCCGGCGATTTTTTCACGTCGTCTTTCTCGCTGCGGACGGCAAGGGTTTCGGCCAGATAGTCGCTGTAATCGCCGTAATATCTTTTCCACGTCCCGTTTTCGATGATGAACAGCTTATCGGCTACGCGATCCAGGAAATAGCGGTCGTGGGATACGACGAGAACGACGCCCTGATATGTATCGAGATACCGTTCCAATACAGTAAGCGTCGGTATATCCAAATCATTGGTCGGTTCGTCCAGCAAAAGGACGTTAGGCTGCTCCATGAGCAGCCTGAGCAAATAGAGCCGCCGCCGCTCGCCGCCGCTGAGTTTATAAATATAGGTATACTGCATCTCGTCGGAAAAGAGAAATTGCTCCAGCAGGCGCGTCGCCGATATGCGCTGGCCAAACTGGTTGGTCACGAAATGGCCGCGCTCCTGGATGTAGTCGATGACCCGCATGGACTCGTCGAACTCCGGCAGCTGCTGCGTAAAGAAACCGAAGCGGACGGTCTGGCCGATAGTCAGTGTTCCCGCCGTAGGCTGCAGCTCACCGGACAGCACTTTCAGCATCGTTGACTTCCCTACGCCGTTTTCGCCGATGATGCCGATGCGGTCGTGCTTGACGACGTGATACGTCACGCCGCTGAACAACGCCTCCTGCCCCGGATAGGCAAAGGCCACGTCGTCAATATCCAATATGGTCTTGCCGAGCCGTACGGACGTATCGAAGATTTCCACGTTTTCCACAGGCTTGCCGTCTTCAATGGCGCAGAGCTGCTCGTACCGGTCGCGGCGGGCCTTCTGCTTCGTCGAGCGAGCCTGAGCGCCCCGGCGAATCCAGGCCGTCTCGCGCCGTATGAGGTTGCGCCGCTTTTCTGCCGACGCTTCTTCCTGTTCCAGCCGGGCCTGCCGCAGCTCCAAATAAGCCGCATAGTTTCCTTCATACGTATACACATGGCCCCTGTCGAGTTCAATCATGGAGTCGACGACCGTATCGAGAAAATACCGGTCATGAGTGCTGACGATGAGGGCCGCTTTACTGTCCCGAAGATACGCTTCCAGCCACAGGATCGTCTTGTCGTCTAAATGGTTCGTCGGTTCGTCCATGATGAGAAGATCGCAGGGCATGATCAGGGCTCGGGCCAGCCCCAGCCGCTTGCGCTGGCCGCCGGATAACTCGTCGACGCGCTGCGTCAGGTCGTCAATGCCCAGTTTCTGCAAAATGACCTTGGCGTGCTGCTCCAGCTCCCAGGCATGGCTCGCATCCATTTCTTCCGTCAGCTTGACGACTCCCTCGTCGTCGCCGCGCTGGACCGCTTCTTCATAGCGGCGCAGGAGCTGCATGACCGGCAGGTCGCCGTCCAGCACGCTTTCCAGTACGGTGCGGCCCGGCAAAAACTGCGGTTCCTGCGGCAGGAAATGAATGCGGGCCTTCTGATTTTTCCAGATTTCCCCGCTGTCGGCTTCAGCCAGACCGGCGATAATTTTCAGCAGCGTCGTCTTGCCGGCGCCGTTTAAGCCGATGAGGCCCAATTTCTGCCCGCCGTCGACGGCGAAGGTCACGTCGTCGAAGAGAACCCGCATGCCGTATGATTTTTTTACCTTGTCTAACGTCAGTATATTCATAACTGTCTCCCATTCTTCTGTATGCAGTGATTGGCATGCGTTTCGCCGGGCAGCGGCGCGCCGCATGGGAAAATTCATCAAAAATGTATTTAGATTCTATTATTATAAATACATTTAATAATTTTTTCCACTTTATCACGATAAAACCCTTGCCTGCCGGGCAAAAGTACAGTACAATGAAACCATTATTTTATTTATATACAGAATGCTATTACAAGACAATCGCTCGAGCAGGTCTGCCGATGCGTCCGTTCGGCCTGTTTGAGCAGGGGGAGGAATTATTTCATGCTAGAATCTAATGTGTCCGTAATTACGGCATTTGCTATTTACCTGCTGGCAATGCTGCTCATTGGCGTATATTATTCACGCTCCCAGCGGCACCTGAGCGACTACATCCTCGGCGGCCGCAGCCTCGGTCCGTGGATTACGTCCATGAGCGCCGAAGCGTCCGACATGAGCGGCTGGATGCTCATGGGCGTGCCGGGCCTGGCCTACTCTACGGGCGTATCCGCGTCGTGGATCGCCATCGGCATCGCCATCGGCACCTATTTAAACTGGCATTATATTTCGCAGCGCCTGCGCAATTATACGGAAATCGCCAACAACAGCCTGACCATGCCGGACTACTTAAAAAACCGCTTCCACGACGACCAGAACCTGATCCGCATCATTTCGGCCGTATTTATCCTCATCTTCTTCCTGATTTATACGTCGTCGGGCTTCGTATCCGGCGGGAAGCTGTTTGAAACGGTCTTCGGCATGGATTACTTCTCAGCGCTGCTCCTCAGCGCCGGCGTCGTCGTCGTGTACACCTTCCTGGGCGGCTTCATGGCCGTCTGCTGGACCGACTTCATCCAAGGCTGCATGATGTTCCTGGCTATCGTCCTCGTGCCTCTCGTCGGCATGATCGTCGTCGGCGGCCCCGTCGAAACGATGACCCGCATCGCTGCCGATGCGCCGCAGCTGCTGGATATGGTGCCCGACTCGAGCACGGCCGGCATTATCGGCATCATTTCTTCCCTGGCCTGGGGCGTAGGATACTTCGGCCAGCCTCACATCCTCGTCCGCTTCATGGCTATCGGCAATCCCGATGAATTGAAGAAATCGAAGCACATCGCTATGACCTGGGTCGTCATTTCCCTGGCCGCGGCCGTTCTCGTCGGCCTCGTCGGCAAGGTCGTGCTGATCGACCCGCTGACCGGCGCCGATACGGAAAAGGTTTTCCTGGTCATGAGCCAGATGCTCTTCTCGCCCTTCGTCACCGGCTTGATTTTATCGGCCGTACTGGCGGCTATCATGAGTACGGCGTCGTCTCAGCTTCTCGTCACGGCGTCGGCCATTTCCAAAGACTTCTACCATACCTTTATCCGTAAGAACGCCAGCGACAAGGAATTGATCCTCGTCAGCCGCATCACCGTTCTCGTCGTCTCAGCCCTGGCCATCATCCTGGCCCTGAATCCAAACAGCTATATCCTCACCATGGTCGCCTATGCCTGGGCTGGCTTCGGCGCGGCCTTCGGCCCGACGATTCTCCTGTCCCTGTACTGGCGGCGCATGACGAAAAACGGGGCTCTGGCCGGCATCATCGTCGGCGGCCTGACGGTCCTGATTTGGAAGCAGTTCGGCTGGCTGGGACTGTACGAAATCGTACCGGGATTCATTTTCTCCCTCATCGCCATCTACGTCGTCAGCAAAATGGACAAGGAACCAAGCCCGGAAATGCTCAAGGAGTTTGACGAAGCCATTCATTTTAAACAAAAAATCACCATCTTAAAAGGTGATGAACGATAAGATTCTGCAAAACGTTGCCCTCTCGCCTGACGGCAACGTTTTGATATATCTTCAAATAAGACTATTATGTACAACTATGCGCAGGAGGAGGGCATACAATGGACTGGGAACTCTTATTTAAACCGCATATACTGCATCGCGGAGCAGAGTATTACCGCGACGCCGCCGTCGAGGATCTCAAAATTACAGACACGCAAATAACAGCTGTCGTCTTGGGCACGGAAGACTATGACGTTGAAATCGATATAAAAGACGGGATCATTGAGGCGATGTCCTGCACCTGCCCTTACGCGGCTGACGACAATCACTGCAAGCACATGGCCGCCGTCTTGTTCGCCTGTCAAGAAACAGAGGACCTCACATTGTCAGCAAAGCCCGATGAACCGGAATGGGGAAGCGAAGAGGAAGAAGATGATGTCTTAGACGACTGGAAAGCCGACGTTCTGCCTGATTTCCCCGGAATGACCTGCAAGCCGGACCAGGAAACCATCCTCGCTGAACTCATACACAACGCCGACGACCTGACGGTCCGCGCCTTTTTATACTCCATCTTAGAAAAAGATCCGGCCCTGCAGAACCGGTTCCGCATGCTCACGCAAAACGTCATGACTAAGGGCCTGCTGAAAGAATGGAGACGGGAAATTGACCGCATTTTCGCCGACGCCGGCTGGGATGACTATATAGATTATGAACAGGCCAGTTATTTCACAGGAGAGCTGTACTCTTTTTTATCGTCCCTGGACCAGCGTATATCCGCAGCTACGGCAGACGGTATTTTCAAAACGGTAGATTATACCCTGTCGCAGCTGCAAGCCACGGATATGGACGACTCCGACGGCGGGCTGTGGTGCTTGTTCGATTTCTGCTATCAAATCGTCGGCAAGCTGCTTCCCTACTGCACGGCAGAAAACCAGCTCCGCATCTTCGACTGGGCAGCCCGGCAGCTCGATTACACCCATAAGGACGGCCTATGGTATGAGCTGGCCCAGGACTGTGCCATGCAGTTTATCCTGCAGCAGTTCCCCGGCCCGGACTTTTTAGACAAAAAGCTGGCCTTGACCGATAAGGAAGTACAAAAAGCTGCCCGGCAGACAGATTTTGAAAACGTCATCTTGCCGCAAAAAATAAAAACCCATGTCCTTCTGATGGAGCAAAAAGGCTGTCCTGCCGAGGAACAAGCAGCCTATATTGCCCAATACAAACAGTACGGCAGCGTCTGCCTGCTGCTGAGCGAATTTTACGAATGGCAGCAAGACGACGCCAATGCGATTGCCGTCTTGGAACAAGCCTACGCCGCCGACAGCACGCCGTCGTACATCGCCCGCGAATGCTGCGAAAAACTCAAGGAGTTATACAAAAAGACAGGAAATCAGGAACGCTACCTCCAAATGCTGTGGGATTTAGCCCTGACCATCCACGTCGCCAATATCGATTTGTACAGGGAATTAAAGAGTCAGTATAAGCCGGAGGAATGGCGGGAACAACGGGAAAAAATCCTGACCAGCTGGGGAACCAATCCCTACGCCGGCCAACTATACGCCGAAGAAAAGCTCTATGACCGCCTTCTCTGCCACATTCAAAAGCATTGCCGTCTATCGGAAGTACAGCAATACGAATCCATCCTCAAAGCGAATTTCCCCGACGAGCTCCTTCAGCTCTACGAACGCATCGTCACGGACATCGCCGTCCAAGGTCTCGGCCGCCCGAGCTACGTCAAGATCGTACGGATTCTGCGCAAGATGAAACGCCTTCCCGGCGGGCCGCCCTTCGTGCAGGCCCTCGTCGGCCAATGGCGGCAGCAGTACAAGCGGCGCCGGGCCATGATGGAAGAGCTGGATAAGCTGACGTGAGACGGCCCGCATAGTTGACGAAGAAGGCCTTCGTCTGCTAGTATCAATACAGAAAGGAGCCTGTCATGGATTTATCACTGCAATTAGGTCAAAAAATTAAAAGCTACCGCCTGGCCCGCGGCCTGACGATAAAAGAACTGGCTGAAGCGTCGCAAATCACATCGTCCATGCTCAGCCAGATAGAGCGAGGGCAAGCGTCGCCGTCGCTGAATACGATTCGCCTCTTGTCCATCGCCTTAGACGAACCGCTATACCGATTCTTTTTGGACAGCCCCGACATCCAAAGCGACGTCGTCCGCAAGGAAAACCGCCGTCAGCTCATCGACCAAGGCATTCATTACGAAGTCCTGACGCCGGACATGAACGGCACCATCGAAATGATGCAGCTTACCTTGCCGCCTAAGGCCAAGAGCCGCCAGGAACCGCTGGCCCATAAGGGAGAAGAAGTCGCTCTCGTCCAGGCTGGCACCGTCGAGCTGACCCTGAATTTCGAAACCTGCGTCCTCTATGCCGGCGACAGCGTGCGCATCAAAAGCGAAACGAAGCATACCTGGCAAAACGTAGGCGAAGAACCAGCCGTCGTCATCTTCGCCGTTTCTCCGCCGTCATTTTAACCTCATATACGACAACAACGCCGTACATCACACATCGGATGTACGGCGTTCATTTTTTGAATATAGTTTTGCCCGTTAACGCTATTTCAACATTTTAAATTGCTTGTAATACCAAGCGGCAAATCCGCCCTGCATGATATACGACAATAACTCGGCCAATTCTTCTATATTGCTGTCTACATAGGAGTGAAACAACAGCCCCTTGTCGCTGCAGGCTGCTAATACAGCCGTTACAATCAGGATAGCAAATCCCAATTTAGGCACTGGAATTTCATGAAAAATTTTCTTCCAGGGAACAAGCCAAATTAAAGATACCAGCACAATCGCTGTATAAATAGAGATACCGCCATGAATATACTGATGTCCCGGCACAGAGCTCATAGAGATAAACGTCGGCCCATGCTCATCCATGCCTGTCTGAAAAAAGATTCTCCCCCAGCTGATTTCTCGCCCAAACAGCAGCAAAAAATATCCGGACACAGCCAGCCATAATTTATGAAACCGCTGTCCTGTTGTTTTGCGAAAAAACGAAAAACAAAGAATTACATTGAAAAATAGCACCATATTTTGCAGCATTTCCAACAAGCCATTTTCCCATGCCAAATAATTAGGCATCACAAACGCCACGGGAACAATCAGCAAAAAATATACAACTATGCCGACTTTCAAAACCAATTCCGGCATCGAATTCCCTTCTTTCAACACAACCATTCTCCCTCCCGGCAGTTCAGCGAGACGCCGCTGTCATTCGTAAATATACTGTAAACATTTTATAAATATATCATAAACACCGGCCAACAGCAAGAACTTGGAGCGATAAAAAAGAGCATCCTCATCAATTACAGCGCTGACGCACAAAAACAAAGGGATGCTCTTACGTTATGTGAAGTTATATCTTTACTTTTTTAAGGCTTCAAGCTCTTCCCGCAGCCTTTGGTTTTCCGCTTCCAGCTCGGCTAACTTTTGCTGCAAGTACGCTACACTGACCGCCGACGTCGGATCGGTTTCATCCGTCTGTATTCCCTTCACAACGCCCTGCCCTGCAAAGGCAACGCCGCCAATCGTCCCTGTCGGTGCTTCCACGCGTCTGCCGTATATATTTCCTAAATCCGCACCGGAAGCCTGCACATGCTTCGCCGCTATGGTATTCGCCGTCACGTTGCCGTCTTTCAGCTGGATGCCGTTCATATAGCCTTCCACATGGCGTCCCCTGTCGTCCGTATCCCACGTCAGAACGCCGCCGTTTCCATCGACCGTCGTCACATCCGATTCCGTCACGCCGTTGCGCTTCGTCACGACGCGATGATAGGTCTTGCCGTCAGCCGTATTTCCATAGGAAACAGACTGGTATTCATAGCTGGAAACGACATTAGGCTCCTGACTCGGATTTCTCATATCGGCAGCCTGCGCACCCATGACAGCACATAGCCCCATCACAGCCGTCATAATTATATTAGATACCCTTTGATGTCTCATCGTCAGTCATCCTTTCCGGTAATATTCTATCCTCTATTGGATTACGACCATTATATATCTGCCTATATATAGAAATCAATATTCGTTCCAAAAAGTTTATATGTACTGCTCGCACTTGCAAAAATCGATTGGAACAGGATGTTCCCACAGCAATTATTCTATTGACAAAGCAGCATAATAAATAGTAATATAATCAAAAATTATACTTATTATTAGGAGGTATCCCTTATGGCAAAGATCCTGCAAAAAAGCATTGCCGCCATCCTGCTCAGCGGAGCCATTTTATTTCCCTGCGCATCACACGCTATGGACTGGAACGATTACGACGAAAGCCCGCACTATGCACCGACAGCCATGCACCAAGGCTACTATCAAGTCGACCTGGTCGACACCCTCTCCATCGACGAATATGCGCCGCCCATTTACGTCCTGTCCGTCAACTCCTTCCTCGTCTCGCCCGACGGCACGACGAAAAACATCGGCCGTACAACCTATAAGCTGAACTACGAAACAAAAGAAGCCTGGCTCCTGACCCTGAAAAAACCAGAATGGTTCCCCATCACCACAGCCACCACCTCGTCCCGAGACCTGTTCAATAAGCTGTTCATGAAAGCTTATGGTATTCCGTTTATTGCTAATTAGGAATAAATAATAGAATAAATAAAAACTCTTGCAAACTAACTATAAGCTATATTGCAAGAGTTTTTTCATATATTTGTTATACCAACGATGTATTTGTTCACATTAATCTTAATAAGGCTTAATCGCCACGATTTTCAAAGTGTTCTACATAAAAAAAGAGCAAAAAAACTTTTAAAGACTAAGCCATGATAAGGAAACCATACAAAATCCGCCAGCCAATGATACACGGCATTACAGATACTCTAACCCACTAAAGTCTTCACTAGTAAGCATTTGGTTGCCCATTTGCACCAGCAGCAGCATGAAAATCAGGAAATTGATAGGAAACTTTCCCAATAGCAACTCATCCAGTATCTATACATCGCTGCAATACATTGCAGAAACCAAAAGGAACAATAAAAGATACACGAAGCACGTGAAAGCCTCGTTAAAAAATTATTCCACAATCAGCTAATATCATTATTTCTAATGCTAGCATTTACAAAAAAATACTCGACACGACTGTATAAATCATAGGCCAAAAACATAAACCATAATCAGCTGTCGAAATAACAGCTTTACACATTTAGTCTATTATCTTACTCCTTTTGTGTTGCTACAGCCTGCAATGCGCTGGCAATAACGTCATCCATGTCATAATACTTGTACTCTGCCAAGCGTCCTCCAAAGATGACGTGTTTTTCTTTAGCCGCCAAGGCCGCATACTGATTATACAATTCCGAATTCCTGCTGTCATTTACGGGATAATAGGCCTCTTCTCCAGGATGCCAGTCTGCCGGATATTCTTTCGTTATATACGTGACGGGCTGTGTGCCGAATTCAAAATGCTTATGCTCAATGCTGCGCGTATATGGCGTTTCCCTGTCCGTATAATTCATGACCGCTACGCCCTGATGATTTTCTTCTTCCAGCCGTTCCGTTTCGAAGCGCAGGCCCCGATATTCCAGCTGGCCGAGCTTATAATCAAAGTATGCGTCAATCGGCCCTGTATACACAACAGTCTTAGCCAATTTCCGATATTCGTCCCTGTGCTCATTATAATCAACGCCAGTACGCACTTCAATACCGTCAAGCAAAGTATGAATAAGCACATTATAACCGCCAATGGGAATCCCCTGATAGCGATCGTTGAAGTAATTATTATCAAAGGTATAGCGAATCGGCAGACGTTTAATGATAAATGCCGGTAGTTCTGTACAGCTCCGTCCCCACTGTTTCTCCGTATAGCCTTTGATCAGCTTTGTATAAATATCTGTACCGATCAAAGAAATGGCTTGTTCTTCCAAGTTCTTCGGCTCGCCCTGAATGGCCGTGCGCTGTTCGGCAATCTTTGCCGCCGCTTCAGCAGGCGTCACGACGCCCCACATTTTGGAAAAGGTATTCATATTAAACGGCAAATTGTATAGTTCCCCTTTGTAATTGGCAACAGGAGAATTAACATAGTTATTAAATTCAACAAACTGATTCACATAGTCCCAAACCTTTTTATCAGATGTATGAAAAATATGAGCTCCATACTTGTGAATGCGAATTCCATCCTTTTCTTCGCAATACACATTGCCGCCGATGTGCTTTCTCTTTTCTAAAACAAGGCAGGAATATCCTGCCTTGTCCATTTCATGGCCAAATACGCTGCCGAAAAGGCCGCTGCCTACTATCAAATAATCGTACATTTACTATCGATCCTTATAAAGTAAAACAAACATCTCCTCACCTAAAATAGGAGGACTCGGTTATTTATCTTAACCACAATATACCTTTTATTGCCATTCCTACTTTACATATCAACGTAATAATTTTATATACATATAATAAAATGGGAGTTACATGCTTGCGTATTAAGAAATTACTGATTTTACAATCCTCAACTGCACCATATTTTTTTATTAAAGTTAGTTTCGCATTGATATTATCTTGCATTTGGGCATTAGCAAAAAGTTTTCCCCATACTTTAGAAAAAGGAGTCAACCCATACCGATATTGTGCAAACAAAGAATCTGAATATATCAATTTCTCAATCGTACTTATTTTTAACGTCTCATTATTAACCCATCTATAGCCACCTAAAACCATACCACTTCTTAATACAGTATAATCTTTCATAATCAGATATCCTAAAACGGCATCCGCAGTTGGTCCAAAGTCATAATTAATTCCTCCAGCTTTTACATAGGCTTCCTTGAGAATAGTCGTACCACAAGTCGGCATTCCCGTATGCGTATGCCCTAAAATAAGCGTAGTGAATCTCGTTAATTCTAAATGAAATGGAAGTCGTTTAAATTTAATAGTTTTCTCATCAAAAGTATTAGTAAACCCTTTATTTCTTGCATGAATATAACCTAACGGCTTCTCAAAATGCCAAGGCTTCATAATAATCTTATAAATATTTTCGAGGGCATCACTACACAACACATCATCATCATGCAAAAACGTAATCCATTTTCCTTGAGCTAATTCAACAGCTCGGTTCCAATTATAACCTGAGCCAATGTTTTGCCGGTTATGATAATATTTTATAGACGGATTATTCAGTGCTTGAACAATTTTTAACGCAGGGGTCATTTTATTATGATCTAAAGGAGTATTGTCAATCACAATCAGTTCCCATTTAAAAGATACCTTTTGTCTAAGGACACTTTGTATTGCTTCTTCTAACACTTGAATACGATTATATGTAGGGATAACAATTGAAATCTCAAAATTTTTCGTATAGTTTTGTCCCCATAATAAATCCGTCTTAATATTTTTAATTATAGAAAAACAATTTTGTTTTTCTTCCAACTTCTTATAACAATAAGGTGAAATATTATTCGCATCAAATTTTATATTACTCATTCATTTAATTTAAAGACTTACCTCCGTCGATTGGTAATATAGCCCCCGTTATATAACTAGCATCATCAGAGGACAAAAAACTAACGATTTTAGCAATTTCTTCTGGATATCCTACCCGTCCTAAAGGTATATTAGGAGCATAAACTTCTGCTGGCCGCCTCAATAAACCGGTTTTTATAAACCCAGGACAAATACAATTAACTCGAATTCCAAGAGAAGCATAATTTTTCGCCAACATTTTAGAAAGTTTAATTATTGCAGCTTTAGATACACTATACGCATAGGAATCTCCTAATGTGCAATTCTCAAGGCCTGAATTTGAGGCATTATTTATTATAATGCCTTTTGTAAGTTTTAAATATTCTTTTGTATATTTAATAAGCAAAAAATAGCTACTTAAATTAACTTTAAAGGTATTATCCCAATCAGATAATTCTAAAATGTCTAAATCTGTAGATGGCACAGAAATTCCTGCATTATTAAATAAAATATCTATTTTATTATAAAACGTTATGGTATCTTGTACTAATTTTTTTACTTGCTCTTCGACTGTAACATCACATTGAATAAACTTTGCGCTGCCGCCCTTATTAATAATTTCTCGTTCAATCGCTATCCCATTTTCAACATTCCGTCCTGCCAAAATAACTGAAGCTCCATTTTCTGCAAATAATTTGGCAGTCGCTGCCCCAATACCAGAGGTAGCCCCAGTAACAATTGCAACTTTCCCTTCTAACATTTTCATTTTATTCACCTATAAGCCTTTCTAATTTACATCTAACATTAGTTTTAGTTAATCCATAATAATCTAATTTTTCTTTATACGTTCCATAGTTTCGAAATATTTCTCTTGGAAATGCAACTTCCTCAATTTTTAAAGCAGTATTAGGTAAAGATTTGTAAATATCATATAGTAAACTACCTTCGTATTCCGGTTCACAAACTAAAATTTTCCCATTTTGACAATTATTTGCCAGAGTCTCTCTATCAAAAGGTTCCAAAGTGGTATAGTATAAAACAGTCACGTCTTTATCGCGGCAAACCTCCATAACATCATCTAACATAACCGATACTGCAATGACAGTTGCTTTACTCCCTTTTTGCATGACAACAGCTTTTCCAAATTCAACATCAACATCATATGTTATATTAGGATGATCACTAATTCGGAAAAATGTAGGATTACCATTTCTATAAGATTGATTAAAAAGTTGCAAAAACTGCTTTGCCGTACCCGGAGCTACAAATTCACATCCAGGAATAGATTTAATTATCATTACATCTTCAGCACAATAATGAGAATATCCATATTTAGGATAATCTACTGCAGCACCTGTAGCTACTACATTTACACCTAATTTTTGATATGCAAAATCCATTTTAATTTGTTCTAACGTACGTTCAATCAAATACGGCTGGATTCCAAAAATAGTAGGGATCAAGCCCCGTCGTGCCATACCAGCAGCAACGCTAAACATACCATCTTCATAAATACCTATGTTTGTACATCTCTCCGGATAATCACGCAGTACCTCCCTAATAGCCCACATCCCTATATCAACAGTAAAATATGTCGTATCCGGCTCATTCTTTATCATATCAGCAACACGACCTAAAAATGCTCTTCTCAAAATTCTTCAACCTCCTTGCACAACATATCTAATTCTTCCTGATTAGGAGCTTTATGAAACCAAATATCTTCTGCCATCATGGTTTTGCTTCCATAACCTCGAATAGTTTTAGCTATAACGGCTTTTGGCCTGCCATTTTCTATTTTGACTTTTTGAAAGACTTTTGCTAAAGCCTCCATATTATGCCCGTCTACGACAAATACATCAAACCCAAATGAAGTTAATTTTTCCTCCATGCTTCCCATATCAACCATAGCACCAACAGAATTATTATCATCAATAATAACGCATAGATTATCTAATTTTTTTGCAGAAGCCAGAATACTAGCTTCCCACATTGTTCCTTCGCAAAATTCTCCATCACCGACCAGAACATATACTCTTGAGGGAGACTTCTTAATCTTATTAGCCAGAGCAATGCCTGTTGCAAATGGATAACCATGTCCTAAGCTTCCAGCATTGTTTTCAATTCCCCCATTAAATTTGGTCAAATCCGTTTGAATACAATATCGAGAATTAAAGGTACCAATTTCACTAGCAATTTCTTCTAAATTAAACATCCCTTTTTCAATTAAAATGGGATATAAAGCTAATGTTGCCTGTCCTTTACTGATAATAAAGAAGTCTCGATCTTCGTCAGTCGCCTTTTGAGGTGACCAATTCATTATCTTGTCATACAAAACCCACATTACATCTAAACAAGAAAAAACACTTTGTAAATTGCCATCTTGACATTTGTGAGAAAGATATAGTGCATCTTGTCGAAGTTTTTTTGCTATCATTTTCATAAATTCACCTCATTTTTCATTGCTTTTTTAGCAACAATTTTTCCTTCAATCCGTTTATACAAAAAATAAGTTTTTCTTATAAAAACAACATATACAGCATACAAAAATTTATTAGGTAATTTTACATTCGGTAATAAAAAATCTCTAACTTTAATTCTGTCTTCTTTAGATACGCTCATATTCTTTGCATTTATAACTTCTGTTGTAAAAAGTCTATTATGTATTGGTCTAAGTACTTTTCCCAAAAGTTTCGTAAAAAAAGTTCGAGAATAAACGTATTCTCTAAAAGAAAAACCGTCCGCAATAACTCGCCTAGTACTTTCCGGTTTTACCATTGTATTAGCACCCCAACGATAAAAACCTAATGGTTGTAAAGTAGAATAAACCCTATATTTACTTTCTAATCTATAAAAAAGTATTAAATCACCAGATATTCCAAAATCTTCTATAAACCCACCACATTCAAGTGCAGCTTTTCTATTAAACGTAGTACCATTGGATGGAACATCACCACCTATATTAGCAGTAAACCAAATATTATGATGGGTCAAGCGGTATAATTCATAGGAAAATGGTAGCGCAGAGAAGTACCTGTTTAACTCAGGAATATTAGCTAATACTTTATCCTTCTTTATATCGTATACAAATTGAAAATACTTAGCACTAATAGCCCCTAAAGGTTTGTCATTTTTAAATGTATAACCCTTAATCAATTTTCCTATTCTCAACAAGGCATTTTGGATCAACAGATCATCATCATGTAAAAAACAGACCCATTCACCTCTAGCAATTTGCATTCCCCTATTAAAATTATCACCAGGTCTAATATTTACATCATTACGATAATATAACACTCTTGGAGAATCAACTTTTCTAATAAACTTTTCTGTTTCATTAATTTTACCATCATCAGGTTCATTATCTAAAACAAGGACATCCCACGCAAAATCACAATGAGCTTGTGACAATACACTTTCTAATGCATTTTTCAGTAACTTTACCCTTTTATATGTTGGAATTAGAACAGTAATCCAAGGTGATTCAATAGTATCCATATCACCATATTTTAAAACAGTTTGAACATTTTTAATATTAGAAAAATCTCTTTTTTCTTCATAGTTAAGTCCTTGATACATATACTAATCCTCAAAATCAATATCTTGAACACACAAGCGATAAAATTCAATTAAGGTTCCAATAAAAGCATTATGCTCATGTCTAAGCAGAAATTTAGCAACACAAGCAGGCATAATTGCTACAACATACAGCTTCCAGAAGGAACTGCGACACATTTTCTGTAAACATTTTTTATATCTTTTTATATTTTTTAAACTCACGCCTCGATTTATTCTAATTTTAAACAGCGAAAGAAATCTGCCTAAACGAAATTCATGGGTATTAACGTTGTATAAATCCTTCTTTATACTATCATATATCTCTGGTAAATTATTTACTACGTCATAATAATAATTCCATCTCTTTATGGCCTCTCTATTTTCTCCCCAATATTCATCTATTATAGTGCCATAATTATACCAAAATACATCAGTACAAATAAACACCGCAAAAAAGTCATTCCTTGCTATGTCATGAAACATGCTTCTACAAAGCCATAATGAATATTTTGAATCGACATCAGAAAATTTATCTAATAACCGTCTTGATACATCACTTCTGATAACAATAGTTCCCATAACAGTAGTTCTCAGAAATTGTTCTTTACAAAACATTAAATGCTGCTTGTATTCTTTCGTATAATCTTCATTAGTTTCACATCTAAACTTACTATCAATAACGACATATTCCGGCTTCTTTTTTAGACATCGCAATAAACATTCATAACATCCATAAATATTAATTATAAATCCAATTTGACAAATCCATACATAATCATACACCTCACAACAAAGCTGCAAAGCTGCAATTACCCGATCGTCAATACTAATATTATCAGATAAAACTTTATCTCTAATATACTTTACATTGTCATATCCTTCATAGATGTAATTATATACTATATTCTTTATCTTATCACTACGACTGCTATCAAAAATAATAAAATCTATATTTAATGCGTAAAATCTTTTTACAGAGTTTAATAATAGTGATTCAACCGCATTCTCTTGTTGATAAACGGGATAAATAACAGCCAATTTTAAATTTGAAATAAAAGGTCCCTGTTTTAACATAAGCACCTCTTTCATTTTCTTATATCCTCTAAAATTTTAGGGGAATAGATTATTTTATCAAAAGCATTTAATTTTTTTAACGCATTCTCAAATAAAGATATCGGAAGTTCATTCTTTATGCAATATCTCGCATAATTAGGATTACACTCATATCGAGCAGTTAAATAAAATGGAATGGAATATCCCCACGGTTCAATGGCATATACATCTTTAATATAGTTTTCATAAATACGCAATATTTTTTCAATATCATACTGTTTGCCACATTGTTCATTCATATATTTAGCAATTATTTCAATGTTTAAGTTCCCCGCACCTCTGCCGATGCCATATACGCTAGCATCAATTATTATATCTCTTTGAAACTTTTCATGAATCATTGTCTGTGCAGCTGCTAACGCCTGCATCATATTATTATGCCCATGATATCCTAATGAAATGTGTTTTGGCATATTTTCATCAGCCAAGTGCATATAATGCAGTAAATTTTCAGGATTTTGCGTTCCCCATGAATCAACAACATATATTGCCAACGGATTCAAAATGCTAAATTGTTTCACCATAGCTACAAATTCTTTATCAGAATATTGAGATACTCGCGCCGGCTGCACACACAATTTATACCCTTTTTCCACAATACCTTTGCAATATTCAAATCCTTCTTGCAAAGCATCTACGACATTTCCTTGCTCATCATGCTTTGTTTTCCAAATGATGACTCGAATAATATCAGCAGAATCTTTATCTGCTGGCGCAAGCAACTCTAAAGGCAGTGGATTTACAACTTCACACATGACAGCATATTTTACTCCCTCCTTTTTCTTTCCAATAACTTTTTTTACTTGCTCCACTGAGTTAAATACACAACGATCCTTCTGATACGGTTCATTTTTAAGAAACCCAATTTCTACAATGTCAACACCAGATTGAACCATCTTATCAGTAATATCCTTAATAGCGCTCTCACCAAAACACCAATCATTGATATATCCCCCGTCTCTCAGGGTACAATCTAATAACTGAATCCGTCCCAAAATAGCCTCCTCTATTACATTTCATTAATACATTTTGCTTTGTCAACAATATTTTCTACAGTTAATCCATAGCTTTGCCGCAAGAAAGCTTCTACTCCTACACGACCAAATTGATCTTCCACACCGACACGCAATACTTTAGTCGGATAGATTGCAGATAAATATTCGCAAACAGCACTTCCCAAGCCACCAATAATATTAGCGTTCTCTGCTGTCACAATACCTTTCGTAGTTTGTGCGCATTGCAAAATCAATTCTTCATCCAACGGTTTTATAGTAATAATATCTACAACTTTAGCTGAAATACCCTCATTAGCTAAAACTTCAGCAGCCTCTAGACATGTAGAAACCATAATCCCACTGCCAATTAAAGTAACGTCTTGACCATCTCTCAAAATTTTGGCTTTACCAATTTGAAAATTTGTATCACGAGTATAAATATCTTTTAAATCACGTCGTGGAGTACGAATATATGTTAATCCTGGTCTTTCTTTCGTCAACTTCATAAAAGCTCCGCACATAATCGGATCACTTACGTCAACAATACAAGATTCCGGCAAAGCTCTTACCATCGCAACATCTTCAAAGCACATATGTGTGCCTCCGTTATGAGTTGCCATAATACCAGCATCTGAACCAATTACACGAACACTTTTATGCGCATATGCTACGCTAACCGCTAATTGATCAAAAACTCGCCTTGTTGCAAAAGGAGTAAAAGTATGAACATACGGTTTGAAGCCATTTAAATATAGTCCACATGCCAAACCAATCATATTCGCTTCCTGTATACCTGTATTAAACACATTCTGAGGATATTCACTCCACAAATTTTGGGTCTTTAAGGATCCCATTAAATCCGCATCAATGTATACTACACGTGGATCCGCTTCAATTAATTCTCTAAAAGTATCTCCAATAACTTCAAAAACTTCTTTTTCCGGTTTCATACCTGTATATCGCATTGTCATTTTATGCAAACCTCCACATCAAGTTTTTTGCCCTGAATAACTAACTCATCTACAACTTTTTCTTTCAATTCATCAGGAAAGCCAATGCAATGATTATTGGCTAAATCCATAATGCATTTAGCGCCTTGTCCCTTAATTGTATCTAATACAATCATTGTTGGTTTTTGATTAGGATTTTCTATTGCGTGTAAAATTGCTTTTTGAATTCCAATTACATCTGTTCCTTTTACAAGGCAAGAATTCCAACCAAATGCTTGATATTTAGCAACTGGATCACCTAAATCCATTACTTTTTTATTTGTTCCATCAATCTGCATTTTATTCCAATCTAAAAAAGCAATAAGATTATCTAATTTAAAATGGGCAGCACATTGAACAGCTTCCCAGATCTGCCCTTCAGCAGATTCACCATCACCAGTAACACAGAATATCCTTTGATCTGTATTTCGTACTTTAGCTCCTAAGGCCACACCGCATGCAATGGATAACCCCTGACCTAAACTCCCCGTAGTAGCATCAACACCGGGTACTTTGTTTCTATCGCAATGCCCTGGCAACAAAGAGTTAGAATTGTTTAAATTTTCCAACCTCTCATATGGAAAGAATCTTTGTAATGCTAAAGTTGCATATAATGCAGGGCCAGCATGCCCTTTGGAAAAAATCATAAAATCTCTGTCTTCCCAACGTGGATTTTGCGGATCTACACGCATAAAATCAGAATATACAACTGCCATCATATCAGCTAAATCCAGTGAACCACCTATATGTCCGCCATGATTAGCTGAAATAGCCCGTATTATACCTATTCTAATTTTTAAAGCAGTTTTTTCTAGCTCTAATTGATTATGCAAATTCATCAGTTCATCCCTCCAACAGCATCAATAATAACCTTTGCCATGTAATCAATCATCTCATCGCTCATGCCGGGATATACCCCTACCCAAAATGTATGATTCATGATATACTCTGTATTCTTTAGTTCTCCAATAACTCTATAAGCATTAGTTCCTCTAATGGTGTCAAAACAAGGATGTTTAATTAAATTTCCGCTAAAGAGCAACCGAGTCTGTACATTATGTTCTTCAATATATTTAGTAACTTTGTTCCGTTCGATTCCAGTTTCAGGTTTGACGCTAATTAAAAATCCAAACCAAGATGGTTCACTATTGGTAGCAGCTTCTGGCAAAATAAGCTTATGTTGTACGCATTCTAGAGCTCTACGCAATCTCTCCCAATTATGACGCCGACGCTTGATGAAATCCGGAAATTTCTTCAATTGCTCACATCCAATAGCGGCTTGCATATCCGTAACTTTCAAATTATACCCTAAATGGCTATAGACATATTTATGATCATACCCTTTAGGTAATTCTCCATATTGCCCATCAAATCGATGACCACAAAAATTATCATGTCCTGACGGACAAATGCAATCACGTCCCCAATCTCGGAATGACAAAATTAAACGGTGTAATAAAGGATTATTTGTATACACACAGCCACCTTCTCCCATAGTCATATGGTGTGGCGGATAAAAACTAGATGTACCAATATCCCCCCAAGTTCCGGTATATTTAACTTCTTCTCCAATTGAATATTTAGATCCCAAAGCATCACAGTTATCCTCTATCAGCCAAAGATTATGCTGTTCACAAAATTCTTTGACCGTCTTTAAATCAAAAGGATTTCCTAATGTATGAGCGATCATAACTGCTTTTGTTTTATTAGATAACGCCTTTTCTAACTGAGTAACGTCTACATTATATTGCGGGACGGTAACATCTATAAATACCGGAACGGCTCCATATTGTATGATAGGAGTTACAGTTGTCGGAAATCCACAAGCAACAGTAATAACTTCATCTCCTTTTTTTATTTGGCGAGTGCCTAACTCTGGAGCAGTTAAAGCCATAAAAGCAATTAGATTAGCAGAAGACCCACTATTAACTAAATGAGCAAATTTAACGCCTAACCATTTTGCAAATTCACACTCAAATTGTTCTGCAAACCGTCCGGTAGTCAACCAAAAATCTAACATTGCATCAGTCAATGCACACATTTCCTTCTCATCAAAAACACGAGCAGCATAGGTAATTCGGTCACCTTCTTTATATTCTTTTTTATTTTCTTTAAATTCATGATAATATTCACTAACTAACGCTTTAATTTCTTCTCGTGCTTGTTTCTCATCTTGCCACTTTTTCATTTCTTTCATCCTTTCATAAGACCAAAAGCCTTAAATAAGTCATCATACACGTGATGGACCGATAAAATATCTTTAGGAATCTCAGAGAACCATCGCAAATTATGATTTTTTCTTAAAACACTATCAAAAAACTTTTCTTCATCCTTCATTTTACAAATATAGGGAATCGTAACATTATGTCCCCTCATATTAGGATAAACTAAAGAATAATTTTCACCTCTGATAACATCTCTTACCGTAATTGGCCCTTTACAAATATTTACATCCTGCCCTAGTTCTTTAATAGCGGTTTTATGTACTCGTTCTTCTAACAGCTCTCCAAACCGCATACATCCTCCCGGTATAGACCATCCTTGCCCAAAATATATATCGTCACGCCACGATAGCAACAATTCATTTTTCTTATTAAAAATGAAAAGATCAATATTTGCTACCGGTATAAGTGCTGATATCATTAAAAATACTTCTTCTGGCAATCCTTCTTTGGGAGTAGGACAGTGTTGCAATATATATTCTACATGCGCTAAAAGTTCTTCACTATTTGCCATTCATAAATTCCTCAATCTGTTTTTCCATAACTATAACAACATCATGATTATTTAAATATGCCTTACTCCATTCAACAGTATTTTTTACAGCGTCCTGGATATGCCAAACAGGCTGCCACTTTAGCTTTCTTTTTATTTTAGAACAATCTAATTTTAAAAATTTAGCTTCATGAGGAGCTGCAACATCACTCACATTTCTCCATACAGCATTTTCCCCCCAACAATTGCAGAACAAACTTACTAAATTGCCTGTCGTTACGCAATCAACATCATCAGGCCCAACATTATAAGTATCAGCTAACAACTTATCTTCATACTGTAGCATTGCCAATAATAAATAAGTATATACAGGTTCTAGTACATGCTGATATGGTCTTGTCGAGTATGGATTACGTACAGTAATCTCTGTTCCACGCTGCATAGCACGTACGCAATCGGGAATTATGCGATCTTTTGCAAAATCGCCTCCGCCGATTACATTCCCAGCACGACAAGTAGATATAGCAATATCTTTACCTTCAAAAAAAGCATTTTTATACGAACTCGTTACTAACTCTGAACAAGATTTACTATTAGAATAAGGGTCAAATCCGTTCAATACATCCGTTTCACGATACCCCCACTCCCATTCATTATTCAGATAAACTTTATCAGTAGTCACATTAACAACAGACTTTACACTAGGGCAACTCCTTATTGCCTCTAAAAGATTTATCGTGCCCATAACATTCGTTTCATAAGTATATACGGGATTTTGATAAGATTCTCGGACTAATGGCTGTGCTGCCATGTGAATAACTATATCAGGTTTAACCTCCAGCAATGTTGATTTCAATTTATCTAAATCTCGTATGTCCGCAATAACAGATTTTTTTAAACCTTTGGCAATATCAGCAAGCTCAAATAAATTAGGAGAAGTTGGAGGATTTAAAGAATACCCTATAACTTCAGCTTGTGCCATCATTAGAAATTTACACATCCACGAGCCTTTAAAACCAGTATGGCCAGTTATAAAAACCTTTTTTTCCTTATAAAAGTCAAACAAACTTTTCATCATATCTATTTATCCCACACTTTCCATGGCGCATTTCCCGAATTCCACATCTGTTCTAAGTTATCTTTTTCTCTCTTCGTGTCCATGCATTGCCAAAAACCTTTGTGTATGTAGCTCATGAGTTGTCCTTCCGATGCTAATTTTTCCAAAGGTTCCCTTTCAAATACACACGAATCACCCTTTAAATAATCAAATATTTCGGGCTGTAACACCATGAATCCCGCATTAATTGGAGCACTATCTAAAGCTGATTTCTCCCTAAAAGAATGTACTGAATGATCACTTTCAATATTCAGTATTCCCTTTGATTGGTCATACATTACTGCCGTTAACGTAGCAATTCTTCCATGCGATTTATGAAACGTAACCAACTTGTTTATATCAACATCACAAACTCCATCACCATATGTCATCATAAACGGCTCACTCCCAATATATTTCTGGATCCGCTTAATTCTCCCTCCAGTCATAGTATTTAAGCCGGTATCAACAACAGTAACTTTCCATGGTTCGCAGTGTTGATCATGCACAATCATTTTATTTCCTTGGGTAAAATCAAACGTAATATCTGAAGTATGTAAAAAGTAATCAGCGAACCATTCTTTAATTACATGTTGCTTATACCCTGCACAAATTACAAAATCATTAAAGCCATAGTGAGAATAACTTTTCATAATATGCCAAAGGATAGGCATCCCACCAATTTCTATCATAGGTTTAGGTTTATATTGACTTTCCTCACTAATTCGTGTACCAAATCCACCTGCTAATAAAACAACTTTCACAATATCCCTCCTATAAGCAAAAAAATAATAATCTGATAACTTATAATTTTTATTCTAAGCTTTTTTTATACATTCTACATACATCATTGGCACTACCTATGGCTTGCATCATCCCTTCCGACAACCACACCGCATAATCGCACATTTTTCGCACTTGCACCTCGTCGTGAGACACAAAAATCACAGTGGTTCCACCTGACATCATATCTTCCATTCGTTTGTAACATTTCTTCTGAAATTCATAATCCCCAACGGCTAAAATTTCATCAATAATAATGATATCTGCCCGGACAATAGTAGCAATCGAAAATCCAAGACGCGCAATCATCCCCGACGAAAAGTTTTTAATAGGTACGTCAATAAAACCTTTTAATTCTGAAAAGTCCACAATTTCGTCAAAGTGCTGTTCCATAACCTTTCGGCTATGTCCAAGAACGGCTCCATTTAAAAAGATATTTTCTCTGGCAGTCAATTCCATATCAAATCCAGCGCCTAATTCAATAAGAGGAGCAATGGTCCCACGAACTATAACATTACCATTTGTCGGCTTATATATGCCAGATATAACCTTTAAAAGCGTACTTTTGCCACATCCATTTTTACCAATAAGAGCCCAGGATTCACCTCTTTTAATATCAAAACTTACATCTCTTAAAGCATAAAATTCATGAAACTTCAATTTTCCTTTCGTCGCCATGATGACTAAATCCTTTAGCCCGGAAAATTGTTCCTGCGCCAAGTTAAACCGCATCGATACATTTTGGATACTGACGATTGGTTCATTATTCACTTGTCCAGCCTCCAACTATACATATAATAAAAATTTATTCTGCAATTTTCTAAATATTAGCATTCCCAAAATTAATGTTCCAACACTTAATTCCAAACACAATATCGTATCATCAAAGGTAGGTACCATGTTGTTCAATATAATTTCCCGAAAATATGAGACGATATATAATAAAGGGTTCCAAAACAACATCCATCGAAAATCATCTGGCACAATAGAAATAGGGTAAAAAATAGGCGTCAAATAAGTCCAAGCAGTCGTAAATACACCATATAAATGAAACATATCACGTAAATACACGGCAACAGCTGACACAATTAAACTGACCCCCAAGGAAAATATAAATAAGAAAAATAATGGCACCGGCAAAAGAAATAATGTTGGAGTCAACGCTACACCTGTCACTATCATAACGATAAAAATAGCTACCATGCTGAACAGCATCGTTACAAAGCTTGACATTACTTGCGCCAACGGAAAAATCGGTTTAGGCACATACACTTTTTTCAGTAAAGCTGCATTGCCTATAATCGAATACATAGCTGCCGTTGTAGATTCAGAAACAAAGCTAAATACAACCTGTCCAATAATTAAGTATAATGGATAGTTTGGAATATCAAAGCGAAATACATAAGAAAATACAATAGTCAAAATCCACATCATCAACAGCGGATTCATCAAACTCCAAAGATACCCTAAAAAAGACCGTCTATATTTGATTTTTAAATCCCGCACTACTAACTCTCTTAACAGCGGGATATATTTATGTAACTGTGATATATCGCTATTCACTTACTTTCCAACCTTTCTATGGCATAGTTTTCGTTGTATAAATTTTCCGCCTTTTTTCAGCCAATTTTGTTTTTCCAAAAAAGAAACCTTTTGCTCTACGTAGGGCACATGATTAGTTTCTAGCCATACATCCAATAAGCGTTCCGCAAGAAATCCATATACCCTAGCCTGATAGGTATCGTATTGGCTGATATTCAGCTGCTTTTCTAATTCAAAAAGCAAGCTGAACAGCCAAAAACAATATGCATCATAGTAGTCTCGGCGCATGACGAACATATTGAACCGATGGCCCCATGTCCGCTGCATCACTAGCTCAAATGCCGGGTCATACTGCGGACACTGCTGATGAAGTAATTCTTTGACGGCCTTTAAATCGCCAGCATAGTGGGCGTGTTCATACTGGCTCTGTGTCGTTTCGATAACGTAATTGCGCTTTCCCGGCACAATGATCGGTACATCCTGCAGAAGCCGCTGAAAATCGTCGCCACGGAGAATATTCCTTCGTTTAGCCTCTGTCGTCATAGCCCACTGGGTATGGGAAAAATAACGGCGGTAATGCACCAATCCAACGTAGTCTGCATCCAGATTTTTCCAAGCCCAATATAAGGCCGTCAATTCGCAGAAGTTTGGATTCTTCTCACTTATATTATCACCAGTATCATCCCTTGTATAGCCCAAATCGGCTTTTCCCGCCGCTCCGACATGGATCGGCAAGTACACGTCGTCATCAGGCATCCAGTATTTTTTATGGGCAGCAATCAAAATTTTTATATTCAACGGCACGTCTACCTTTCTTTTCAAAAGTGTTGTTTAACACATTAAATGTGTTGTTTAGCACACTAAATTTGTTGTTTAACACACTAAATGTGTTGTTTGACACATTAAATGCGTTGTTCAGCACACTAAATGTGTTGTTCAGTGTCTATGAGTTACCACATCTACTAACCTAATATGCGCCTTTTTTCCCTAGCACGACGCCAATCGTCCGCCAAATTAAGACAATATCAAACCAGACGTTCCAATTTCGAACATACCAAGTATCCATCTGAACTCGTTCGTCATAGGTCACGTCATTGCGGCCGCTGGTCTGCCACATGCCCGTAATGCCGGGGCGCACCATGTAGAAATCATTAATATATCGGCCGTATTTAGGGACTTCCGCTTTAATAATAGGCCGCGGGCCTACGAGGCTCATGTCCCCTTTCAGCACGTTGATTAGCTGGGGCAGCTCATCCAAGCTGGTCTTGCGAAGGAAGGCGCCGCTTTTCGTGATACGCGGATCGTTTTTCAGTTTAAATTCACTGTGCCATTCTTCTCGCGCTTTGGGATCAGATTCCAGCAGTTCCTCTAATTTTATATCAGCATCCATACACATGCTGCGGAATTTATAACAGGAAAACTCTTTTCCGCCCCGCCCTATACGGCGATGCTTAAAAATAACCGGGCCGGGCGAATCTTTATAAATCCAGAACGCAATCGCCGCCAATACGGGGGAGATACAAATCAAGCCTGCTATCGTGCAGATCAAATCAAAGGCACGCTTGAGAAATCTATTATACCACTGAGCCAGATTATTACGGAAGCTGAATGTAACGATATGCCCGTCAATCAAGCTCTCCATATCCAAGGTCGCCAAGGGCATTTTTCCCATGTCAGGAATAAAAGCAACTCTCTTTACTAATGGCTGCAGCCGGTATATAATCCCCTGAACATCTTCATTTTTAAGACCCGGCGCAATGACCAGCACATGCTTTACGCCGGTTTGCCTGATGACGTTCTCCGCATCAGAAAACGTCCCCAAATGAGGCATCATAGCCAATACCTTTTTTTCCGGTACGTTATCCTCTAAAAAGCCAATAAAATCATATCCTAAGCCGGCGTCTTTCTGCAAATATTCCAACACCAAGGCCGCCGTCTTTCCTGCACCCATGATTAAAATTGGAACTTGCAGCACCTTTACGTGGTTTAGTACTTTTTTTATGATATACCGGCCTATAACGAGAAACGTAAAAGCAAAAATACACAGTAGCCCGACGAATAACCGGGAGGTCTGCGACGCTGTTTGCGCGAGATACATGACAAAAACCAATAATCCAATAGAATATAGGTTGACACTAAAAATCTCAGACATAATCCGCCAGAACTGTGTGCGGCGAGTATATAATTCATGAGTCTGCATAAAAATAATGTACACAAACGGGATAATAACGTGTATGCTCAACCATGACAGGCGCAACGTCGTTTCCGGCACTAGGAGATTACGCAAATGAAAAGAAACCATTTCAGCGCATAAAATGGCCGCGTAATCAACTACCAGCAGCACCACTGGCATCAATATCGCGCTATGTTTATTTTTTATCGATATAGAAGAAGATAATTCATGTTTCTTCATGTCGGCTGCACTCACTTTAGCATAATTCAAAATTTATCAAATTACATTATACCTTAATTATACTCAGTCGTCTACGCCCCCCGCTGACTGCAACAAAACTGTAACAAATAAAGGAAACAAGGGAATTTAAATGTTTTAACTACACTCATATGACTATCACATTACTTAATTCTTACATTCCTTTTACACATGCCTGTCCGCTATAAGAGTCAATGTCATATTTTCATGCAGATGAACTGCTTCATTCGGCAAATTCATCATATCATTTTTCAAACCCTCTGCCACACTTTTCATCAAGACCACTTCACCACGTACGGTTTGATGCTGCAATATATTATAATAGAAAAAAAGAAGAACAGCCTGAGCCGTTCTTCTTTTATTTGTACTGCCATATTTCGTTGTCTTACTCTTCGTCTTCTACCATATCGCCATTGTGATATACGTCCTGGACGTCGTCCAGGTCTTCCAGGGCGTCGATGAGTTTTTCGAGTTTTTCTGTGCCTTCGGCGTCCAAGGTAATGGTGTTGTCCGGAACCATGGTGATGGATGCGTGTTCCGTTTCGATGCCGGCATCGGCCAAGGCTTTTTCTACGTCATCAAAAGCTTCGGGCGTCGTTACGATTTCGAATTCTTCGCCTTCGGTCTTGACGTCGTCGGCGCCTGCTTCGAGGGCTACTTCCATGATCTGGTCTTCGTCGGCGTTTTCCTTGCTTACGACGAAGATGCCCTTGCTCTTGAACATCCAGCCTACGCAGCCTGTTTCGCCGAGGCTGTTGCCGTATTTGGAGAATACGTGGCGGACTTCGGCGGCCGCGCGGTTGCGGTTATCCGTGAGGACGTTGACCGTTACTGCAACGCCGGCCGGGCCGTAGCCTTCGTACGTAATTTCTTCGTAGTTCTGGCCTTCTGTAGCGCCGGCGCCTTTCTGGATCGCCCGCTTAATATTATCTTTCGGAATGTTGTTTTCTTTTGCTTTTTGGAGAGCCAATTTCAAGCGCATGTTGCCGACCGGGTCCGGGCCGCCCATACGAACGGCAATGGTGATTTCACGGCCGATTTTCGTGGTGATTTTGCCGCGGATGGCGTCGTTCTTGCCTTTTTTGCGCTTAATATTTGCCCACTTCGAATGTCCAGACATTCTAATGCCTCCCTCTTATTTCCACCACTCCTCGCCGGCCAGGCGGTCTAAAATAATGGCCGCCGCCGAGCGTACTGACAAGTGGTTATACTCTCCTGCGCCGTATACGGGCTCCAGGATATAATCAAATTGCTCCATCGTCTCTTTCGTCATGCCGTAGCCTGTCCCAAAGAGCAGCAGCACCGGCGTATCGTCTTCTTCGCGCTTGCGGCGCAGCTCCTTATAGGAAATGGTATTGGCATAGGTCCGCGCGTCCGTCGTCACGACGTAAGGGCGCTTTCCCTCCGCCACTTCTACGGCCTTGACGGCTTCTTCAATAGACGGGCGGATGTCAACGATGTCGAAAGCCTGCGTACGGTAGGCATTGTATTTCCTGCCGGCCGGGCTTTCCCAAAAGTCCATGATCTTATGCACCATGTCCAGCTGTCCCGGCACATGATGGATAATGAAGTATTTTTTCACGCCATAGGTCTTGGCCGAACGGGATATGTCGTGGAGATCATAGTTCGTAATGGCCGTGGCTATGACGTTGAAATATTTGTCATATATGGGGTAGTGCACCAATCCTACGTACAGAGACGATTTCATCGGCTTTCTTCTCCTTCCAGCTCCGCCAATATGGCCTTGTCCTTCGCCGACAGGTCGCAGGTTTCCAGCAGGTCGGGCCGCTTCTGCAGCGTCCGCTCCAAGGATTTGCGGCGCCGCCAGGCGTCTATCTTAGCGTGGTCGCCGTTTCGGAGCACCTCCGGGACGGTCAGGCCGCGGAATACGGCCGGCTTGGTATATTGGGGATATTCCAGCAGAGAAGCGTAAAACGAATCGTCGGCCGCGCTTCCGGCTGCGCCGAGGACGCCGGGAATCATGCGGGCTACGGCATCGGTAATGGTCATCGCCGGCAGTTCGCCGCCGGTCAAGACGTAGTCACCGACGGAAATAGTTTCATCGGCCAGGCTTTCTTCTATGCGGTAATCTACGCCTTCGTAGTGGCCGCACAGCAGGATGAGCTGGTCGTACGTCGCCAGCTCCCTGGCCTTGGCCTGCGTGAAGGTTTCACCGGCAGGCCCCATGAGGATGACGCGCCGTTTCGGCACGTCGCGGCGCACGGCTT
The DNA here is from genome assembly GCF_002287425.1 of Megasphaera sp. ASD88. NCBI lineage: Bacteria > Bacillati > Bacillota > Negativicutes > Veillonellales > Veillonellaceae > Megasphaera > Megasphaera sp. ASD88. The sequence continues at coordinate 47,859 of NZ_NQXW01000006.1, read as the reverse complement.
CTACAGCCGCAAAAAGCGGCCCTGCTTTCATAAGCATGCCGCAACCGCCGCCATAAATCGTGTCGTCTACCATATGATGACGGTCATAGGTGAAATTTCTCGGATTGGTTACATCCAGCTCCAGCAGGCCGGCCGCGCGGGCCCGTCCGATAATGCTATGCCGGTAAAAGGCCTCTATCAATTCCGGGAAAAGTGATATTATATCGATTCTCATTCGTCTACCCATTCAGGCGGGTCGAGCACCATTTTTCCAGACTCTTCGTCAATGGATTTTACGACATCGGGAATGGCTGCAAAGAGCATTTCCTTTCCTTCGTCGTCGGTCACGACGTATACGTCGTTGCTGCCCGTCCGCAAGACGTCGGTAACAGTCCCTAATTTCACATCCTGCAAATCGTAGGCCGTCATGCCGATGATGTCGAAGATGTAATGCTGGCCTTCTTTCAGAGGCATCAAATCTTCTCTCGGCACCTGGAGCTCCTTGCCCCGGAGCAGCTCGGCGGCATTGCGGTCGTCGACGCCGACGAACTTCATAAGGACGACGCGCTTATGGAGCCGCGCGGCGGCAACTTCGTACTTCCTGCCGTCGATGTAGCCGTATTTCATTTGCAGGAAACGCTTCGGAAAATCCGTATCGGGATAAATACGAACATCACCCCGCACGCCGTGCGGGGCAACTATTTGACCGATTGTAAAGAAATCCAATCCAGCCATCGTATTTTATTGGCGAATGGCAACGATCTTGTCGTCTTCGACCAAGATTTCCGTTCCCATTAATTTACCCAAATCATCGCCGACTTGGACGACTACGGTCTGTTCAAGCGTGCCTTGTCTGATTTCGGAACCGATTGCTAACTGTTCAGCTTCGTTTCTGTCATGCTGCGCTTTTGCTTTGGCAGCCTGGAGACGCTGTTTTTGTTCTTCTACGCGGGCCCGCAGGGAAATCAAGCCCTGGGCGTCGATTTTCGCCTGTTCGGTCATCATGCGTTTGGCCTGGAATTCCAGGTTCTGCATTTCCCGATCGATATCACTCAGCGCCTGGTCCGTATTTCTGAGGATTTTGTCCTTCAGTGCCTGGGTTACCTTGGCTTTTACGGCGACAGGAACGCGCAATGTAATCTGATCCATGGTTCCTCCTATACGATATCAACGGATACTTTCTTGTTCGCCTTCACTGCCGCAGCCTTGACAACAAGGCGCAGCGCTTTCGCGATTTTGCCTTGTTTGCCAATGACTTTGCCCATATCTTCGGGCGCGACATGAAGCTGATATACTTCGAGGCCTTTTTTCTGAATTTTCGTAACTGTAACTGCTTCGGGCTGTTTGACGAGCGCCTTGGCAATACATGCAATTAATTCTTCCATATGTCTCAGCCTCTCTTACTTCTTCTTGGATGCTTCAAACTGAGCCATGATGCCGGCTTTTTTGAAAAGGGAGCGAATCGTATCGGTAGGCTGTGCACCTTTGCCGAGCCATGCTACTGCTTCTTCAGCGTTGACTACCAAACGGCTGTCAACGTCTTTAGCCGGATCGTACGTGCCAATCGTCGCAACCGGACGGCCGTTGTTGCGGGCGTCGCGGGAATCAGCTACGACAACGCGATAAACGGGTTTCTTTTTAGCACCTAAACGAGCCAAACGAATTTTAATCATTGAAATTCACCTCCTCTATATGGTATCCCTATGGGGAATCAGCTATTTAAAAGGGCAAGCGGGGCAGGAAGCCGCGCCGTTTCCCCTGCTGTGCTTTCTTAGCCTGCTTCATCATTTTCTGCATCTCCGTAAACTGCTTGAGAAGGCGGTTTACATCCTGTACGCGGGTGCCGCTGCCCTTGGCGATGCGCCGCTTGCGGCTGTCCTTGATGAGCATTTTCGGGTTCGTACTCGCCCGTTCCTGGGCGGTCATGGACGTGATAATCGCTTCAATGCGCTTGAACTCCTTGCCGTCCATGTCGATTTTGTCGAGTTCTTTTTTATATTTGCCAATGCCGGGAATGAGGCTCATGAGGCTGCCCATATTTCCCATTTTCTTGATCATCTGCAGTTGGCTGAGGAAATCATCGAAGGTAAAGCTGCCGCTCTTCATGGTCTTTTTCATGTTGGCCATGGATTCTTCGTCGAAGGCGGCCTGAGCCCGTTCGATAATCGTTTCTACGTCGCCCAAATCGAGGATTCGCGACGCATAGCGGTTCGGATGGAATTCTTCCAAGCCGTCGAGCTTTTCGCTGACGCCGATGTACTTGATCGGCTTGCCCGTTACGGCTTTAATGGACAAGGCAGCGCCGCCGCGGGCGTCGCCGTCGAGCTTGGTCATGATCATGCCGTCGATACCGAGGGCATTGTCGAAGGCCGAGGCTGCTGTTACGGCATCCTGGCCGGTCATGGCGTCTACGACGAGGAGGATTTCATGGGGATGAACCTCTCCCTTGATGTTGACCAGCTCGTCCATGAGGACTTCGTTGATGTGCAGGCGGCCGGCCGTATCGATGATGACGATATCGCGGAGATGGCTCAAGGCGTAAGGAATGGCGTCCTTGGCAATCTTCACCGGGTCCTGGCATCCTTCTTCCGTATAGACAGGCACGTCCAGCTCCTGCCCCAATACCTGGAGCTGCGTAATGGCAGCCGGTCGGTATACGTCGCCGGCGACCAGCAGCGGGCTTTTGCCCTGCTTTTTCAGCCGCCGGGCCAGCTTGCCTGCCGTCGTCGTCTTACCGGCGCCCTGCAGGCCTACGAGCATGACGATTGTCGGCGGCTTGGACGCGATGGCGATGCGGCTCTGCGTCCCGCCGAGGAGCTCTGTCAGCTCGTCGCGGACAATTTTAATAACGGTTTGGGAAGCATTCAAACTGCCGAATACTTCTTCGCCTACGGCTTTTTCCCGTACGCGCTTGATAAAATCTTTCGTAACGGCAAAGTTAACGTCGGCTTCCAGCAATGCGCGGCGCATCTCTTTCAGCGCTTCGCTTACGTCTTCCTCCGACAGCTTGCCCTTGCCGCGAAGCTTTTTGAAGGCCGCTTGAAACCGTTCTGACAAACTTTCGAATGGCATAAAAAGCCTCCTTTATAGCTCGATTTCTTTCAATATATGCGCAGCTTGTTCAATCTGCTCGGCCGTCCCCTGCTCCAGCAAGGCTGCGGCCTGTTCCAGCTTTTCCCGGGCCGCGTCGTTCCGGGCCAGCAGGTGAAGCCGTTCTTCATATTCTTCCAGCGAACGCGATGCCCGGCGCAGCATGTCGTACGCGCCTTGTCTGGAAATGTTCAGCTCTTCGCCGATTTCTGTCAGCGACAAGTCCATTTCAAAATACATTTCCATACAGCGCCGCTGCCGCTCCGTCAAAAGAGGCCCGTATATATCAAGGAGCCGTCCCTTGCGCACTACATCTTCCAGCATGTTGTCACCGCCTCCGCATTCAGCGTACTGTGATAGTATACATAAAAAGGAGATGCCTGTCAAGTAGTTTTACTTGTCAGATGTGATTTTATCGGCAGTTTTATGCTGTCCCAATGCTGGGACTGCCTGCTGCGCCTTTTTCACGTTGACCCGGACATTATAAAAAGTGCTTCCCCGTCCTTTATCGCTCAGGCGCTGCGACGTCAGGGCGTTGACCGACCGGTCGCCCGGGCAGCGCTCAATCCACCACAGGCCTTCCGATACGACCTGCCCTGGAGCCGTCCGGTTCGTTATATGGAGGGTAAATAGGGCTTCGCCCCGGCTGTTCCAAGCGACGACCTTCTCGCCGTCGCCGAATCCCTGCCGGGCTGCGTCATCGGGATGCATGAATAATACCATCGTGCGAGAACGGGTCAATTCGTCCCGTTCGTTGAAGGACGAATCCAATACGCGCGGGTCCGTACCGTTGGTAAAGTAATAGTCGCCCTCTTCCTCACAGGCAGGGAAATAATCGGGCATCGCCGGCGTCTCCCCGTCGTTCTTGATTTCGATTTTTCCCGACGGCGTACCGAAGGTCAGCTTGTACCCCTCCGGCAGTCCCAGCTCGACGGGGTCGCCGCGGCGCAGGGCGTTCCTGTCGACGGGAACGGGCCAGGAACTCGTCGAATCGATAAGCGCCTCGACGAGATCGTCTTCACTTTGATGGAAAAACGGATCGTCTATTCCCATTGCTTTCGCCAAATCGCAGGCCACGCGCCAGTTGGACCGGCATTGCCCTAAGGGTTCGATGACGGCCTTTCCTCGTCCGACGACGTAGCTGCCGTATGAATAATAGAGGTCGTCATGCTCCAGCGACGTCGTCGCCGGCAAGATGATGTCAGCGTAGCGGGCCGTATCGGTCAGGAACCGTTCGTGGACGACGGTAAACAAATCTTCCCGGGACAATCCGGCGATGACTTGATTTTGGTCAGGAGCCGTGCAGGCCGGATTGGATGAATAGACAAAAAGGCTGCGGATGGGCCGCTCTGTCTGCAGCAGGGTCGAGCCGATTTCACACATATTAACACGCCGTACCGGCTTTTTCCACTCGTCCTTTGTCACGACGGACTGGTCGAAGGCCGTACTGCACGACGTCGACATCATCAGGCCGCCGCCCGTATATTGCCATGCGCCGCTGGCAGCAGGCAGACAAGCGATGAGCCGCACGGTCATGGCTCCGTTCGTATAGCGCGACAATCCCGCGCCGAGGCGAATAAAGGGAGCCTTCGCTCTGCCGTAAGCCGCGGCCAGCTCTTCCACGACAGCTGCCGGAACGCCTGTCGCGTCCTGCACATAGGCCGGCGTATACTTCGGCAGCACGTCCCTCTGCAGCTCCGTCCAGCCCTGCACGTATGCATGGATAAACGCCTCGTCGCACAGGCCGTCCCGCCGGAGACAATGCAGGACGCCCAAAGCCAAGGCCCCGTCGCTGCCCGGCCGGTCTGGATAAACCGGTCGGCCCGCCGCGCCGTCTCGGTAGCGTACGTATCAATGCACCAGACCTGAGCACCCCGCTTCTTCGCTTCCCGCACATCTTTGAGAAAATGGAGGTTCGTCGACAACATACTGATGCCCCAAAGGATGATGAAATCGCTGTGCTGCGCTTCCTGAGGCCTCATGCGCAGCGTATGTCCCATGACGCAGTTCCATCCGTAGTTCTTAGCGGCCGAGCAAATCGTCCGTTCCAGCTCAGACGCGCCGAGCCGATAAAATAGGCCGTGGTATGCATTATGCTGGACCATGCCCATCGTGCCGGAAAAAGAATAGGGCAATATGGCTTCACCGCCGTATACATTTAGTATGTGCCGCCACCTTTCGGCAATGTTTCGCAGCGCCTCGTCCCAGGACACCGGCTCAAATTGACCGGAGCCCTTTGGACCGGTCCGGCGCAGCGGCGTCAGCAGCCGCCTGGGAGAATACACTGTCCGCTCGTAATGAGCCATTTTCGGGCACAGCATGCCCCGGGTAAAGGGATGCTCAGGATTACCGGCCACCTTGACGACGACTCCCTTATCTCTGTAAGCCAACAGCCCGCAGGCATCGGGACAATCATAAGGACAAACGGTTTTGCAGATTTCCATAGTCTCACCTCGTATGCACTAGTCTATATCCGCATTGTATAAAACAGATGTATGTTTGTCAAAATCAACGAACCTTCTGTATACGCAAAAAGCGTTCTGCCGAGAGAACGCCTTTTATGTACATATATTATTGTATTAGAAGAAATCGTTTTTCTTTCCATATGTCAGCCAGCGTCACATTCGATATGGCGTCAAAAAGGCCGATATGGAAGCTGCCCATGCCCTTGGATTCCGCTGCCGCCTGCTCGCCGGCAATGCCCATAGCCGCTGCAGCCAGCACCGCAGCGTGCCACGGCTTGCGGGCCGACATGTACACCGCCGTCAGTACGCCGAGCATGCAGCCTGTGCCTGTCAGCTTCGCCAGGACCGGCGTGCCGTTGGCAATGCCGCAGGCTTGCGTTCCATCGGTTACGACGTCGACAGGACCGCTGGCCAATACGACAGCCCGATGGGCCGCCGCATAAGCGCCGAATTCTTCAGCCGCTGCGGCAAAGGTATCTGCCGTCACGGCATCGGCCGCGCCGGCGTCGACGCCCGAGCCATGAGAGTCTAACCCGCAGAGAGCGCGGATTTCCGAGCTGTTTCCCTTGATGACGGCCGGATGATATGTCTCGATAAAGTCATGGGCAAAGCGGCGGCGCAGGGTACTGCACGATACGCCTACGGCGTCGATGAGGATGGGTATGCCCAGCTCGTTGGCCCGCGCTGCTGCCCGCTGCATGCCTTCCATGCGGTCGTCGGCAATATTTCCCAAGTTCACGGCCAGTACGGAAGCCAGCGACACGAATTCCGCCGCTTCCTCCGGGTGAGACGCCATGTTGGGACTGGCCCCGACGGCCAGAACCAAATTGGCGCAGTCGTTCATCGTAATGGGATGGGTAATGCAGTGAATGAGCGGCTTCGTCTCTTCAACATGGCGAAGGATAGACGCAAAGGACTCATACAGATTATTTTCGTTTTCCATTTTCATATACCTGAATACCTAATTTCTGCTGGAATTCGCGGAGCGTGCCGCTGCGGGACAAGGCCATGAGCAGGCAAAAGGCGATGGAACCGCCGATGAGGGTCCCGCTGATGAACATGGGCACGTAGTACATCCACGACAGGCCCGTACGGCCGTAGAAGATTTCCATAACCGGGTAAGACACGACAGCGCCGATAATGCCCGTGCCGATGATTTCACCGATGACGGCGCCGATAATCTTGCCCTTCGACGCCCGGTACAGCAAGCCCGACAGGACGGCGCCAAAAACGGCGCCGGTCAGCGCCAGCGGCGGAATTCCCATGATCGTCATGCGGATAATGCCGATGAGAGTCGCGCACAGCAGGGCATACCACGGTCCCATGAGAACGGCGCAGACGATATTGATCAAATGCGCCATGGGGCACATGCCTTCAATACGCAGAATCGGCGAAATGACAACGCCCAGACCAATCAGCATAGCCAGCAGCACCAGCCGCAGCACTTTTTTATCTTTTTCCATAAAAAAACTTCACTCCCTTTAGTGTATTCCCGGCATATCTGCGGCAACACGAGGAGCGAAGTTTTTATGATTGCAGCTTAAATACACGGCTCCCGCCTGCAGACGCCAAGGCATCGGTCGGTACTCCCTAGTACCCTCTCACCCCGAAACACGGGTTCCCTCGCTATGTATTGAAAAAAGACTCAGGGCGCTCCCCCTCAATCTCAAGTCTTAGTATAGCAAAATCGAGGGAGATGTCAATTCTATATGCACAGATTCTCTTTTATTTCCAGAATTCCACTTCCGACAGGTTAAGGCCGATGGATTCGGCTTTGAAGACCGGATTCTTGCCTTCGGCGCGCTGGCGCTGGTAATCCTTCAAGGCTTTGACGGCGACGTTGCCCAAAATGAGGCAGGCCGGGATGTTGATAAGGCACATGAAGCCCATGAGAATATCAGCAATAGCCCATACGGCGGCCATAGACATGCCGGCGCCGACGAAGATGGCGACGACGCAGACGGCGCGGAAGGCCGTCATGAACTGCTTAGTCGGTTCGCCGCGGTGGATGAAGTTGATGCAGTTATCGACGTAGAACAGGTTGCCGATGAGCGTCGTAAAAGCAAATAATACCATGCTGAAGGTAATCAGCATCGGGCCGAAGCTGCCGTATGCCGCAGTGGCGGCCTGCTGAATGTATACGGCACCGGCCGCTTCTTCCGTAATGGGCACGCCGGAGCACAGGCCGAGGAAAGCCGTCGCGCTGCAGACGAGCATCGTGTCGATGAAGACGGACAGCATCTGTACCAAGCCCTGCTTTACGGGATGGCTGACGTGAGCCGACGCAGCGGCGTTCGGAGCCGAGCCGATACCGGCTTCGTTGGAGAACAGGCCACGCTTGATACCGTAAATCATGCACGAACCGGCGACGCCGCCCAGAATCGCTTCAAAGTCAAAAGCGTCGGCAAAGATCATGGCAAATACGCGGGGAATTTCACTGATATGGAACAATACGACAAACAAGGCCGCTAAAATATAAATCGCGCCCATGACGGGAACCATGACCGACGTCACCTTGACGATGCGCTTGCCGCCGCCCATGACGCAGTAGCCGACGAGAAGGGCGATAATGGCGCCGAGAATCCACGGCGTCGACGTCTGGTCATAAAAGCCGTATACGGCAAAGGTAGACTGGAGGTTGTACGAAGCCAGCATGTTGAAGCCGCCGGCATAGGTCAGAATCAAAAAGACGGCGAAGATGACGCCTAAGGTGCGGTTATGCATGGCCGTTTCGATATAGTACGCCGGGCCGCCGTAGCTTCCGCCCTGGCTGTCGCGCCGCTTGTACACCTGGGCCAAGGTACTTTCAATAAAGGCACTGGCGCCGCCGATAAAGGCCAGCAGCCACATCCAGAATACCGATCCCGGACCGCCCAGGCAGACGGCCGTCGATACGCCGATGATGTTGCCCGTACCGACGCGGGAAGCTGTAGAAATCATGAGGGCCTGGAAGGAGGAAATAGCTCCCTTTTCCACAGGCGCTTCCATGACGACGCGCACGCTTTCGCCGAACATGCGAATCTGAACGAGTCCCGTCTTGGCCGAAAAAATCAAGCCGGCTACGCTGAGGACGACAATCAGCACGGGATAGTACATAAAGTCATCTAAGGCTAATAATAAATCCATACTGCGTCTCGCACTTCCTTTCTCTTTGACATCTCGGCGCATCTTGTCTATCCCGGGAGTGCAGACGATAGGACAGTACGGCCTGGTCAATCAAATAATAAAATCTTTTTTCACTATACAAAAATCGTAATACGTTTTACGATGATTGTCAATAATTATACAAGAATAACCTATATCAAATTGATATGTGCGATGCTTTTCCATTGCGTATTGCATATCCTATACAAGCGGACAAGAGGCTGAAAACTTGTAAGTTTATGACCGCCTTCGTAATTTATAGTTTCCAAAGTGCGGTTCCATTTATTTTCTTTACTTCAGCCCTGTAGTATAATAAAAAAAGAAAGAAAGGTGATTATATATGTCCTTACTGCCAAATCTCATTGCGCAAGCCATTGCCTTCGACCGAGGCGACGCCCGGCGCATCCACCATTTCCTCAAGGTTTACGCCTATGCCGACACGATCGGCCGCTTGGAAGGCCTCCCGGACGACGTGCAGGAAACGCTCGCCGCGGCGGCAATCCTCCATGACATCGGCATCCACGCCGCCGAAGAAAAGTACGGCAGCTCCAGCGGCAAATACCAGGAGCTCGAAGGACCGGCGCCGGCGCGGCGTATCCTCTCGTCTTTAGGCTGCGGTGAAGGGCGCATCGACCGCGTCTGCTACCTCATCGCCCATCACCATACGTACGACGGCGTAGACGGCATGGATTATCAAATCCTGCTGGAAGCAGACTTCCTCGTCAACGCCTACGAAGACAACCTGCCCAAAGATGCGATCCGCACGTTCTGCCGCAAGGTTTTCCGTACAGAAAGCGGCATTCGGCTGCTGCGACAAACATTTGATATACAGGATATATAAAAGGAGGAGTTTTCCATGACCAACGTAGACAAGTTCATTGATATGGTCCAACATTCGGATAATATCGTATTCTTCGGTGGCGCCGGCGTATCGACGGAAAGCGGCATTCCCGATTTCCGCAGCGTCGACGGCTTATATAATCAGAAATATAAGTACCCGCCTGAAACGATCTTGAGCCATTCCTTTTACGTCAGCCAGCCCGAAGAATTTTACCGGTTTTATCGCGACAAGATGCTTTGCCTGGACGCCCAGCCCAACGCCGCCCATATAAAATTGGCCGAATTGGAACAGGCCGGCAAGCTGAAAGCCATCGTCACGCAGAACATCGACGGCCTCCATCAAAAAGCCGGCAGCAAAAACGTCCTCGAACTGCACGGCAGCGTGCACCGCAATTTCTGCCAGCGCTGCCATAAATTCTTTGACGCCGAATACATGCTCCACAGCGAGGGCGTGCCGAAGTGCGATGCCTGCGGCGGCCCCATTAAGCCCGACGTCGTCCTGTATGAAGAAGGACTGGACAACGACGTCATCGAACAGTCCCTGTACTATATCAGCCATGCCGACATGCTCATCATCGGCGGCACATCCCTCGTCGTCTATCCGGCAGCCGGCCTGGTCCGCTACTACGGAGGCCATAAGCTGGTCCTCATCAACAAATCAGCGACGGATATGGATAAGTCGGCCGATTTAGTCATCAACGAGCCTATTGGCGAAGTATTCAGCCGCATTACTGTATAAGCAAAAGACAAGGGGCTGTTACACTTCTGATTATGTGCAACAGCCCTTTTTCGCTGTTTCAAATACCTCTTTTATCACTTAATGATCAATCAGGAGATATATCTATGGAAACCACAATAATCACGTTAACGGACGATTTATTTATCGGCAAAGGGTATCACAAAAAATGCTATCGCCATCCCCATGATCCCGGCTTATGCATAAAAATGGCCTACAGTGACGAGGGACAAAAGGATTTAGATAGAGAAATTAAGTATCTAAAAGTCCTGAAACGCAAAAATAAAAATTATGATATCCTGCCGGCCTATTATGGGCCTATAGAAACCAACCTAGGCACAGGGCATGTATATGAGTTCATTCAGGATATTAATGGAGGCCAATGCAAAACTTTAACAGACTATTTGCAGGATCCAACATTATTAAATTCCAATGTATCCATGTTAATAGAAGAACTTCAAAAATTAAAAACAGACTTAATTGAAAATGAAATCATTACGATGGATATTTTTCCCACAAACATTCTTGTCCAATGGAGGGGGGAATCCAATTATCGTCTCAGAGTCATCAACGACATGGGCAGCCCAGCACTGATTCCACTAGAATATTATTTTAGTTCCATTGCAAAGGCTAAAATTATCCGCCACTGGAATCGATTCATACAGCATTTGGAACGTAACTATTCCGATCCCGCCATACTTCCACTTATCCAGGCAATAAAATGATAAATTAAGAGCTAATGCACTTTTCCGCAGTTCTTTTATCATATCTGTTTGGCAGCAAAGATAAAGGAGACATGTCCTCTTCGGCTGTCTCCTTCTTTTATGCATACGCACGCATTATTATGAGTTGTAATTCCATTTCAGCAAAAAGGCCGAGTTGACGATGACTATAACCGAGCCGGCATTGTGCACTAGGGCGCCGACGACGGGGTTTAATATGCCGACCATGGCTAAGGCGACGGCAATGAAATTCAGGGTCATGGAAAAGGTCAGGTTGCATTTAATCGTAAACATCATCCGTTTCGATAAGGCCACTAAATGGGGCAGTTCTTTGACTTCATCGTCTACGAGGACGATATCGGCGGCGTCGATGGCGATGTCGCTGCCAATGCCGCCCATAGCGATGCCTACATCGGACTGTTTCAGGGACGGCGCGTCGTTGATGCCGTCGCCAATCATGCAGATGCGTTCCTGCCTGTTTTGGTAATCCCGAATATGACGGAGCTTGTCTTCCGGCAGGCATTGGGCATGTACGTCCTGAATCCCTAGCTGGGACGCGATGGCCTTCGCGGCGTTTTCATTGTCCCCAGTCAGCAGCACCGGCTGTACGCCTAATCTTGTTAAATCCTGCATCATGGCTGCACTTTCCCTGCGCACCGTATCGGTCAGGGCCAAGAAACCGGCAAATGCGGAGTCAACGGCAACGTATATGACCGTACTGCCTTGGGCAATATGCTCTTCGGCCCTATCTTTTGCTTCTTTCGATAGGACAGCGCCAACCGCTTCCATCAGGGATTCATTACCAGCACAAACCTTTTTTTCCTCTATGCAGGCCGTTACGCCGGAGCCGACAATCATGTGAAACTGCTCCGCCCTCGGCAAGGCTGTGCCGTAAAGCTGCTGGAATCCCCGCACGACGGCTTTGCCCAAGGGATGTTCCGACGACGCTTCCGCTGCAGCTGCCAGCCGGTACAGCTGTTCTTTGCCAATAGCCGTTCCTGCCGCCCAGACAGCTGTCACCTGCGGCATTCCATACGTCAAGGTGCCGGTCTTATCAAAGGCTATTTTCGATACGCCGGCCAGACGTTCCAGGGCATCGCCTTCGCGGACGAGGAACCCGTGCTTCGTCACGTTGCCGATACCGGCCATAATAGCTGTCGGCGTAGCCAATACAAGGGCGCAGGGACAAAATACGACGAGAATCGTAACGGAACGGATTATTTCCCCAGTAACAAACCAGGTTGCAGCGGCAGCCGACAACGCGGCGACGACAATCCATGTCGCCCAGCGGTCAGCGATGCCGACGATCTTGGCCTTTCCGGCGTCAGCCGACTGGACGAGACGGATCATGCGCTGAATAGAGCTGTCTTCGCCGACCTTCTTCGCTTCCATCGTAAAAGCGCCGAATTGGTTTACCGTACCGCTCGCCACAGTATCGCCGGCTTTTTTATCTACCGGCAGGGATTCGCCGGTCATGACGGCCTGGTTCACTGACGTCTGGCCGGACAGGATGACTCCATCGACGGGAATCGTTTCGCCGGGAATCACGCGCAGGATATCGCCGACCTGTACATGACTGGCTTCGATGAGTTCTTCCCTGCCGCCGCGCAGCACCCGGGCCGTCTGCGGCGTCAAGCGGACGAGCTTTTCAATTCCAGCCCGGGCTTTGGAGACGGTCATTTCTTCCAGCAGCGCGCCGAGCTGCATGATGAAGGCAACTTCACCAGCGGCAAAATCTTCGCCGATGATAACTGCCGCGACTAAGGCAATCGATACGAGTACGTCGGCTTTAATGTCAAATTTCGTAATCAGCCCAATACAGGCCTCTAAGATAATCGGCACGCCGCACAGTACGATAGCCACCCATGCCGGCTCAAAGGGCAGGGACCATAGATCAAAAATGCTGACAACCAGGGCAATCCCCGATATAACCAGCAAAACAATATCCTTTTTCATACCGCCTAATTCCAAAAACCATTCGAGTCGCTCAACCATATCATATCCCTCCTAAATAGGTATACCCCTATATGTATATCTTTTATGTGTTCATTATACATATAGGGGTATAGGCAGTCAAGTAAAATAAAAAAGAGACAGCGCGTCGGAATCTCTCCTTCACGCTATCTCTTATGGTTTTCTGACAACAAGTTTACGCGTGGGCGTTCGTCGTCGCCGCTACGTGTTCTCTCGTCTTTTCTACGGCAGCTTTTGTTTCGGCATTTTTAGGCATGGACCATACGATGACGGCAGCCAGGAATACCAATACGGCAAAGATGTACATGCCGGCATCGCGGCTGTAGTTCTGAATCATGTAGCCCAGCAGCATGGGAGCGAAGAAGCCGCTCAAATTGCCCAGGGCGTTGATGGCTCCGCGGGCACCGCCGGCCACTTCGGGCTGGAAGGTTTCGGCGACGATAGTCCACAATACGGGATGGCCCGACAGCCAGAAGAAACCGCAGAGGCACAGGAAGGCAAAGGACAGCCAACCCGAATAGGACGCCGTAAATACGGAAGCGATGATGCACAGGCCGACGCAGACGTACGGAATGATGCAGTACTTGCGGCGGTTCTGGCTCTTATCAGCCATGCGGCCGAAGAAGACGATGCCCAGGGCAGCGGCGATGTTCGGCAGCGCCGACAGCCAGCCAACCATACCGATATCAGCTTTCAGGATATCCTTGATAATCGTCGGCAGCCAGAAGCTCAATACGTAGAAGGCGCAGCAAATGAGGAAGTATACGGCAACCATTTTCCACAAGTTAATATCGAAGACCAATTCTCTGTAGCTCGTCTTCGTCGCGCTCTTATTCGTGGCGGCAGCGGCTTTTTTCGCGGCCGCTTCGGCAGCCAGTTCACTTTCAATCCAGTTGCATTCTTCTGCGCTCAGCCATTTCGCCTTGCTCGGACGGTCGGCGATGAGGGGCATCCACAAGAAAATCAAGGCGATGGAAGCTACGCCTTCGATGATGAACATTTCACGCCAGCCCCAGGTCGCGATGAGCCAGCCCGAAATGGGGCCGGAAATAATAGCCGATAAGGGGAAGCTCAGCAAGAAAATCGAATTGGCGCGGGCTCGTTCCGCCGGCGGGAACCAATGAGAAATAATGACTAAAATCGCCGGAAAAATACCGCCTTCAGCGATGCCCAAAATAAAGCGCACGACGTTGAATTCAAAGGACGTGCTGATAAATCCGCAAATCGTCGCGCAGCCGCCCCAAATGACGATCATGGCCGCAATGAAATGCTTGGCGCTCTTCCGTTCCGCCAAATGGCCGCCCGGAACCTGCAGGAGCAAATACCCCCAGAAGAAAATGCCGATTGCCATGCCAATCGCCACAGCGTCAAGCCCCAAATCTTCCATCATACCGCCGGCCATGGCAAAGGAAATATTGGCACGGTCGATGTTGGCCACAATATATACCAGCACTGTCGCCGGCAAAATGCGCCACCATCGCGTGTTTGGAATCTTCGTTTCGTTTGTCATACTACCATCTCCTTCAAACTCTCTGTTCTTCCTATAGTACAACTCAAAATAAAAAAATCTTTCATCTCACAAGAGACGAAAGATTTACTCACGCGTTACCACTCTAATTCACGCCATACGGCATGCCCTCAGCAGGTACGGACAATGTGTCGATACCCTCCTGTCTGTTAACGGCCAGGCCCCGGCTCCGCCTACTGCAATGTTCAGGGAGCTGCTTAGAGACGAGTTCACTTCCATTCCGTTGCCGCTTCCCACCAGCCAGCGGCTCTCTGCAAACTTTCTGGAACTTACTATTTCTCTTCAACGCATTTTTATTTTGACTTGATGTATGCATATTACCACAACTCATGGCCTTTGGCAAGCAGTTTTTTGAAATTTTTCAGTAAACTTTTAGGTTAATCGTTTTATTTATCTTGCCTATTTTAAGTTAATCGTTTAAATAATAAAGAAAGCCGCGGCAAAGGCCCTTACTGGACACGGGCTCCGCTGCGGCTTTTCATGTACTTTTTATTTAATATTAGCAAACCGTTCGACGGCTTTCGTAAACTTTTCGATGGTCTTGTCCGGGTCGCCGTGGGCAATGCCGTCGCGGACGCAATGGCGGATGTGACCTTCTAAAATAACCTGTCCGCACTTATGCAGGGCCGATTTCGCCGCATTAATCTGCGACAGGATATCTTCGCATGGAATATCTTCGTCGATCATGCGGTCGATAGCCTGTACCTGGCCGATGATCTTCTTCAGCCGGCGGTGCAAATTCTCTGCATCCATGCATTGTTTCATGTAGCATTCCCCCTTATGTGCTGACTAAAAATATACGAGCGTTACGCCGGCGCCGCCGCCTTCTACGTCGTCGAGGGCGTACTTCTTGACGAAGGGCTGGCCGTCTAAAAACTCGTGGATTTGACGGCGCAGGGCGCCGCTTCCCTTGCCGTGGATAATGCGCACCGGGCTGAATCCGGCAGCCAAGGCCTGATCCAGGAATTTTTCCACGTCCGGCAGCGCTTCCTGATAAGTCTTGCCGATGATATTGAGCTCCGTTGCAACGCTGGCCGTGCGGATAGGCCGGAAGGAAGACGAAGCGCTGGCCTTGCGTTCCGCCTGCTCTTCCCTCTTGATTTCATCCAGATAGGGGGCGCTGACATCCTGCAGCTTGACGCGAACCGTCATGCCCCGGACCGATACGGTCAGCTTCTTGCCGTTGATTTCCGTGACCGTACCCAGTCCGTCCAGGGAATTGATAAATACACTTTGGCCTACTTCAAGCTGCGACGGGTCGACAGGATCGCGGCGCGGCTTTTCCTTATCGGGCAGGGAAATCTGCTGAATCGCCCGGCGGGCCTGGTCGATAGCCTTGGCCTTTTCCTTGTCGGAGCTGTCCTTGGACTGCTGCTTGAGCTTGCGGATGATCCGTTCCGCTTCGACGCGGAGATTGCGCTTCAAATCAAAGGCTTCGCGGCGGCTCGAGTCGATAATATCCTGCCGCTTGGCCGATACCTTTTCCTTTTCCCGGCGCAGCTCGTCTTCTATGCGGCGCACGTCAGCCAGCTTCTGTTCCAGCTCGGCCTGCTCTTCGTCCATGCGCTTGGACTGGCTGTTGAGCTTGGTTAAAATAGCTTCCATATCGACGTCCTGGGCCTTGCTGCGGAGCTCTTTCGCCTTAGCCAGTATCTCCGCCGGCATGCCGAGGCGCTCGCTGATGCTGAAGGCATGGCTGCTGCCGGCGGCACCGATGCGCAGCTTATATGTCGGCCGCAGCGTTTCTTCGTCGAATTCTACGTGGCCGTTTTCAATGCCCGGCGTATTGTAAGCGTAGTTTTTCAAGTCGTTGTAATGGGTCGTCACCATGACGTACGCCCCTTTCCGATACAAGGCGTCCAGTACGGCGATGGCGATAGCACTCCCCTCGGCCGGGTCCGTGCCGGAGCCCAGTTCGTCGGCCAGAATGAGGTCGTCGGCCGTGCAGTGGCGCAGGATGTAGACGATTTGCTTCATATGGCTGGAGAAGGTACTGAGGTTCTGGGAAATATCCTGTTCGTCGCCAATATCGGAAAAGACGTCGCGGAAAATGGGCAGCTCCGAATCTTCGCCCACAGGGATGAACAGACCAGCCTGATGCATGAGGACCAGCAGCCCCAGCGTTTTCATCGAGACGGTCTTGCCGCCCGTATTGGAGCCCGTAATGAGGAGAATGCGGTATTCACCGCCGAGAATGATCGTATTTGGCACGACGGCCTTCGCGTCGATGAGAGGATGACGGGCCTGGACGAGGCGGACGATTCCCTTCGGCGAAACGGCCGGCCGGCAGGCCTTCATCTGCTGGGCCAGCTGCGCCTTGGCAAAGGTGAATTCCAGTGTGGCGACGCATTTCGTACTGTCCATGAGGTCGTCATACTGGCCGCTCACAAGGGCTGTCAGGCGGCGGAAAATACGCTCGATTTCCTTTGTCTCGCCGATGCGTGCAGCCTGCAAGTCGTTGTTGGCGTTGACGATAGCCAAGGGTTCGATGTACAGCGTCGAGCCGCTGGCCGACGTGTCGTGGACGATGCCCGGAAAGGCATGGCGGTATTCCTGCTTGATAGGCACGACGTAGCGGTTGTTGCGGACCGTTACCAGGGCGTCCTGGAAATACTTTTGATATTCTTTATTCTGCAGCACGCCCGTTACATACCGCTTCGTCTGCCGTTCCAGCTCGACGATGCGGTTTCGCAGGCGCATGAGCTCCGGCGACGCGTTGTCGCGAATCTGGTGATTTTGGTCGAACACGCCGGCCATTTTATGAGAAATAAGGGAAAAATCGCCGATACCTTCGGCTTTCTCTGCCAGCTGGGGATATTCCTCCCCCTTATCCATGAAATACTGGCGGATGTCGCCGTACCGCCGGACGTTGTTCCAAATATCGATACAGTCCTGCCCTTCGAGCGTCACGTCGCGCCGGGCCTTTTCCAAGGCCGGACGGATGTCGACGATGCCCCCCATCGGTACGGACGCCTCGCTCTGCAGACAGCGATAGGCTTCTTCCGTATCGTTCAGGCTCCGGGCTACTTCCTCTGCCTCACATACCGGCTTGAGCCGGCGGGCAATCTCCTTGGACATGCGCGACGGCGCGAGGCGTACGAGCATGTTTTGTACTTGATAAAAGCCGAGAATACGCAAACTTCGTTTATTCATCTATTTTTGTTACTCCTGATTTATAAAATACCGCGGAAAAAATGGCCTCGCGTAACGCCGCGGTCTTCCTTGCCGAAGACCATCGTTTCCAAGCCGTCGCGGAGACGAACATACTGCTTCGTCGTGCGGCCTATCCATTCGGGAGAGCATCCCCGTCCTTCAATGCGCAGTACAGAAATGCCGGCCCGCTTCAGCTCGTTGAAATAGGGAACCATATCCAGCTCTTTGCTGTTCAGGATATGGCTGCGGCAATACTGGTCCGTCACGACGGGAAATTGTTCATTCCGCCGGTCTTCCAAGGCAAAGCCGCCTTTCATGCAGGGAGCGGAACAGCCGGTCTTGCGGCCCGTTCCGGCGAAGGCCGCGACGGCGCACGATTCGGTAATCATCATTTCCAGCCGTCCTGCTGCAACGGCTTCGACGGGGCAGCGGACAGCTTCGGCTATCTTCCCTATCTGCCGCAGCGTCGCTTCGGCAGACACGGTAATGCCGGCGCAGCCCAGCCGCACGTATTCGCCTGCCGCCGCGCTGTTGAATATATTTAACGGCCAATCGGCATATACGGGTATATGGGCCTCCATATCCCGCAGCATGGAAAACACGCTCATAGAACCGGCGTACACGCCGTCAACGCCGCTCTGCAGGGCCTGTTCCAGCTCACGCCGCACCAACCCGTTGTGCCGCTGCGACACGACGCGGGGCGTCGCCGCCCACAAGGAAACGCCCCGTTCATGAGCAATGCGGACGGCTTCCAGCCATTGGGCGGCAGAAAACGAATGGTGATGGTACGATTCACCGCCGAAAATCACCCGGTCGGCGCCGCTGTCTGCGGCAGCCTGGACGGCGTCTATGGAATCGCAGCGGACGGCTATGGATAAGGGTATGGGCTGCCCATTGCCTGAGGCTTGGACAAAGCAGTCGTCAGACGGCGTCCCGGCCGACGGGCGGACGTACTCCGCCAGAATATCTTCGGTCAGCTTGTCGGCACATTGGCGGCGCAGCTCGTTGAGCACGCTGGCCGGAATCATATACGATTCATCCCAAATCCCAGCGTCGGCCAGCATAAAAGGCGTATCGCCGAGGCGATCGAGCTGGCTCTTCACCCATTCAGCCGTGGCTGGACGCTTTTTAGCCTTCTGCACGACATAGTCCGATACGACGTCCGCCGTATGACCTGCTTCATCCCAGCCTGTCAGCCGCAGCCGCCCTTCGCCGTCTGCATCGACGTGGCAGTACAAGGCGATGCGCCGCTGCAGCCCTTCGGCATGGCTCTGCCGGTCTTCCTTGCGGGCCAGCCGGTATATGGCGCCGGTCAGCAAATCGCTGCGGCGCATTTCCAGGACAAATTGCTTCTTATTGGAAAACGTACCGACGGCAGAGCGGACTTCATCGATACATTCCCGTCCGTCAGGCGCGACGATTTTGATCATATCGCCGGCAGCCAGCGGCTCGTCCAATACGGCGTCGACGACGTTATCCCTATACGCCGAGGCCATACCGACGCGCCGGCCCTGATTGCCACCACTCTGCTCGGTAAGGGTATGGCGGCCTACCGTTCCGGCGAGGAAATCGTGCTGATACGTACGGTTAAAGCTTTCCGCCGTCAGCTGTACAGCGTCAGCCATAGCATGTTTTCGCTCCTGAGCCGAGCGGCAATGGCTGTCCATGACGCGGCGGTAAGCCTGCACGACGGAACGGACATAGCCCAGCCCCTTCATGCGGCCTTCGATTTTAAAGGAAGACACGCCGGCGTCCATGAGTGCGTCGATATATTCGAGGCTGTTCAAATCCTTCAAACTCAGGATATAGGCGTCCTCCTTCAGCAAGGGGCTGCCGTCTTTCGTCAAATTGTACGGCAGGCGGCACGGCTGGGCGCAGGCGCCGCGGTTGCCGCTGCGGCCGCCGATAAAGCTGCTCATGAGGCACTGTCCCGAATAGGACATGCACGACGCGCCGTGAATAAACACTTCGATAGCCATCGTCGTATGCCTGCATATTTCCCGGATTTCATCAAGGGATACTTCCCGGGCCAGGACGGCCTGCGTAAAGCCGAGTCGTTCCAAAAAGCGTACGCCGTCCAAATCGGCGACGGTCATCTGCGTACTGCCGTGCAGGGGCAGATTGGGCACGACCTTGCGGGCTATGGCGGCAACGGCCAAATCCTGCACGATGATGCCGTCTACACCGATAGAATCCAAATATTTCAAATAGCCCGTCAGAGCCTTCAGCTCCTTATCGGCCATGACGATGTTGACGGTCACATATATCCGTACGCCGAACACATGGGCAATGCGCACGGCTTCGGCTAATTCCTCATCGGAAAGGTTATGGGCAAACTTGCGGGCGTTAAACGACTTGCCGCCTAAATACACGGCGTCCGCCCCGGCGTCAATAGCCGACAGCACATGATCCAGCGAACCTGCCGGCGCTAATAATTCTGCCATGAGTCCTCCTTTACAAGCCAATCCAAGTAATACATATAGGCTATTATATCATAGATTATGTAAATAGGCTGTACGTTATTTGTCAGCAAACATTCACAAAAAGAGTGATTGCCCGCCTCTCAGGCAATCACCCTCTCCTATCGTTACATATATTATCTTCGTATAGCCTGGTAGATATCAGACACTACGCCGGCCGTCACGTCATAGGCCGTAGCCTTTACGGAATTTGTCTTCATCGTCATGGCCGTGAATTTCGCAACGTCTTCGGCGCTTAACTCCACGGCGTCGGGCATGAGGTCTTTCATAAAGGCTCCAAAGTCTTCGGCGTCAGAAAATCCCAGGATTTCCCATACCCGTTCCGCCTTGTCGGCCATGGATTCTTCCATGAGCTTCATGTACTGCGGCAGGAGCAGGCCGTTGGCCCGGCCGTGGGACAGGCCTTTATAATAGGTCAGGGGATAGCCCATGCCGTGAACCAGCGTCGTGCCGGCCTGAGAAATGACGATGCCGGCCAAGGTCGAGGCGTACATGAGGTCTTCGCGGACAGCGTAAGGCAAGTGGCCGCGCAGGTTCATCAGATGAACGCCGAGGAACCGCATGGCTTCTTCGGCCCACACGTCGCTGACCGGCGTCGAAGCTTTAGCCATATAGCCTTCTATGGCGTGGGATAAGGCGTCGATAGCCGTATCGATCGTGACAGCTTCCGGCACCTCCATCGTAAAAGACGGGTCAGCCAGGGCCAGCTTCGGATATAAGAGCGGCGACTTGACCGATTGTTTCGTGCCGGCGCTGTGATTCGTCAGCACGCTGATCTTCGTCACTTCGCTGCCAGTACCCGACGTCGTAGGCACGGCGACGATCGGCAACGGCGCTTTATACGGACCTCTGAACAGGGCCGCGTCATCCAATTCATTCGTACACAGCAGGGCAATGACCTTGGCCGCATCCATAGGCGAGCCTCCGCCGATGCCGACGACGAAATCGACGCCCTCCTGCCGGCCCAAAGCCGCGCCCTTGCGCACCGTTTCGACAGACGGATTGGCTTCTACGTCGTCAAACAAGACCCTTTTGATGCCCAAGGATTCCAGCAGGGATACGACGGCAGCCTGGGAGCCGTTTTGCTTTGCCGAACGGCGGCCCGTAACGAGCAGGGCCTTGCTGCCCAAGGCTTTGACGTCGTCGCCGGCTTCGGCTACGCAGCCTTTGCCAAAGTATAGTTTTGTCGGCATCTCATAGGAAAACATAGTTTATTCCCCCTGTATCTTCTTGTATTCTGCCCCTAAATCAGCATACAGCTTGACCTCGCTTTGTACGCCGTCGACTTCTTCCTGCGACAGCTCGCGGACTACCTTGGCCGGCATGCCGTATACGAGGGAACGGGGCGGAATGACCTTCTTTTTCGTAATCATCGTGCCAGCGCCGATGATCGATTCGTCGCCGATTTCCGTAGCGTCCATGAGGATGGAACCCATGCCGATCAGGCAGCCCTTGCCAATCGAATGGCCGTGCAGGATGACGTTGTGGCCGACGAGGGTATTGTCGCCGATGATCATGGGCAGGGCCGGATAGGTGTGAACCGTCGAATTGTCCTGAATGCTGACGTTTTCACCGATGATAATCTGGCTTTCGTCGCCGCGAATCACGGTGTGGGGCCAAATATTCGCGCCGGCTTTAATCGTAACGTTGCCAATAATGACAGCCGATTCGGCAATATATGCCGTCGGGTCTATCTGCGGCGTATGTCCGCCGAACGAAATAATCTGTGCCATAGTCTGAATCCTCCTCAAAGAAATATTACTTCCCTTCATCCGCCGCCATATGGCTCCAGGCGTCGGCTACGTCGGCAAATTCCTGCAAGCTCATCGTTTCGCCGCGGCGGCTGCCGTCTATACGGCTGGCTTCCAATATGCCGGCAATCTGCTCTTTCGACAAGCCCGCCGATTTAAGGGTATTGGAAAAGGTCTTGCGGCGCTGGGAAAATGCCGTCTTGACGACCTGGAAAAACCGTTTTTCGTCCTGCACCTGCACGGGCGGCGTCTGCCGCACATCCATGGATACGACGGCCGACGTAACCTCCGGAGCAGGCATAAAGCATTTCGGCGAAATTTCAAATAACATCCGGGGATCCGTGTAGTATTGGACCGACACGGACAAGGCCCCGTATATCTTGCTGCCCGGCGCGGCTACCATCCGTTCGGCAACCTCTTTCTGCACCATGACGACGATTTTTTCAATGGGAAGCTTCTGCTCGAGGAGCTTCATGATAATCGGCGTCGTAATGTAATAGGGCAGATTAGCGCAGACCTTAAAAGGCTTATGGTTCATCGTTTCGGCAATGTCGATGCGCATGATATCGCCGTGGACGACGCGGACATTATCGTAATGCTCCAGCGTCTTGTCCAATACGGGCAGCAGGTGGTCGTCCAGCTCAACGGCGGTTACAGCCGCCCCCGTTTCGGCCAGCGCCTGGGTCAGGGTGCCGATGCCCGGCCCGATTTCCAGCACGGGATCGCCGGGCTTGAGCTCCGCCGCTGCGGCGATATCGTCGACGACAGCGTGGCGGATGAGAAAATTCTGGCCCAGCTTCTTGTTCATGCGCAGGCCGAAGCGATTGACGACGTAGCGTACTACGTCGGGATTGGACAAATCAACGTCTTTCACTGTCGTCTACCTCCTCTATCTTGGCGAGGGCCTCTTCCCATTCGGCGCGGGTAACACCGTAGTGATTGAGGCGCTTTAAAAATTGCTTGGCATTGCCGTAGCCGATGCCAAGAATGGCCCCGACGGCAGCCCGGCGGTCCGCCGCTTCGGGAGAGCCGTTCAAATCAGCCAATACGACGTCGGCCATCGTAAACTGTTCTTCCGGCTCGTACACGGCGCAGCGCGTCTTTTCCAAGGCCAGGCGAATCGCTTCGGGCGACGCCTGTTCTACGCCCAGGTCGCCGTTGGCGATGGCGTCCTTGCGGGGAATGAAGGCATGCTTGGCGTCGGGAAAGCGCTCAGTCAAATACTTGCGGATGCGCTCGCCGGCGCTGTCCGGGTCGGTCAGGATGATGATGCCCCGCTTTTTATAGGCATACTGTATCTGCCGGATCGTATCCGGGCGCAGGTTAAACCCATCGGTCGTAATCATGTCGGCGTCGATGCCGCTGGCCTGAATGCGGGCCACGTCAGAGCGGCCTTCGACGACGAGGACTTCCTTAATCATTCCGTTCTCCTTCGGCATGGTCGCTGATATACTTGGCAGCGCTCATGACGGCCAATACGTTGTGTTCAAAGACGATGCCGCCCTGAAGATAAATCATATAGGGCTCGCGAATGGGACCGTCAGCCGATAATTCAATGGACGAGCCCTGTACGAAATCGCCGGCAGCCATGATGATCTTGTCAGCATAGCCGGGCATGTCGTCGGGAATCGGCGTGACATGGGCGTCGACTGGCGAGAAGGACTGAATTCCCTGGCAGAACAGGCACATGTTCTGTTCATTTTCCAGGTAAATCGTCTGAATCAAGTCGTACCGTTCTTCTTCTGGCAGCGGAGATACCTTGAATCCCAGCTGGGCGAAGACGGCTGCCGCGAAGACGGCTCCTTTAATGGCTTGGGCCGTCACATGGGGAGCCATGAAAAAGCCCTGGAAGAACAAGCGGTAGCCTGCCGCATAGGAGCCAAGTTCATCGCCCAGTCCCGGCGCTGTCAAATAGTCTGCCGCCGCCGAGACCAAATCTTCCCGGCCGGCAATGTAGCCGCCTGTCGGCGCGATGCCGCCGCCGGGGTTTTTGATGAGCGAGCCGGCGATAATATCGGCGCCGGCTTCAATCGGTTCTTCTTCGGCGGCGAATTCGCCGTAGCAGTTGTCGACAAAGCAGATCGTCTGCGGGCTTACGGCTTTGACGGTCTGAATGATTTCGCGGATGTCGGAAATCTTCAAGGACGCCCGCGTGCTGTAGCCGCGGGAACGCTGAATCAGCACCAGCTTCGGCTGCGCCGCCCCTACTTTTTCCCGGATGCCTTCCAAATCATAGGCGTTGTCCTTCAAAGGCACTTCATCATATATGACGCCCTTTTCCTTCAGGGAATGCGGCGTTTCGTGGGCATAGCCGATAACGCTCTGCATCGTGTCGTACGGCGCGCCGATGAGGGATATCATCGTATCGCCGTGCTGCAGGAGAGCGCACAGCACCGTAGCCAGGGCGTGGGTCCCCGATACGAAATGGGGCCGTACGAGGGCTTTTTCCGCCTTAAATACGTGAGCGAATACTTCGTCCAGCTTTTCCCGTCCCATGTCGCTGTATCCGTATCCGGACGTACCTGCAAACTGATACGACGAAATCTGGCATTCTCTATACGCCTGCAGTACCTTCTGCGTATTATGCAGGCAAATCGCGTCAATCCGTTCAAACTGAGCGGCGCAGGCCGCCATAGCCTGCTTTCTGATATGTTCCAAATCGATAGACAAAAACTCAGATCCTTTCTCCTGCTGCGTTCCCTGCATCCTGTCTTTGCTCTTTGCAGGAACGATTCTAATTTATTCTCACAATATGTATATATTATCTGCCTTCAATCCAGGCGATGACGTCGTCAGCCAGCGCCGCTTCCGAAGGGTACTGTTCTTTTTCAAACCAGCGTATATAGGGCATACGGCGATACCAGGTCATCTGCCGCTTGGCAAAGCGCCGTGTCCGTATCTTAATGCGCTCCGCCGCATCTGCCAGCGTCATCTTTCCCTGGGCGTACAATGCCAGCTCTTCGTAGCCGATGGCCTTCATGGACTGGCACTGCGGCGATACGCCGGCGTCCAGCAGCCCTTTGACCTCTTCGGGCCAACCCGCTTCCAGCATCAAATCGACGCGCCGTTCAATGCGCTCGTACAATTCGCTTCGCGGCAGGGACAAGCCGACGACGAAAGCGTCGTACACGAGGCCTTCCGCCTTTCCGGCCCGCACAAGCTGCCGGCCTTCGCCCTTTTCAATCGCCGCCATGAGGCGCACGAGGCGGTTCGTATTCGACAGCAGCTCATGCCAGTCCGCAGGCTGCCACTCCGTCTGCTCCGCAATATAAGCTTTCAGCTCCTCTTCCGGCAAAGCGGCGATGCGCTCTCTGGCCTTCTGCCGCAGCGCCTCGTCGGCGCCGGAGCTGTCAAAGCTGTAGCCTTCCAGCAAGGCCTGGACATACAATCCTGTACCGCCGACGAGAATGGGGATGTTCCCCTTCGCCGCTACGTCGGAAATAGCCTTCCGGGCCATCTGGCAGAACAAGGCCGCCGAATAGGGCTCGTCCGGCTCGGCGATGTCGACGAGGTGATGGGTATAACGGCGCAGCTCGCCGGCCGTCGGCTTGGCCGTACCGATGTCCATGCGCTTGTAAATCTGATAGGCATCGCCGGAAATGAGCTCCGTATGAAAATGTTCGGCCAGGGAAAAGCTCAGGGCCGTCTTGCCGACGGCCGTCGGGCCGATAATTGCAATTACTTTCTCCATTTATGCCTCCCCGTCTAAGACGGCGTAGCCGACGCGGCTGTATTTGCCGCCGTACCGCTTCATCTGCGGAAACGCCTGTTCCAGCTCGCGGAAATACCGGCCCTTGACGACGACGCGCCGCCGCGCTTTTTTGACGGCCAGCCGCAGGGATTCCACCGTCAGCGGCTCGTGATCCATAATAGGCCGCACGGGCTGGAATTGGCAGCTCGACGCCACGGGCCGGCTGAACATAGGGTCAAAATACAATACGTCGTACGGAGGGGCCGACTCGTCTTCTAAATACTCTTTATAATTTCCCCGCCGCACCTGGATGCGCCGCAAGGCCGCCGTCACATCGTCCATTTCATGACAAAAGTACCGGCATCCCCATTCCGTCACGGCTTCCAGCAGCGGCGAAGCTTCCAGCCCATGGACGACGGACCCGGCAGGCAGGGCAAAGGACGCCGTAATCGCGTCGGCGCCAAAGCCGCAGGTGCAGTCGAGGAGCCGTATCGGCCCTTCCGCTCCGATAGCTTCGAGCAGATGATCTGTCTGCCCCCTTCGAATATGCTGAATGCGAAGCTCTGCCATATTCAGACTGAAAAAGTGAGTGCCCTCAGCCCTCTTGAGCTGC
Organism: Megasphaera sp. ASD88; assembly: GCF_002287425.1. Taxonomy (NCBI): domain Bacteria; kingdom Bacillati; phylum Bacillota; class Negativicutes; order Veillonellales; family Veillonellaceae; genus Megasphaera; species Megasphaera sp. ASD88. The sequence goes on along the minus strand of NZ_NQXW01000006.1, from coordinate 21,693 downwards.
GGCCCCCGCGACGTATACACGAGGATATCTTCTCCGTACGCAGCCTGCAATTCTTCCATCGTCCGGCCCCGGCGCGGCACGAAGGCGGCGCCGATTTCATCGGCCCAGACGCGGGCTTCCTTGGTCAACGTATCTTTTGCCTTCAGCGAAGGCGTTACATATATTTTTTCCATCGCTACGTCCGTTTGAATAATTTCGCCAGCTCGTCCGGCGTAAAGCGCACGATAATCGGCCGGCCATGCGGGCATACATAGGGCTTATCCGTATGGAATAAGTCTTCCAGCAGCTGCTTCATCTGGCGGATATTCAGCGCGTCGCCGGCTTTGATCGCGCCGTGGCACGATAAATACGCCAGGGAACGATGGCGCAGCGCCGCCTTGTCCACGGCGTCGTTTTCGTGAAGAGCCCGGCAGATATCCTCGAGAGAATCGGCTATCTGGCTCGTCGGCAAGTCGCAGGGAACCTCTTCCACGCGCAGCGTCGACGGCCCCGCCTCGGAATAGGTATAGCCCAAATCGGCGAATACGTCCGGCCGTTCCAGAAGCAAGGTCATGTCGTCGCCGTCGACTTCCACGAATTCCGCCGTCAGAAGCTGCTGGCTGGGCATTTTCTCCGCCCGCCGGCAGAATTTGTCGTATCGTATCCGTTCATGGGCTGCATGCTGGTCTATGATGTACAAATCCTGGCCCTTCTTGGCGATAATGAAGCAGTCGGCTACCTCGCCCAGAGGAATAAATACGTCTTCATCGCCGTCGAAGGTAATGACCGGCGCGTCGTCCTGCGCCGCCTGCCCCTTCGACGCCAGTTCGCGGCTAAAGGCGTCCCAATCGTCAGCTGAAGACCGGGAGGGCTCATATGTATTGGCCGACGACCGCGCAGCCGTTCTGCCCGTCTCGTCCTGACGGCTGTATACGGGAGTCACGACATCTCTCGTTTCCCACACGGGCATACGCCTCGGTTCCTGTACAGCGTCGGCGCGCCGCTGCGGCAGGGGCGAAAGGTCCTCAAAGGGAAGTTCCTGGGCTTGTGCCGGCGGAGCCGCCGTCTGCTCTTTCAGCTCCAACGCCTCTTCCTCCGCTTCCCTGCGCTGTATCTGCTGCGGCGGCATATCGATGTTCGTCGCAATGTCTTCCGGCTTTTCCTGGGCTACCAGGGCCGTAATGATACTGTGGTATACGGCCCGATACACGGCCTGTTCGTCGGCAAATTTTATTTCCGTCTTGGCCGGATGGACGTTGACGTCTACCGCCGCCGGGTCCATGTGAATGTGAATCATGGCGAAGGGGTAGCCCGATTTGGGCAGCATGGCGTGATAGGCGTTTTCCACGGCCTTAAATATGAGGGGGTTGTGCACGATGCGGCCATTGACGATGCAGGTTTGCCAGGCCCGCGTGCTCTTTAATACCGACGGCTTGCCTACGTAGCCTTCGACGGCGATGTCGCCGTCGTCATGGGAAATGGAGAAGATTTCCTTCGCCAGCGCCGCGCCGTAAATATTGGCTATCGTTTCCTTCAGCTCGCCGCCTCCGCCTGTATGCAGCGTCGTCCGGCCGTTATTCGTAAAGGTAAAGGCAATGGACGGATGCGATAAGGCCAGCTTGGTAATCATTTCGCTGATCTTAGAGCTTTCCGTTCGCTCGCTCTTCAAAAATTTGCGGCGGGCCGGCGTATTGTAAAATAAATCGCTCACTTCCATCGTCGTGCCTACAGGCGCGCCGATCTGGTCTTCGCTGGTAATTTCGCCGCCGTCGAGAAGGAGATGCGTAGCAAAGTCGTCGTCGGGCCGGCGCGTCGTAATCTGCATATGCGATACGGCGGCGATGCTGGGTACGGCTTCGCCGCGGAACCCCAGCGAGCTGATGGCAAAGATATCTTCGACGGCGCTGATCTTGCTCGTCGCATGGCGGATAATGCACTTGCGCGCGTCTTCGGGACTCATGCCGCAGCCGTCATCGGTAACGCGCATATACGACTGACCGCCGTCGGCTATTTCCACTTCAATAGCCGACGCGCCGGCGTCGATGGCGTTTTCCACCAATTCTTTGACGCACGACGCCGGCCGCTCTACGACTTCGCCGGCGGCAATTTTATTGCGCGTCGCCTCGTCAAGCAAATTTATAATAGAACTCAATTCATGCCGCTCCCTTCTTTAGCTTCTTTCTGCAAGGAGTAGAGAAATGAAATCGCTTCAATAGGCGTCATACTCGACACGTCGACGGAGAGCAGCCGCTCCAGCACGGGGTCGGTAAACAGGCTGTCCGCCGGCGGACGGCTTTCTTTTTTAGCTGCCGGCGCAGGCGTCGCCACGGCTCCCTGGGACTCCAGTTCCGACAGGATGACGTCGGCCCGCTTCAGCAGGCTTTCGGGAAGGCCGGCCAGCCGGGCTACGTGCAGGCCGTAGCTGCGGTCGGCGCCGCCGGGAATGATGCGCCGCAAAAATTTTATATTCTTGCCCCGTTCCTTTACGGCTACGGTGTAATTCTTTATCTTTTCCGACGTGTCGGCCATGTCGGTCAATTCGTGATAATGGGTGGCGAAGAGCGTCAGGGCGTGAATATGCTTCAGACAATACTCGATGACAGCCCGGGCGATGGACATGCCGTCAAAGGTACTCGTGCCCCGGCCGATTTCGTCGAGGACGAGGAGACTGCGCTCCGTCGCGTGGCTCAAAATATAGGATACCTCTTTCATTTCCACCATGAAGGTGCTCTGGCCGCTCAGGATGTCGTCGCTGGCGCCGATGCGGGTGAAAATACGGTCTACCGGGCAGATAGACGCCTCGCGGGCCGGGATAAACGAGCCGGTCTGGGCCATGAGTACCAGTACGGCGACCTGCCGCATGTACGTTGACTTACCGGCCATATTGGGGCCAGTAATGACCAGGATTTCATGGCTGCTGTGGTTCAGCGTCACGTCGTTCGGCACGAACAGCTCGTCCTTCAGGAATTTTTCAATAATCGGATGGCGGCCGTCCTTGATCTGCACGGCCTGCTTCGTATTCAGGCCCGGCCGTATATAGTGGTTGTCATGGGCGGCGCAGGCCAGGCTGTACAGGCAGTCGACGCGGGCAATGGCCCGGGCGGTCTGCTGCATTTCCCGGATATGGCCCTGTATGTCCCTGCGGAGCTGGCCGAAAAGCTGGTATTCCAGCTCCAGCATCCGTTCCTGCGACGTCAGCACCTTGACTTCAAACTCCTTCAGCGCCGGCGTGATGTACCGTTCGGCGTTGACCAGCGTCTGCTTGCGCACATAGTAATCGGGAATAGGCTTCGTATTGGCGTGGGAAATTTCGAAGTAATAGCCGAATACCTTCGTATAGCCGATTTTCATCTTGATGCCTGTCTTTTCTTTTTCCTGCTCTTCCAATTCCTTCAAATAGGCCTTGCTGTTGGCGGCAATAGAGCGGATTTCATCAAGCTCAGCCGAATAACCGTCGCGGATGACGCCGCCGTTGCGGATAACCAGTCCCGGATCGTCCTTGATGCTGCGGCACAGCAGGTCGTACATATCGTCGTGCGTCTGGATCCGGCCGCACAGGCGCTGGAGCAGTTCCGAGCCGGCCTGCTCCAGGATATGCCGGAGCTGGGGTATCGCCGCTAAAGATTCCCGCAGAGCCACCAGGTCCTTCGGGCTGGCCGTCCCCGTTTCAATACGGGTCAGGATGCGTTCGAAATCGTAAATCCGGTCCATCGTATCGGCCAGGTCCTGCCGCATGATTTCATGGCTGAGAATCTCTTCGACGGCGTCCTGCCGCATCGTAATATCGGCCATGTGCACCAGCGGCGCTTCCAGCCACTTGCGCAGCAGCCGGCCGCCCATAGCGGTCTTCGTCTTGTCCAAAATCGACAGGAGCGTGCCCTTGCGGCCGCCGTCGCGGACGTTCTGCGTAATTTCAAGATGGCGCAGGCTGGCGGCGTCAATGACCAGACGACGCTCGTTGTCAATGCGTTCCAGCGAGTTGATATGGCCGATATCAGACTGCATGACTTCGCCGACATAGGTCAGGAGCATGCCGATGCAGGCCGCCGCGCCCTTCGCTTCCTCTACCGCTTCCGCCCCAAAATACCGGACCGCGACCGCTTCGTAGTCGGCGGCATCGTCAGCCGCAAAAGGCGTCACTGCACACTGGGCCAGCCGGCTGCGCAGATAAGCCTGGACAGCGTCCATATATTCGTCCATATGGGCGTATATGAGCTCGCTCGGCTCATATACCGAAAAAATATCAAACAGCACGTCGTCCATGGCGCCGGCGTTGCATAGGGACCACAGGCATTCTCCCGTCGTCACGTCCATCAGGGCGACGGCAATCGACGTGTCGCGCGCGCAGACGCAGCTGATATAGTTGTTCTTTTTCGAGGCTACGGCGTTTTCCAGGGTAATTGTCCCCGGCGTGATGACCTTGATGATCTTGCGCTTGACGATGCCCTTGACCGTTTTCGGGTCTTCCATCTGCTCGCAGATCGCCACCTTGTAGCCCTTGTGGACCAACCGCTCGATATAGGTGTCGGCCGAGTGGAAGGGCACGCCGCACATGGGAACCCGTTCCTTATTTCCGACGCCCCGTCCAGTCAGCGTCAAATCCAATTCCCGCGATGCCGTCAAAGCGTCGTCGTTAAACATTTCATAAAAATCGCCAAGCCGGAAAAACAATATCTTATCCGGACATTGAGCCTTGACCTCCAAATACTGCTTAAGCATAGGAGTCAACTTTACTGTATCAGCCAACGCGCTGCCTCCTTAATGAATTAAATGTCCTTTCAATACCCAGGTCTGCCCCTTATCGACGGCGACCTTTACGGTGTCGCCTACGTCTGCGGACCCGTCGTGTTCCCATATAATCATCTTATTGCCCGTCGTCCGGCCAAACCAGTGGTTTTCGTCGTTTTTAGTCGGCCCTTCGACGATGACTTCGTATTCCTTATGCTCCATAGCCTGATTCAGCTGCAGGCTGTATACGTTCTGCACGTCCATGAGGCGCTGCAGGCGGCGGCTCTTTTCCTCCTGAGGAATCTGATGCTCCATCTTGGCTGCCGGCGTTCCCGTGCGGGGCGAATAAATAAAGGTGTAAGCCATGTCGTACTGAACCCGTTTCAGCAGGCCTAATGTCTGGCAAAACATCTCTTCCGTTTCGCCGGGAAAGCCGACGATGATGTCCGTCGTCAGCACCAGGTCGGGAATGCGCTCGCGGGCGTACTCTACCAGTTCCATATACTGGTCTACCGTATAGCCCCGGTTCATCTTTTTCAGCAGCTCGTCGGAACCGCTCTGAATCGGCAGGTGCATGTGGTTGACGACCTTCTTGCTGTCGGCGATAGCGTCGATCATGGCGAAGGTCATGTCCTTGGGATGGCTGGTCATATACCGCACCCGTTCGATGCCGTCGATACGGTCTACAGCCTGGAGAAGGGCCGAAAAATCGGTGCCGTCCTTTAAATCCAGCCCGTACGAATTGACGTTTTGCCCCAGCAGGGTAATTTCCTTATAGCCTTCTTTGGCAATCTCCTCGATTTCCCTGACGATGTCGGCAATAGGCCGGCTTACTTCGCGGCCCCGCACGTAGGGAACGATGCAGTACGTGCAGAATTTATTGCAGCCGTTCATAATCGGCACCCAGGCGAAGAATTTCTGGAACCGCTTCGTCGGCAAATCGTGAAAGGCCGGTACGGTCATGTCGGCTTCCAAATAATGGCCTGACTTAGCCTGCCGTTCCCGAATGAGCTCGACGAGCTTGTGTATATTATGCGTGCCGATGACCAAATCGATGTGCGGCGCCCGTTCAAACAGGCGGTCCTGCCATTCCTGGGCCATGCAGCCTGCGACGGCGATGATGAGGTTCGGATTATGCTGCTTGACGTGCTTGAGCTCGCCGATTTTTCCCAGAATCTTTCCTTCGGCAGTCTCGCGGACGCAGCAGGTGTTGAGCAGGACGACGTCGGCCATATCCATGTCTTCCGTCCGGCGATATCCCAGCGATTCCAGCTGGCCGGCGTAGCGCTCGCTGTCGGACTCGTTCATCTGACATCCGTATGTAAGCAAAAAGTAGAATTTATTTTCTATAATATCCAATGTAGGTTCTCTCCGTTTCCACGAATATATCTGCAATGACGCTCCATCAGGGCTTGCGTTATGGCAAGGATGCCCCATTGAGGTTTACATTATATAATACCATAGGGGCCGCAGAATAAGCAACAAAAAATAGGCCCGGCAGTCCGTACAAAGCAACGTACGTCCTGCCGCGCCTATATTGAGAACCTGTATTTAGCGGCCCATCCTCAATGGCCTGCTGCCGAGCCTATTCGAATAGATATTCTACGCGCTTAACGACCTTTCCCCCTTGAATATACACGCGGGGGACGCGGCGGTTAATATTGCAGAGAATTTCATGATCTATCGTGCCGATCAATCCGGCAATTTCTTCCAACAGAATCGCTTCGCCGCCCTGCTGTCCGAACAACACGACTTCGTCGCCGATTTGAACGCCGGGAATGTCGGTCACGTCGATCATGCACTGATCCATGCAGATATTGCCGACCTGCTGTGCCCGCCGTCCATGGACGAGGACCTCAGCCCGATTGGACAAGACGCGGGGATAGCCGTCGGAATATCCCAGCGGCAGCGTCGCAATGACCGTCGGCCGCTTTGCCGTAAAGTGACGGCCATAGCTGACCGTATCGCCTGGTTCAATCGTCTTGATGTGAGTCACGCAGCACCGCAGGGACATGACCGGCCGGGGCGTAAAAGACGGGACCGTCACTTCGTCGGACGGATTGTATCCGTACTGGATAATGCCGGGCCGCACCATGTCGCAGCGGAAATCGGGATACACTGCCGTGCCGGCGCTGTTGCAGCAATGGCGGACGTTAACGAGAACGCCTTCTTCCTCCAGCCGCCGGCAAAACCAGGCAAAGGCTTCGTACTGCTTTTTCGTATAGCCCACCGACTCGTCGCCAGCCATATCGGCGACGGCAAAGTGTGTAAACAACCCCTCAATGGCTACATGAGGCAAGGCTGCGATCTTCTTGATTTCTGCGATGCTTTCTTCACTGGGCCTGTAGCCGATGCGTCCCATACCCGTATCGGCGGCGATGTGAACATGTATCGTCTGATTCTGCCGCTGCGCTTCTTCGGAAAACAGGACTGCATCCTGATAATGAAATACGGCGGCGTCGATGCCGTACAGCACGACGTCCCGCGCCCGGCGGCCGTCCGTATGGCCCAGGATGACGATGCGCGCCGTAATGCCGGCCCGCCGCAGCTCTACGGCCTCACTGACGCAGGCAACGGCCAGCCGATCCGCTCCATTTTCCAAAAACACCTTCGCCAGCTCTACCGCGCCGTGGCCATAGGCGTTGGCCTTGACGACGGACGTAATCAGCGTATCCGGCCCGACGGCCTGACGAATATGCTGCATATTATACGCCGCCGCGTCTAAATCAATTTGGGCCCACACAGGCCGTTTCGTAAAATGCTCCGTTAATTCCAGTACATCCATGGGTTGTCACCATCCTGTCTAAAAAGGAACAGCAGCCGCCAGTCGTCCTGACCGGCAACTGCTTTCCCTACGTTGCTTATATGATTTCTACTATAACTATACTGCACGCTATCGTCTTTTTCAAGATTCGGGCCTACCGGTTGGACGGGTCCACGGCGTCTCCCTTATAATGCTCGAAACGGATTTTTTCCGCCTTATGAACGCCCGTGCCGTAATAGACGAGCAGCAAGGCCGCTACCCACACGATCGTCGCAAAAATGGCGATGCGCGTCGTGGCGTCGAAGGCCGCCGAGATGACGACGACGACGAAAAAGAGGAGTGCAAAATAGTTAGAATACGGCGATAAGGGCATTTTATAGCGAATAGATTTCCGCTGTTCCGGACTCAGCGATTTGCGATAGCTCATCTGGCTGAACAAGATGAGGCTCCACGTAATCATGCAGGCGAAGGAGCTGATAGACGTAGCGATGACGAATACCTGCGCCGGCAGGAAATAGTTCATGGCGACGCCGATAAGCATGAACAATACGGATACGAGTATGCAGCGGTACGGCACCTTATGAGAGCTGACGACGCTCAGCGACTTGGGCGCCTTCCCCTGCAGGGACAGGTTGTACAGCATGCGCCCCGTACTGTAAATGCCGGAGTTGCACGAAGACAGAGCCGCCGTAATGACGACGAAATTGATGATATGAGCCGCGCTGCTGATGCCTAATTTTTCAAATACCATGACGAAGGGGCTTCCCTGATGGCCGAGCTGGTTCCAAGGATAAATAGCCATGATGACCAATAAGGCCAGTACGTAGAACAAAAGGATTCGATACAGCACCTTGTCGATCGCTCCGGACAGGGTCTTCGCCGGATTGTGGGCTTCGCCGGCCGTCACGCCGATGACCTCGATGCCGACGTAAGCGAAGGAAATCATGACCAGCGTGCCGAACACGCCTTCCCAGCCGTTGGGGAAGAAGCCGCCGTGCGCCGTCAGGTTGCTGAGGCCGACAGCCACGCCGTTATTTCCGAAGCCGAAGAAAATCATGGCGCCGCCCGTAATGATAAGGAAGATGATGGTAATAATCTTGATAAGGGCGAACCAGAATTCAAATTCCCCGTAAGCCTTGACGGAAATCAAATTGGCACAGGTCATGATAGCCAGCGCAGCCAGGCAGGATATCCACTGGGGCAAGTCGGGATACCAGAAATGCATGTACACGCCGACGGCCGTAATCTCAGCCATGCAGGTAACAATCCAGAAATACCAGTAATTCCATCCGGAAATATATCCGGCCAAGGGATTCAAGAATTGATAGGCATGGGCGCTGAAGGAGCCCGATACGGGATACTCGACAACGACTTCGCCCATAGCCCGCATGACGAAGAAAATAGCCAGGCCGCAGATAATGTAGGCTACGACAACGGCCGGACCGGCCTTTTCAATAGCCGACGCCGACCCTAAGAACAAGCCGACGCCGATGGCCCCGCCAAAGGAAATCAGCTGGATGTGCCTTTCCTGCAGGCCGCGGTTCAAATCTTCACGAACGACTTTCGCATTTTGTTCACTCATACTACGTCACCTCTGTCATCATAAATTTTCGGCGGCATATGCCCTGAAACGGCTGTTCGTCAGGAAAATACACTACCATTAACCATCGCATGCGTTCCGCTCAGTATACCTTTTTCGCATACATCAAATTACAATACTTATTATAAACTTCTCACTTTACTTATGTCAATGTTTATCTGCTTGTTGTTTGATATTTTTAAAGAGATTCCTTTTATTAAATTTATTTATTTAAATCAAATACATAACTTCATTAAAGGCAGCAAAAAAACAAGCAATTCCTGAAACCTTCTGCTTCCTCCCCTATTCGTCATGCTTATTCGTGCAAATGTCCTTTCTAAACGCATATTTCCCAGATATGCTATAATAAATACCAAGATATACTAGTTTTCCAGAAAAGGACGGTACGATTATGACATACTCTGACATACATCTTTCGCAGCGCCTGCTGCATTTTATCAGCCAAGCCACTTCGCCCTATCACACCGTAAAAGCCAGCGCGGCCATCTTGAAGGAAGCAGGGTTCCGGGAACTGCGCTGGAACGAGCCCTGGCAGCTGGAGCCTCGTCAGGGATATTATATTTCCCTTTACGATTCCAGCCTCATCGCCTTTACAATTGGCCCTGACCCGCGGGCTAACCTGCGCATCGCCGCAGCCCATACGGATTTTCCCTGCCTCCGCGTCAAACCGGCGGCGGCGCTGGCGCAAAAAGGCTACGGAAAGCTCAACGTCGAAATTTACGGCGGCATGATCCGCGAATCGTGGCTCGACAGGCCCCTGTCCCTGGCCGGCAAGGTAGCCGTGGCCAGCGACGATCCCTTCAAGCCGGCAGTACATCTGATCGACGCCAGGCGTCCCCTGCTGACGATTCCCCGCCTGGCCATACACATGAACAGCCATGTCAACGACGGCGTAGCCCTGAATCCTCAAAAAGACATGCTGCCTCTCATGACATTGACGGGGCCAGGCGACGACGCCTCCTATTTTCTCCAATTTCTCGCCGACGAATGCCATTGCCGGTCCGAGGATATCTTATCTTACGACCTTACGGTATACCTGTGCGAAGAAGGCTGCCTGATGGGTCTGAAAAACGAATTCATTTCCTCTCCCCGCCTGGATAACCTGACATCGGCCTACGCCTGCGTCGACAGTCTGATCCGAAGCAAGGGACACGACGGCCTCCACGTCGTCGCCCTGTTCGACAATGAAGAGGTTGGCAGCCGGACGAAACAGGGCGCCTTGTCCCAGGCCTTCCCCGCCCTATTGGAAGAACTCTACGCCTCCCTAGGCTATACGCGCCGGGAGTATCGCATCGACACGGCCGACGCCTTCATCCTGTCCATCGACGTCGCCCACGCCATGCATCCCAACGTACCGGAAAAGTGCGACCTTACCAACATGCCCCGCCTCGGCCAAGGTGTCGCTCTCAAAACGGCGGCCAGCCAGTCCTACGCCGGCGACGCCGAAGCGTCAGCTGCTGTCGTCGCCTTATGCCGCAGGGCCCATATTCCCTGCCAGCGGTTCGTCAATCGCTCCGACATGCCCGGCGGCTCGACTCTCGGTTCCCTCTTATCAGCCAATCTCCCCCTCCGGACCATGGACGTCGGCATTCCTATCTTAGCCATGCACTCTGCCCGGGAACTAATGGGCGCAGCCGACCAAAAAGGCCTCCACGATTTAGTATATACTTTCTTTTCAATATAAATTATATTTATCGTATATATAATATTTTATTATTAACAATCCCAGTGTTTATGCTTTATTTGTGGAATTTTTATTCATATATATGCATATTATATAATTTAAGTGTAAATAGTTGCAGTAATAGAATTTATCTTATCTTTTAAATATTCAGATATTTTTTGACAAGATTAAGAAATATGCAATTTTTGTATTGACTTGCATTTCTATTCACCTTATAATAAGGGCAGTACACTATAACGTATCATTTGTTCACACTGGGAGATTACATTATGACACTAGGACAAGAAATCAGGTATTACCGCAAGAAAAAAGGCTTGACGCAGACGGAATTCGGAGCACTGTTCGGCATGTCCAAGCAAGCCGTGTATTCATGGGAAACGGGCTTGTATTCCCCTGACATTTCCGTATTGCTGCGAATGGCCGACTTTTTCCAAATCCCTATCTGCATCTTAGTCGGCAGGCCGGGAATGTTCTGTCAGGACGATAAGGAACACGAATCGGACTGTCAGTACTGCGCTTCGATTTCCGAAAAGGACAGCCGCATCATCCGGGCGATCCACGCCTTGCCGCAATCGCAGCAGCAAGCCATCGAAACGCTACTGAACATCGAAGACCTGTCGATGCGGAAATAGCGCTTCCCCTTTGTCAAACGCCGCCAAATGCGATATGATAAGAGAAAAGTATAGTGCAAAGGACAGATTATCTATGACTACTTCTTTTATCACGTCCGTATACGGCCGGACCGAAACGGAATACATCGTAAAAAAATCCCGCTTCATCGCGACGCTGGCAGAGGTCCGCAGCGAAGCAGAAGCAGCGGCGTGCATTGAAAAACTGCGCAAGCAGTATTGGGATGCCAATCATAATTGCTACGCCTACCAAATCGGCGTCGACGGCGCCCTGCAGAAATCGAGTGACGACGGGGAGCCGTCAGGAACGGCCGGGCGGCCTATGCTGGAAACGCTGAAAAAAAGCGGCGTTACCAATACGGTCGTCGTCGTTACGCGCTACTTCGGCGGCGTCAAGCTCGGCGCCAGCGGCCTGATCCGGGCCTACAGCCACGCCGTCACCCTGGGGCTTCAGGCAGCGGATATCGCCGATTACAAGCCCTACGACATTGCCGACGTTACCGTCTCCTACTCCTTCGTCAGCACGCTGGAACGGATGACTCCGTCCTTCGATATCCTCGTCGCCGACCGCGCCTTTTCCGACACCGTAACCTTTACCCTGCAAATTCCGCAGGAACGGACGGAAGCTTTCAAAGCAGCCCTCATCGACACGACGAACGGAACGGCTCACTTTATCGATAAAGGAAGCCGGACGATACCCATTATTCGGCCGAAAAACCCGCAGTAACAGCGAATACTATCTCGCGTTACTGCGGGTTTTCTCATGTGTTTTCCCTTATTTCTTATATCCAGTGGCGAAATCGACGACGTTTTCCAGCGCCTCGCCGGCCAGGAAATGACGCAGGTTGGCAGCGGCAATGCGGACGATGTTGTCGTGCGTAGCCTGCAAATGGTATCCGCCCGATACGTGAGGCGTAACGTAAAGCCCCGGCGTGTGCCACATCGGGCTGTCTGCCGGCAGCGGCTCCGGCTCCGTCACGTCGACGGCAGCGCCGGCCAAGTGCCCGCTGCGGACAGCGGCGCACAAATCGTCCTGCACGACGTTGCTGCCCCGGCCGACGTTGATAAAATAAGCGCCCTTCTTCATGGCGTCGAAGCGTTCCTTCGTATACAAGTGATACGTTTCCGCCGTGTTGGGCAGGCACGACGCTACGATATCCGCCTTGGCCAGATACTCGTCCAGCTTATCCATCGTACCCATTTCATCGGCTTCAGTCGGCACGTCGCCACTACGGCGGCGCATGCCGACGACATGAGCACCCATGGCCTTCATGCGCTTGCCGAACTGGCGGCCCAAATCGCCGAATCCAATGACCAGGACCGTTTTTCCGTATACCGACTCTACCTGGCCTTCGTCATGCCAGTCGGCGTTTTTCTGATTGTCGTAGTATCGGTACAGCTTTTTCATCATGGCAAAAACCAGGGCCGTCATATGCTCCGCTATGGCCAGGCCGAAAGCGCCTGTCGCATTCGTAAGGGCCGCTCCGGCCGGCATGACGCCGTCCTTGCAGTATGCGTCGGCGCCGGCGCTGCTGAGCTGAAGCCAGCGCAGCCTGCGGGCATGGCGCAGCTGGGCAGGCACAACGTTGCCGATGATAACGACGGCCTTGGCTAATTCTTCTTCTGATACGCTGGCGCTGACCAGCCCCTTGACGGGCCAATACACGACCTCATGGCCCTGCGCGGCCTCTTCAATCCAACGCACATGTTCTTCATGGACTTCCATTGCCACTAAAATTCTCATGCACTATCCCCCTCTATATCCTATTAAAAGATTCATATATACACTATCAAAAATTCTCCGTCTTGTCGAGGCCCTTTCCGAAGCAGGAACGCCTTTCTTCCCTGAGGCCTTGTGCGCCTTCATCGGTCATGGTATAGTAAAACAAACTCACACAGGAGGGATCGCCTATGATTTCCGGCGTCAGCCACATGACATTTATCGTTCAGAATCTGGACAAAGCGACAGAATTTTTTCAGACCATCTTTTCCGCCCGCATCGTCTACGACAGCGGCAGCCGTACCTTTTCCCTGTCGCGGGAACGATTTTTCCTCGTCGGCTCCTTATGGCTCGTCATCATGGAAGGGCCGTCCCTGCCGGAACAAACGTACAACCACATTGCCTTCCAAATCAGCGACGGCGAGTTTGAGGCCTATAAAGAGCGGCTGACGAAGGCCGGCGTTCCCATGCGGGAGGCGCGGAGCCGCATCCCCGGCGAGGGCCGTTCCCTTTATTTTTACGACTACGACAACCACCTGTTCGAGCTTCATACGGGCACGCTGGAAGAGCGTCTGGCAGCGTACAGCCGCCGTCTTCAGGAAGAAGGAGAACGGACTGAACAGCATTCCTCTCGGTAAAATGAAAACACACCCTGTACGGCGCGATTTCGCCTGAAACGCGCTGTGCCGGGTGTGTTGCATATATCGGCTAATTATGAGAATATCTTACCAGTCCAAGGTCCCTGTAATCAAGTAGACGAGCAGCCCTTTTTCGGCGTGGCGGCGATTTTCCGCTTCGTCGAGAATGGTTTCCATATGGGCCTCCATGACGTCCTGGGAAATTTCAAAGCCCGGATGAATGGGCATATCATGGAATACCATCGTATCCGTTCCTTCGAGCAGGTCCGCGTTAATCTGGTACGGCATCATCATATTGATGATAGATTCTTTCTTTTCCTTATATTCGGGATTGGTGAAAAATTCCATATCTACCCACGTATCGGTATATACGCAGTCTACGTCGGCGACGATTTTTTTCAAGTCGGCCTGGGAAATATCCGTCGGCACTTCGACATAATGGCCCGTCTGCTTCAGTTCGTCGTAAAATTCGCCGCCTACGGCCATGACCTGGCTGAACGGCGTCAAGCCGTACATCGTGCCGCCCAGCTTGGCAACGATTTCGCTCAGGGAATTGTACGTATTGTTTTTCGCGCCGATGTACAGTACCTTCACGTCAAAGCGGCCCGTCTTTTCATACAGGGTCAGCATGTCGGCCAGGGCCTGCGTCGGATGGAACGTATTGTCGCAGCCGTTGATGACCGGAACGGTGGCGTTCTTCATAAAGCCATGCGTCGTTTCGGCCTTCTTAAACCGGCCCATGATGCAGTCGACGTTGCGGCAGACATATTTTACCTCACTGCCCAAATCGCCGATGGTGAAGTTGCTGTCCGCCCATTTCTGATTGTAATGACGACCGCCTAATTCTTCCATGCCGATGGCAAAGGACAGGTAGGTCCGATTCGATGTTTTTTCAAACAAGGTGTATAATTTCTTGCCTTCCAGAATATGAGAATAAGCTTTCTGATTCTGTTTGATTTTTTCGGCTAACAATAAGATTCCTTTGATTTCATCTGCCGTATACTCAGCAAAACTATTTGCGTGTTTCATTCTATGCATCCTCCAAACTTGAAAAACAATACTGTCTGTGCATATCATAGCACAGACAGTATAACTTTTCAAGTTTTTATGCATATTTTATACAAATTAATGCATTTATCAACTGACATATAGCTATAAATCCGCATGATTACGCCGATTATTCCATACGCAGATAAATGGTTGCAGTATATTTTTTTACCGGCACAAGATACAAATCGTTTTCTCTTTTCCTTATGCCGCCAGTGCAGCTTGCCGCCTCTTGACCTAGAAAAACCTATCTTGCGACGGGCATATAAAAAACCGGCAACAACAGGGTCACCGGTTAAAAGGTCGATTTATGAACTTGGTTTTGTGAACGCTATTACGCTTTAACTACGTTAGCAGCCTGAGGTCCACGAGCGCCATCAACGATTTCGAAGTCAACTTCCTGACCTTCCGTCAAGGATTTGAAGCCTTCTTCCTGGATAGCCGAGAAATGTACGAATACATCGCCGCCATCTTCTCTTTCAATAAAGCCATAACCTTTTTCTGCGCTAAACCATTTTACTTTTCCGTGCATAACGAAATCCTCCTAAAAAAACAATTCCAGCTAGCTTCTAGCTCTTGTGTTAGTGTAACATAACCGATAAGCAATGTCAACCAAATTTATGGCTGTATTATGCCATATATTTACGGCGTAACCTATAATGCATCCCTCTCCTGCATAGGGGATATCACAGTCCGCCGCCGCACGGCAAGACGCCGCCTCGCAGGGCAAGCAGCATGCAATATTTCGTATAGCCGCATATGCTATTGTTACGTCAGGCGCCGGAACCATTCGTAATAATACCAGGCAAAATACCCATGGATGAGGTATACCAATAATTCAGATAATTCTTCCACGTTGGCGTCCATATACGAATGAAACAGCAAGCCCTTATCGCCGCATGACGCCAGCATGGCCGCTGCCGCCAAGACGCAGAATAAAAAGGTGGGAAAGGGAATATCATGAAGAATTTTCTTCCAAGGCATACAAGCGACGAGAGAGCAAAATACGACGGCCGTGTATACGCCGATAGCGGCGTGTATTATTTCATGGCCGGGAATCGAATTCATGGACACAAAGGTTGGGCCGTGGCTGTCCATTCCCGTCGGGAAAAAGACTCGTCCCCAGCTGAGCTCCCGCCCCAGAAGCAGTAAAAAATATCCGGCTGCCGCCAGCCACAGCCGGTGAATAGATTTTCCGCCCATTCCCGCCGTCTTGCGGAAAAAATAGGCCGCCAAACACATATCGCCAAATAAGACTATGTTTTGGAGCATTTCCAATACCCCGTTTTCCCAAGCCAAATAAGGCGGCATGACATAGCCAAGGGGCAGCAGCAGGACAGCATATACGGCAGCACCGCGCTGCATAGCCGATACGTACAAACGGCGGCGCATGTCTTCTTGCAACACAATACATCACTCCTATAAATCATAAACTTACAGCACGCAGGCTCTGGTACTATTTTACTATGTTTCAGTACCATTCTCAATAGGAAGTTTTGCAGAAACGCTGCGGCGCCGCCTTGCCATGCCGCTTCTTATTCTATTTTCTGACATAATGGACAAACGCGAAGTCATGCCCCTTTCCTTCTTCGGCCGTATGCTCTTCCCGCTCGCAGATCCGCCACTGGCTCCTATCGAATTCCGGAAAAAACGTATCAGCCGGAAAAACGTCGTCGATTTCCGTCAAATACAGGCTGTCAGCCTTGTCCATAAACGCTTCGTACATGGCCGCGCCGCCGATGATGAAATACTCTTCGCCGTCGGCCATGAGGCGGCAGACCTCGTCGACAGAATGGCAGACCTGAATGCCTTCATGGGCCTCGCCATAAGCGGCTTGTCTCGTCACAACAACGTGAGGCCGGCCCGGCAACAGGCCCGGAAGGCTTTCAAAGGTCTTGCGGCCCATGACGATGGTATGTCCCATCGTCAGCGCCTTAAACCGCTTCAAATCAGCCGGAATATGGCACAATAAGCCGTTGTCCTTGCCGATGCCCCCGTCGCGGGCTACGGCAGCAATCATATGTATCATTTACACAGCCACCTCCATGGGCAGCTTTCCTAAATGCCGGTAATTATCCAGGGCAATATCGTCGGGCGTAAAGGCGTAGAAGTCGGTAATATCCTTAGCGATGACGAGCTTCGGTGCGTCCATGGCTTCGCCGCGGCGGGCCAGCTGCGTTTTGAGGGCTTCTACGTGGTTTTCATAAATATGGGCGTTGTTGATGACGTGCGTAAACAAACCCGGCTGCAGGCCGACGGACTGGGCAATGAGATGAATCAGCACGGCATACTGCGTCATGTTGAACGGCACGCCTAACCCCATGTCGCCGCTGCGCTGGATGAGCATGCAGTTCAGGCGGCCATCCGTCACGTCCCACAGCGTCTGGAAGGCGCAGGGCTGCAGCGCCATATCCGGCAGGTCTTCAATATTCCACAGCGATACGATCATGCGGCGGTTCTGCGGGTCGTTGCGCAGCATGTCGAGGAGCTTGTCTACCTGCTTGTATTTCCGTATCTGATAGCCGTAGGCCTTGCCGATGGTGCCGTCGGGCCGCATCCATTCGTCCCACACGTGGCAGTTCATTTTCTGCAGTTCCCTCACGTCGTTGCTCTGGAGCTGCCAAATCCAAAGGATTTCCTTGACAGCCGTCTTGAAGGCGACGAATTTCGTCGTCAAGATGGGAAATTCTTCAGCCAAATCAAACTGCATGATTTGATGGGGCAGCTTATATGTCGGTACGCCCGTGCGGTTGTTGGCGTAATAGCCCCGTGCTAAAATGTTTTCTACAATATTTAAATACTGCGTATCAGCAGTGCTCATGAGTATCACCTCTGGTTCTGTATGTACGATTCGATAACGTGAATAAACTGATTCCCGTACTTGTTCAGCTTAAAATCGCCGACGCCCTTGATCTGCGCCATGGCCTCCAGGCTTAGGGGCTTCTGCGCCGCCATTTCCCACAGCGTCGCGTCAGAAAAGATGACAAAGGGCGGAATATGCTCGCGCTGCGCCAATTCATAGCGCCTGGCCCGCAAGGCGTCGAATAAGGGCCGTAAGGCGTCTTCGTCGATAACGGAGGCTTTCTTTTTGACCTGCCGTTTCGGAAGGTCTACTTCCGCTTCCGGCGGCGCGACGACCCGCGCTTGTACGACCTGACAGTTGCCGGCCAGCACGTCCCGTCCCGACGCAGTCAGGGAAAGAACGGGATATTTTCCCTCCGACTGCTCCAAGTATCCGTCTTCGACAGCCTGCTTGACCATATCGCGAATTTCCGGTCCCGAATAGGACTGCAGCAGGCCGAAGGACGATTTATTCTGAAACCCGTAGCGCTTGACCTTGGCATTTTGGCTGCCCTTCAAGATATCGCAGACCATCGTCAGGCCAAACCGCCCTTTCAGCTCGTCGACGCACTGGCAAATGTTGCGCACTTCAAAGGTTCGGTCTTCTTCTACAGTCTCCTGGTCGCAGTTGCCGCATTTTTCGCAGCGCTGCCACGACGGCTCCTCGCCGAAATACGTTAAGATGTAGCGGCGCAGGCAATGCCGTCCTTCGCAGTACTGGACCATGCGCTGCAGCATGTGGAACTCCTTGTCCTGCTGCTGCGGATCCTGGACGGACATTTCAATGAGATACTTTTGAATCATAATATCCTGCCGGCTGAACAACAGGATACACTCGCCCGGTCCGCCGTCCCGTCCGGCCCGTCCCGCTTCCTGATAGTAGCTTTCCAGATTTTTCGGCATCTGGTAATGGATGACAAAGCGGACGTTGCTCTTGTCGATGCCCATACCGAAGGCGTTCGTCGCCACCATGACGTCGACGTTGTCATAGGTAAAGTCGTCCTGGGCCTTTCGCCGCGCTTCGTCGCTCATGCCGGCGTGATACTTGCCGACGCGCACGCCCCGGCGGCGCAGCTCGCCGTACAGCCGCTCCACTTCCTTGCGCGTCGCCGCATAGATGATGCCGCTGTCCTGCTTGTGCCGCTGCAAATACGCTAGGATAAACATCGTTTTATCTGCAGGAGATACGACGCGGAAATATAAATTAGGCCGGTCGAAGCCGCCAATAAATACCCGCTCGTTCTGCAGCCCCAGCAGATTCATCATATCGGCCTTGACCTTTTCCGTCGCCGTCGCCGTGAATGCCCCGACGACAGGACGGCGCGGCAGCTGAGCCAGCCAGTCCTTCACGGCGCAGTAGCTCGGGCGGAAATCATGGCCCCATTGCGACACGCAGTGAGCCTCGTCGATGATGAGCATCGCAATCGGCATAGTCTGCATAAAGGACGAAAAGAATTCGTTCTGCAGCCGTTCCGGCGACACGTATACTAATTTGATCCGCCCAGCCCGTATGGCCGCAAAGCGCTGCTTCGCCTCATCGAAGGAACACTGGCTGTTAATATACGTCGCCGGAATCTGCTGATTGACCAACGAGTCGACCTGATCTTTCATCAAGGAAATGAGAGGCGACACGATAAGCGTAATCCCCGGCAGCAGCAGAGCGGGCACCTGAAAACAAATCGACTTGCCGGCACCTGTCGGCATGATAGCCAGACAATCCCGCCCTTCCAGCAGGGTATCAATGACCTTCTCCTGGCCGGGCCGAAAGGACTCGTAGCCAAAATATCGTTTTAATATATCAATAGGCCGCGCCATACTCTCCTCCTTGTCCAACACTTACATAATACAGTTTATTGTATCATGCATTAGGGTTCAGCACAATGACAGGCATAAAAAAGGCACATGCCATAAGACATGTGCCTTTTGTTATATGACAATCTTATTTTGCCAATTCTTCCTTCAATACGTCGCCCAAGCGTTTGATACCTTCGACAATGCGGTCTTCCGGCATGTTGGAGTAGTTCAGGCGGAAATGGTTGGCATTGCCGCCGTTAGGATAGAAAATACCGCCCGGAACGTAAGCAACGTCCTTCGCCAGGCATTTCGGCATTAATTCCTTCGCATCCATGCCTTCGGGCAGAGTAACCCAGGTGAACAAGCCGCCCTTCGGATAGGTAAAGGTAACGCCTTCAGGGAAGTATTTTTCCATGGACTGATACATGAGGTCGCGGCGTTTCGCATACAATGCCGTAATTTTAGCGATATGCGCTTCCATGTCGAACATCTTGAGGAAGTATGCCGCCTGACGCTGACCGAAGGTAGACGTGCCGAGGTCGACGGCCTGTTTGAATTTTACGAATTTATCAATGATTTCCGGATTTGCTACAATCCATCCCAAGCGCAGGCCCGGCATGAAAATCTTGGAGAACGAGCCGAGGAAGACAACCTTGCCCTGCGTGTCCATAGATTTCAAAGACGGCAGCTTTTCGATATCGTAGCGGATTTCGCCGTACGGGTCGTCTTCCAATACGACGACGTCGTACTTATTGACGATATCCATAAAGGCTTTGCGCCGTTCTACAGGCCAAGTAATGCCCGTCGGGTTCTGGAACTCCGGAATGACGTAAATCATGCGGATAGAATCATCGGCAGCCAAGATCTTTTCCAATTCTTCCGGAACGATGCCCTGATCATCTGTCGGAACTTCCGTATATTTCGGTCCGACAGGGTCGAAAGCCATGATAGCGCCCATGTAAGACGGGCTTTCCATCAAAATCGTCTGGTCCTTGTCTACCAAAATCTGAGCCAGAATAAACAACGCCTGCTGCGAACCTGTCGTGACGACGACGTCTTCAGGCTTGCAGTCTACAAAGAATTTATCCTTCATGCGCTTGCAGATTTCTTCGCGCAGAGGCACGTAACCTTCCGTCGTGCCATACTGCACGGCTTTACGGCCTTCTTCATTGTAAATGGCTTCGTCGACCTTTTTCATTTCTTCAATCGGAAATAATTCCGGAGCAGGCAAGCCGCCGGCAAAGGAAATCACTTCCGGTTTTTCTGTCAACGCCAGTAATTCAGCAATATCGGACGCCTGCAGCGTCTGAGCAAAACTAGAAAATCTTGTCATAATACTACACCCCTTAAATCGTAGTTATCAAATTTCCCCAGTGCATAGTATTATATCACTTTTATGCTTATAATGCAATTAAAACGATTGCTAACGATATAAAACGCTTAAAAAACTAAATCGTTTGACCCGATTTTCATATACAGGAAAATGGAAAAACAGAAAGGAATCTATATAAAAAGAATACCTACTTGATTAATATGTTTCCTGCAAGGCATCAAGTTGGCACACTCGATCCGTAGGTTAAATATCTTGATGTTTTGTTTATTCCGATTTTAAGTAAGCAACTTCACTACCGTTTGCGCATCTCTTTGCTCCTTCAAACGGTGTTCCCTGCTTATGCTTATCCCAGGGCAAGTTCTTTGGCATCGGATGGGAAGCCGCTATATATATAACATAATACGTCTCCTGCTAGCGGTCGTCTCACCTATCAGTCGGGTCTGCACACATGAATACTTCTTCATGACATGTGCTGCTTACGCACGGACCCGACATAAGCGATTCGCACAGTTTTGCGCGTCGCTGCCGCTCCTTCAAAACTGGCTCTCTGCTTATCCCAGGGCAAGCCCTGGGTAGATTGGAGGGCGTTGTATACAAAAAGAGAGCAGTGCATTAGCACTGCTCTCTTTTTGTAATCAGCGGCTTCCTATCCTCCCAGGGGGCCTCCCCCCAAGTACTTTCGGCGTTTGCGGGCTTAACTGCTGTGTTCGGCATGGGAACAGGTGGATCCCCGCAGCTATCGCCACTGAATTTCCTAAGGGCCCGTGCCCTTACAACTGCATAAAACGAACTTCCTTAACGAGCCTCCACTCTGTTTACGGTTCCTTCCTCAGAACCTGCTTCCAGATTCCCTCACCCACTCCCTTCGGGAGTAAGCGACTCGCTCCTGTTTGTGCGTCGCTTCTCAGCTCCTTCAAACAGGGCTCCCTGCTTAAG
>NZ_NQXW01000068.1:0-524 GCF_002287425.1 Megasphaera sp. ASD88 | reverse complement strand
GCAGCAACGGAAGGACAACTCCTTGATGTTCAAGGCAATCTCGATACGCTGGCAAAAGGCGCAGTGATGTATGACGTAGACGAAGACGGAAACGTTACGGATAACGTAACCATTGACGGCAAGATGAGAGCCAGTGAATTTGCGAATTCCAACAATACGTTCATGGTAACTGAAGACGGAGCTATCTGGGCTAGCGGCGGCGGCAATATTGACGGCGTAGGATTCCAGGACGGTGTAGTGACAGCTCCGGAAGGTATCAGTGCAGGATATGATGCCTTTAAGGTAGATGCCCAAGGCAATGTCAGCACAGATGGTACGATTATCGCTCAAGGCAATTCAATGATTGGCGGTGTCACACTGGAAGACGGCAATGTCCTGACTAATGAAGTATGGGCTGGCAACAATAACTTCCATGTAAACGAAACCGGGAGTGTAACTGCACCAAGCGTAACCGGCCTTGAAAATACAGAATGGTCTGGCAATGCAGAAGATATTGTAGCAGACCGTGCAGCAACGGAAGGACA
>NZ_NQXW01000067.1:0-560 GCF_002287425.1 Megasphaera sp. ASD88 | reverse complement strand
GGTTAAAACGATCTCGATCCCGGAAAGAATACTCTTTCGAAGAAAAGCTTTCTGTGGTAGAGTCTTACTTAACAAGCGAACTCTCGTATCAGGAACTGGCTCTTCAAATGGGAATCAACAATCCGTCAATGCTTGCCAGATGGGTAAATGACTTTAAAATAGCTGGGCCGGATGCGTTAAGACCGCATAGGAAAGGCAGGAAGAAGACATTGAGTACATCGCAATCAAGAGAAACAGAAGCACAAGTTCAGCATACGGAGGTTGACACCCGCGCAGAGCACGTCAAGGAATTAGAGGATGAACTTCTCAAGCTCCGTATAGAGAATGCAGTTTTAAAAGAACTGAGGAGACTGCGGTTAGAGGACGAAGCAAAACGGAGAGGATTGCGAACGTCATCTTCAGTCTCCGAGGACAATTCAAACTAAAAGATCTCCTCTCCTACACCGGCATGGCAAAGTCAACCTACATGTACTGGCAAAAACGCGTTGGCCGCGAAAATCCGGACAAAGAATTAGAAGATACCATACAGGAACTTTGCAAACAGCATACCACCTATGGCT
>NZ_NQXW01000066.1:0-601 GCF_002287425.1 Megasphaera sp. ASD88 | reverse complement strand
AGACGCTCTACAACATGCTTTGGGCTAACAAACTTCCACTGTCACTCTTCGAGGTACCGCAGGTCTTGAAGCACAAACGCCGCCGCAAATGGGTGCGTAAGAACAAACGTATGAAGGGTCGCTCCATTGAGGAACGTCCTGCCGTCGTCGATGATGGTACCGAGATGGGCCACTGGGAAGTGGATACGGTCGTTGGTCGGCGCGCAGGCCGTGAGGCAGTAGTCTTCACCGCTGTTGAAAAGGTTACGCGCAACTACATCGCTATCCGAATTCCTGGACGTACCTGCGCCGGCGTTGAAGCTGCTCTTGCACAGTTGCAGGAGCGATATGGCGCAGAGTACTTCAGCCAGATCTTTAAGACGATGACGGCCGATAACGGTCCAGAGTTTGAGAACTTATCGCAGTTCGAGAACCTCGGTACCAAGATATACTTTACACATCCGTACAGCTCATGGGAGCGGGCTCAGAACGAACGCCACAATGGCCTGCTGAGGGATTTCATCCCAAAGGGCATGTCCATGGAGCGGTTCTCTGATGAGGATATCCTGAACATGGCAGATACGCTGAACCAGCGCCCACGGCGTGTTTTGGGCTACCATAC
>NZ_NQXW01000065.1:0-606 GCF_002287425.1 Megasphaera sp. ASD88 | reverse complement strand
CGCCTAACGTGCCTTTTACGGTTGCATTATTGGTCACTGCCAACGCATCGGTGCTGAGACTCGTCAATCCGCTGACTGTCTTCGACAGGCTGACGCCGTTAGCACCTACAACTAGGTTTCCATCCTGCGCCGCTTTCACTGTCACGTTGCCGCTGCTGTCAAATTCAATGCCGTTGCCTTTCTTGATGGAAATCTTATTGTTATCTGCTTCGTCAATAGCGATGCCGTTTCCGGCCGTATAGGTCTTGATCTGGCTTCGTACTTCATAGAGCTGGCTTCCGTTAACGGCATCTGTTGACGATTCGGTTACATCGCCTTTCCCAACGTTGCTGATAACACTGCCGTTTGCATTC
Source organism: Megasphaera sp. ASD88 (assembly GCF_002287425.1). Taxonomy (NCBI): domain Bacteria; kingdom Bacillati; phylum Bacillota; class Negativicutes; order Veillonellales; family Veillonellaceae; genus Megasphaera; species Megasphaera sp. ASD88. The sequence continues at coordinate 253 of NZ_NQXW01000065.1, read as the reverse complement.
AAGCCGCTGCTGGAAATATAAGTCTTCCCGTCGACAATAATGCTCTCACCGGTAATATTCCCGTCAGCGTCAACGGAAAAAGTATTTAACGTATTGGCAAACGTCGCTCCCGTTACATCTCCTATAGCCGTTACGTCATTACCCGATACATTGCCGGACGCATCGACGCTAAAGCTGCCGTTGGCATTGGCGATGGTTGCTCCCGTCAGCGCCCCGCTGGCCGTCACATCTACAGCTGTCACGTCTCCGTCAG
>NZ_NQXW01000064.1:0-616 GCF_002287425.1 Megasphaera sp. ASD88 | reverse complement strand
CAAAAAATGCTTTTTGTGTGGACGCCCAATGAAACAACAAGAAGGGCTTTTGTATGAGCTCTGCACAAATCCGGAATGTCCTCGTTCCCAGCCGCTTCCGGAGCCCAATAGTGCTACTGAAGGGGATAGAACTGATAATAAGGTTGCGACATGATGATGGCCCTGCTCGGCTGGATGCGGAGCCTGATTCCGGTTCAGACAGAAATAGAATGGGGGGCGGTGGCGTCGGCGGCGGGAGCATTGATTACGCATTTTACGGGATGGAGCGATATTCACGAGGCACTGGTCGTCATCATGGCTATAGACTACATTACCGGCATAGCAGCGGCCTATATCAATCCCAACATGAAGCTCAACAGCAAGAAGGGATTCGCCGGCTTTTGCAAAAAGATGGTCATTCTTTGCCTTGTGGCCCTGTCTCATGAGCTGGATATGGCCCTGGGGCAGTCGACATTGACGCAGCCGTTTGTCGTATGGTTCTTCATTGCAAACGAAGGCCTGTCCATACTGGAAAATGCCGGGAAGGCCGGGCTTCCTATTCCGAAAAAATTGCGAGATACGCTAGAGCAGCTGGCAAATGAGAAAGGAGCAAAACCATGAAAGTATTTATTAATCC
>NZ_NQXW01000063.1:0-621 GCF_002287425.1 Megasphaera sp. ASD88 | reverse complement strand
AAAAGAGAAAGACTTAACGAACCGAAGAAACTCTGAAAAACGGTGAAGACATAAAGTCAAGCAAGTAAGGGCGTACGGCGGATGCCTTGGCCATATCAGCCGATGAAGGACGCGATAAGCTGCGAAAAGCTGCGGTGAGGTGCAAGTAACCGTTGACCCGCAGGTGTCCGAATGGGGAAACCCGGCAGCAGGAGTGCTGTCATCCGAAAGGAAGGGAACCCGGTGAACTGAAACATCTAAGTAGCCGGAGGAAAAGGAATCAACAGAGATACCCTCAGTAGCGGCGAGCGAACGGGGCAGAGCCCAAACCGGGGCGGGAAACCGCTTCGGGGTTGCGGACTGCTAACAAATGGTTGGACGAAGCAGAACCAGTTGGGAAACTGGGCCAGAGACGGTGAGAGCCCGGTAAGCGTAAGGAAGACCATGGAGCAGGATCCAGAGTACCACGGGGCACGAGGAACCTTGTGGGAAGCAGGGGGGACCACCCTCCAAGGCGAAACACTGATATGGACCGATAGCGAATAGTACCGTGAGGGAACGGTGAAAAGAACCCCGGGAGGGGAATGAAAGAGAACCTGAAACCGTATGTCTACAAACAGTCGGAGCGCTTTACATGCGCGA
>NZ_NQXW01000062.1:0-641 GCF_002287425.1 Megasphaera sp. ASD88 | reverse complement strand
GAAGGCGGCAAAATCAACGATGTAACGAAGGAAGATATCGTTGAAGTTATTGAATTGGGCGGCGAAGAATGGCTCTGGTATCATCCGCACAAAATTGATGTAGCTATCATCCGCGGCACGACAGCCGACGAAGACGGCAACGTTACGATGGACGGCGAAATCGGCACGGGCGAAGCCTTGGCTATCGCTGAAGCGGCTAAAGCCTGCGGCGGCATCGTTATCGTTCAGGTAAAAGATGTAGCAGCTAAGAATACGCTGGACCCGAGAGACGTTAAGATCCCCGGCGTAATCGTCGACTATGTCGTAAAAGCTGACGAAGCTGACCATATGATGACTTGGGATTATGCGTACAACCCGGCATTCAACGGCGATGTAAAAGTTCCTCTGGATTCGGTAGCTCCGCTGAAACTGAACAACCGCAAGATCATTGCCCGCCGCTGCGCTATGGAACTGATTCCCGACGCAGTCGTAAACCTCGGTATCGGCATGCCTGAAGGCGTATCGGTAGTCGCTGCTGAAGAAGGCATCGACAGCATGGTACTGACGACAGAAGCAGGCACTATCGGCGGCGTACCGGCCGGCGGCCTGAGCTTCGGCGCAGCCACGAACGCCTCGGTTATCCTCGACCAGCCGTACCAGTT
>NZ_NQXW01000061.1:0-682 GCF_002287425.1 Megasphaera sp. ASD88 | reverse complement strand
TTTCGCAGCTTATCGCGTCCTTCATCGGCTGATATGGCCAAGGCATCCGCCGTACGCCCTTACTTGCTTGACTTTATGTCTTCACCGTTTTTCAGAGTTTCTTCGGTTCGTTAAGTCTTTCTCTTTTCTTCAAAAAAGAGGTTTGTTCGTTTCGTTTTATGCAGTTGTCAAGGTACGGGTCTTTCGTAATAAAATTGTGGTGGAGATGAGGAGAATCGAACTCCTGACCCCCTGCTTGCAAGGCAGGTGCTCTCCCAGCTGAGCTACACCCCCACACTCGTTGCGCCGGCTTCCCACCAGACGGGCAGGCATGTCATTGCAACATATGACGGCTCCTCGATTGTCCGTACTCTGCCTTTGCATTTCGGGTGTATCGACTTGCCCTGGTGGGCCTAGGTGGACTTGAACCACCGACCTCACGCTTATCAGGCGTGCGCTCTAACCAGCTGAGCTATAGGCCCATGGGATATTTTTTTAAGAGGTTCATGGCCTCTCAAAACTGAACAATGTGTACGTACTCCAGAATGCCGACCTAAAGATTTGTAACGTCTTCCGCAGAATCCGTTACTTCTTCCCTAGAAAGGAGGTGATCCAGCCGCACCTTCCGATACGGCTACCTTGTTACGACTTCACCCCAATCATCGCCCCCACCTTCGACGGCTGGCTCCTTAAGGTTACCTCA
>NZ_NQXW01000060.1:0-817 GCF_002287425.1 Megasphaera sp. ASD88 | reverse complement strand
GGGACAGGTGTATGGGGAACTGAGCATAATGTACGAAGGCCGACTCACAGAGTAACGCATAGCTGGCAAAAGCAGGCGAAAATCCTGTCTGTACTTGACATGTTCAGCATGTGTTGTTATATATAAACCATGAGCTGAAAGTTCTCAAATTCGCTTTCAGCTTACCAAGTATCATAGAAGATCTATGTTTACAGAGATTTTTTCACAGGCTCTATATGTAAATATCCACTCTCCTTCAATTATAAAATGCTCTCCACCGTATTATACAATTCAAGGAGAAACAATCCTGCATAACAAAAAACATAATACTATAGTTGTGTATCCAACGATATATACTTATGACTACGCCAGACAAAAAATATTTTTTGAATGTAATAAAATCTCAACATATTCTAACGGTGATTTGTCGGAAACATTTACCAATCAACGTATATCGGGTTCTCTTATCCCTAATACTGTAGCTTCAGCTATTGCTAATTTGTATTTTTTAATTTGTTGTCAAATGCCATTTTATAAAACCTCCTCTCCCTCATAAAAATACGCCTCTCCGCACAAATTAAAATTACTTGTGCAGAAAGGCGTTTATATTTTTCTATGGTAAATTGCAAGTTGAATTTGAACAACCATAATCAGGAAACACACTCACTAGCATAAACTTCATCGAGGAATGCATCAAATAGCTCTGACGGCGTATGGTAGCCCAAAACACGCCGTGGGCGCTGGTTCAGCGTATCTGCCATGTTCAGGATATCCTCATCAGAGAACCGCTCCATGGACATGCCCTTTGGGATGAAATCCCTCAGCAGGCCATTGTGGC
>NZ_NQXW01000005.1:0-130359 GCF_002287425.1 Megasphaera sp. ASD88 | reverse complement strand
TTGAAACAGTTGTTGAATAATGCTGCGTTTTCCTTCGGTCATAATGACCTTATGTACCGGTTTCTTTTCTCTTGCCATGATAGTAAGCCTCCTATGATTTAGATTGTATCATAGAAGACCTATACCTGGCAGTTATTTACAGAAAAAGCTTCACATAGTCGAAATAAGTTGCTGTCAGAAATTCCAAGCCGCTGCAGATTGCGTTCTAGTACATTTTGCCCAGTTAATAATGCCTTGACTACAGTTTCTTTTTTTTCTTTTGTCAATCTGAACGTAGGCATACTTACACTGACAGCTGCAATGATTTTGCCATTATGATGGATTGGTACTGCAAAGCAACTTAAATCAGGAGAAATTTCTCCTGATTCTTGAAAATAGCCTTCGGATTTAGACCGGAGACATTCATCATATAATTGTTCTATCGTTTGGCATGTTTTTTCTGTTACTGGTTTTAACGGGCCTTTATAAATTGATTCCAACTCTTGAAGGGAATAGCAACTAAGCAACGCTTTGCCTAAAGAGGTGCTATATGCTGGCAGGCGTTTTCCGACGAATGAAACGAGGCGAATTGGTTCAGCCGAATCTTCTTTTGCAAGATATAAGACATCGCCATTTACTAAAATGCCTAATTGGCAAGTTTCAGATGTTTTATAAACAATTTCTTTCATTTCTTTCTTAAACACGTCTAATAAACCGATGTTTTGAAGAGATGCGGAGCCGATGAGGAACATACTGATACCTATGACATATCTGCCGTTGCTTTTTTGCTCAATAAAGTCTCTGTCGCGTAATGTGTGAATGATTGGTACAATAGTACTTTTGGGAACTTGAATTTTGGTAGCTATTTCTGTTAATGTCAGGCCTTCGTCGTTTGCAGATGCAAGCGACTGCATGATATCTAAAACTCGCAATGTTGGCTTGTGCTGAGAATATGCCATAACGTATCACTTCTTTCCTCATATATGTTGAAGAGTATATAATCCTCTTCCTTATTTATTCAATGCAAACAATACTTTATACATATACATTATATAGTATTATGAATTTTTCGTCCATATATTGGAACAATTATTTTAATGAAAACTTTATCATATGTATCTAGAATTAAATATTAGTATACAAGGTATCGTAGATTATTTACAAATTGACATTCAAAAATAGCAATGTTATCATATAATTAGTACTAATATAAGAACTTGGACGTAATTAAGGAAGGGAGGGAACGCTATGAATGGAGAAGGAACAAAAACGATTGTTCGTTCAGTGGCTCGTGCATTAGATATTGTTTATTTTATTGCTAATGCAGATCAGGCTCCCTCATTTACAGCGATACAAAAGGAGACGGGAATACCTAAAAGCTCATTGTCTAATTTATTGAAAGAATTAGTTTATAGAGAATATATTGAGTATGATTCTGTTCATAAAGGGTATCGTGCAGGTCGAACACTTATTGTTCTTTCCGCTACTATTATTAATAAAAAAGATATCAATCATCTTTTTAGTATCCAAAAGAAATTTACAATTTGAAAATATATTTATCTCACTAAACTATAGGAAATTTTCTATGATTTAGTGAGATTTTTTTGTTTTGATATGCCTTAAAAATTTTTTTATTCGGATATACATTATCTTTGCTTGTATTATATGATTATAAGTTGTTCCATGTTTTTTATGCATTATATATAGTTTTATTATTTATAAGCATTGAATTTTTTCTTATAAAATGATAGAATAACGAATATAAGAATAAAGACGTATATAAGAACAATAAAAACGGGCAAAATCGACATGCTTACTAATGAAAAAATGATTGCCTTGAATGAAAAGTAGTTCACTAAAGTTTTTGTATGCGGAACTTGTTTTTACATGTCATTTAGAAAAAGGAGGAACTATTACATCATGAAGAAAAACTATGTTGTAATGGATGGCAACACTGCTGCCGCATATGCATCGTATGCCTTTACGGAAGTAGCTGCCATTTTCCCCATTACGCCGTCGTCAGTTATGGCTGAAAAGGTTGACGAATGGGCTGCTAAGGGAAAGAAAAATATCTTTGGCAATACGGTTGATGTTATTCAAATGCAGTCTGAAGCAGGCGCGGCCGGCACATGCCACGGCTCGCTGCAGGCCGGCGCTCTGACGACGACCTACACGGCTTCTCAGGGCTTGCTGCTCATGATTCCGCCGATGTTCAAAATCGGCGGCGAATTCCTGCCGGGCGTATTCCACATTGCCGCCCGTACGGTCAGCGCTCACGCTCTTTCTATTTTCGGCGATCACTCCGACGTCATGGCCTGCCGTTCCACCGGCTTCGGCATGATCATGTCTTCGTCGCCGCAGGAAGTCATGGATTTGGGCGCCGTGTCGCACTTAGCGGCAATCGGCGGACGCTATGCCTTCATGCACGTGTTCGACGGCTTCCGTACATCTCACGAAATGCAGCGCATCGAAGCGCTGGACTACGACGAATTGAAAAAACTCGTCGACTACGATCAGCTGAACGCCTTCCGCAAAAACGCCTTGAATCCTGAACATCCCTATGAACGCGGCACGACGGTCAATCCGGATATCTTCTTCCAGTGCAAAGAAGGGGCGAACGAAAAAATCGCTTCCATTCCCGGCGTCGTACAGCATTACATGGATGAAATCAATAAATTGACAGGCCGCGATTATAAACTCTTTAACTACTACGGCGCTCCCGATGCGGAAGAAGTTGTAGTCGTCATGTGTTCGGCGGCGGAAACGGTCCGCGACACTGTTGATTACCTCAACGCTCAGGGCAAGAAGGTCGGCATGGTACAGGTTCACTTGTATCGTCCGTTCTCAGTACAGCACTTCACCGAAGCTATTCCGGCTACGTGCAAAAAGGTTGCCGTACTGGACCGCACGAAGGAATCGGGCTCCATCGGCGAACCGCTGTACTTAGACGTACAGAGCGCCCTGATTCAGGCTGGCCGCGGCGATATCGTCGTTGTCGGCGGCCGCTACGGCTTGGCTTCCAAGGATACGACGCCGGCTCAGATCGCCGCTGTATACACGAACTTGGAACAGGCTCAGCCGAAAAACAACTTCACCATCGGCATCGTAGACGACGTAACGAATACGTCCCTGACAGACGAACCGATCAAATTATCCTACGAAGGCCAGACAGCTGCTAAGATCTGGGGCCTCGGCGGCGACGGCACGGTTGGCGCAAACAAAAACGCCATTACCATCATCGGCTTGACGGCAGACAAATATGCCCAGGCATACTTCTCCTACGACTCCATGAAGACCGGCGGCCTGACCCAGTCGCACCTCCGCTTCGGCGATCAGCCCATCCATGCGACGTACCTCGTCGATTCGGCTGATTTCGTAGGCTGCCACGCTCCGACATACGTTCATAAATACGATACGACGGCTGAATTAAAAGACGGCGGCGTATACCTCCTGAACTGTCCTTGGACGGCGGAAGAGTTGGAAACGCAGCTGCCGGCCAAGATGAAACGCGATTTGTACAATAAACATGCTCAGTTCTACACGATCGATGCTACAAAATTAGCTGGTGAAATCGGCTTGGGCGAACGTGTCAACACGATTCTCCAGGCTGCGTTCTTCGAACTGACCAAGGTTATTCCTATCGACATGGCTGTGGAAGCGATGAAGCAAGGCAACTATGACAGCTACTTCAAAAAAGGCGGTCAGGAAATCGTCGACAAGAACAACAAAGCAGTTGACGCTGGTATCGAAGGCCTCGTAAAAGTAGAAGTTCCTGCTTCTTGGGCCAATGCTGTCGATACGCCGAAGGATCTGTCCCACTTGCCTGAATTCATTCAGGATATCGTGGAACCGATGAATCGTCAGCAGGGCGACTTTATTCCGGTATCGGTATTCAAGAAGCATGATTGCTTCGATGGCACATGGCCTCTCGGCACGACGGAATACAGCAAGCGCGGCGTAGCCATCAAGGTTCCCCACTGGAATGCTGAAGTCTGCGCGCAGTGCAACAGCTGCTCCATGGCCTGCCCCCACGCAGCTATCCGCCCGGTTCTCCTTACGGATGAAGAATTGGCCGGCGCTCCGGAAAGCTTCGTAACGGTTAAGGCGAAAGGCGCTAAGCTGTCCGATTACAACTTCCGCCTCCAGGTTTCGCCGTACGATTGCCTCGGCTGCGGCGTCTGCGTAAGCGTTTGCCCGCTGAAAGACAAGGGCGCTCTTACGATGGTTCCCATGGAAGAAGAAGCTGCCCAGCAGGATAACTTCAACCGCTTCGTCATGGACGAACAGTACCTCAAGAAGGAAGCTGTCAGCGACAAGACTGTCAAAGAACTGCAGTTTGCCAAACCGTACTTCCAATTCTCGCCGGCCTGCGCAGGCTGCGCCGAAACGACGTACATCAAGACGGTTACGCAGCTCTTCGGCAGCCGCATGTACGTTGCCAACGCGTCTGGCTGCTCCTCCGCATACGGCGGCTCCTTGCCGACGACGCCGTACTGCACGGACAACCGCGGCTTCGGCCCGTGCTGGGAACAGTCCTTGTTCGAAGACAACGCCGAATTTGCTTACGGCTTCTTCCACGCTCAGGACGTTATCCAGCAGGAACTGCGCATTCACCTGAATGCTTTGAAGGAACAGAACGTCGCCGTAGAAGCTATCGACGAATACCTGGCTCATTACAGCGAAGGCGACAAGTCCCGCGAAGTGACAGACGCCCTCATCGCCGCATTGGAACAGGTTCCGGCGAACGAAGACGTAGCCTTCGTCCTTCAGAATAAAGAATACCTGGCTAAGAAATCCGTATGGGCCTTCGGCGGCGACGGCTGGGCATATGATATCGGCTTCGGCGGTATCGACCACGTCATCGCTCAGAACCGCGACGTCAACATCCTGGTCATGGATACGGAAGTATACTCCAATACAGGTGGCCAGTCCTCCAAGGCTACTCCGACGGCAGCCGTAGCGAAATTCGCCGCCGGCGGCAAGCAGGTCAAGAAGAAAGACCTCGGTGCTATCGCCATGACCTACGGATACGTATACGTTGCCCAGGTTGCTATGGGCTACAACCAGGCGCAGACGCTCCGCGCTCTCCGCGAAGCCGAAGCATATCCGGGTCCGTCCATCGTCATCGCATACTGCCCGTGCCTCGAACACGGCATCAAGGCCGGTATGGGCGCTACGCAGCTTGAAATGAAGAAAGCCGTAGAATGCGGCTACTGGCACCTCTATCGCTACGATCCGCGTTTGGCAGCAGAAGGCAAGAATCCGTTCCAGCTTGATTCTCCGGAACCGGATTCCGACAAAATGGTCGAATACCTGCGCGGTGAAAACCGTTACAACCGCTTGCAGATTAACTTCCCGGAACGTGCAGAAGCATTGTATGAAAAGACGATCCGCGAAGCGAAAGAACGCTATGCCAAATACGCTAAAATGGCAGGCAAATAAGGGTAATTAAGTAAAAAGAAGCTCTGTCCACGCAATGATAAACGCTCCATCTTTCGCACCGGCAGAGCTTCTAATTACTTGATTATATAAACAAAATTCATTAAGGGAGAAAGGGGATAACAGAATAATGGAGTTCCAGCTTTCAGATGAACAAAAAATGATAACCAAAATGGTCCGCGATTTTGCCGAAAAGGAAATTGCGCCGACAGTCCACCAGCGTGACGAAGAAGAAGTATTTGACCGCAGCATCGTCGATAAACTCGGCGAATTGGGCTTAATGGGGATTTTCTTTCCGGAAGAATACGGCGGAGGCGGCGGAGACTACATGAGCTATATTCTCGCAAATGAAGAATTGGCTCGCGTAGATGATTCCATTGCCTGCAGCTACGCTGCGTCTGTGTCCCTTTGCGCATGGCCTATTTTTACATACGGCACGGAAGAACAAAAACAAAAATACTTGGTTCCCTTGGCAGAAGGCACGAAATTAGGCGCTTTCGGCTTGACAGAACCCAATGCCGGCACCGATTCGGCACAACAGCAGTCTCATGCTGAAAAAGTCGGTGACCACTACGTGCTGAACGGCAGCAAAATATTTATTACCAATGGCGGAGCCGCTGATATTTACGTCGTATTTGCCATGACCGATAAGTCTCAGGGTACAAAAGGCATTTCCGCTTTCATTTTGGAAAAAGGCATGCCGGGCTTTACTTTTGGCAAAAAGGAACATAAATTGGGTATTCATGGTTCTCAGACGATGGAATTAGTATTCCAGGACGTCGTTGTACCAAAAGAAAATCTTCTCGGCGAAGAAGGCAAGGGCTTTAAAATTGCCATGACATCTTTAGATGGCGGTCGTATCGGCGTAGCTGCTCAAGCTCTAGGTATTGCTCAGGCGGCACTGGAAGCGGCCGTTCAATACTCAAAAGAACGGACGCAGTTCGGCAAACCGATCAGTAAGTTCCAGGGCGTTTCTTTTATGCTGGCTGACATGGCGACCCGTCTCGACGCCGCTCGTCTGCTGACGTACCGCGCTGCATATTTGAAAGGCGCAGGCCTTCCCTATTCTAAAGAAGCCGCTATGGCTAAGATGTACGCTTCCGATGCGGCCATGGCTATCGCTACGGATGCCGTACAGATCTTCGGCGGCTACGGTTACACGCGCGAATACCCGGTAGAACGGCTGCTGCGCAACGCGAAGATTACGCAGATTTACGAAGGAACGAACCAGGTACAACGCATGGTCATTTCCGGCAGCTTGCTGCGGTGAGCCATTCCGCGCTTATGGTTGCCATTGTATGGTATGATAGAAAGGTGATGCATCATGAAGGAAGAATTAACGTATGATGAAATGCAGGTAGGCGACACGACTACCTTCGGCAAGACAATCAGTGAATCGGACGTATATGCCTTTGCTGGTATTACAGGTGATTTCAACCCCATGCACGTCAACGAACAAATCGCTAAAGAATCGATGTTTAAGGGCCGTATTGCCCACGGCATGATTTCTGCTGGCATCATTTCGACGACGATGACGAAAGCCATGCACGGCGGTACGCCGATTTATTGCTCCCAAGAATTGAAATTCAAAGCTCCCGTACGCATCGGCGACACGATTACCTGCACGGCGACTATCATCGAAAAGATTCCTGAAAAACACCGTCTTATTTTGAGTACTGTCGTAACAAATCAAGATGGCGTTGTTGTAACTGACGGAAAGGCTGTTATGTTAAAAAAATAACAATGTCTGAATTAATGGGTTGCTGATACTGTATCCGAAAGGGGAAAATCGAGTTCAAATATATAATTGGGCTCGTTTTTTCTTTTTTAGTGATAATTTTTAACACAATTAGATTTTAAAATTACTAAATATCGTAATTGTTTGGTATACTAATGATTTATTTGTATTAAAAATTAAAATGCGATATTAAAAAATATATTGGAAGTCATGTATTGATATTAATGTGCTTCAAGTGATATACTAGTGGCATAAAGACGAATATACGAAACAATACGTATTTAAGAAAAAAGGAGGAGTCTGAAATGATGAGAAGTGAAAAAATTCTCGAAGGATTGCACAACCAATATTATCGTGCTACGTATAAATCAATGGGATTTTCTACAGATGATTTAAAACGTCCAATTATTGGTATAGCTAATGCATGGAGTGAATGTGTTCCAGGACATTTTAATTTGAGACAGGTGGCGCAACGAGTAAAAGATGGAATCTATCGAGCTGGAGGTACTCCTGTTGAATTTGGTGTTATTGGTGGTTGTGACGGTTTTGCGCAAGGTCATGATGGTATGCATTATATTTTGCCGTCTCGAGAACTGATAGCTAATTCTGTTGAATCGATGGCTCAGATTAATTTATTCGACGGACTCGTATTATTAGGTTCCTGCGATAAGATTGTTCCAGGCATGTTGATGGCAGCAGCTCGTTTAGATATTCCCTGCATTTTATTGCCTGGCGGACCAATGGAAGGTGGAATAGTGTTTGATGGCAGAAAATCTGACCAGACTTCAAGTACAGAAGCATATGGCATGTTGTCTGCTAATAGAATTACAGAGAAAGAATATAGAACATTAGAAAATTTATCCTGTCCAACATGTGGTTCTTGTTCGTATTTAGGAACCGCAAACACGATGTGTGCACTTTCCGAAGCGTTAGGTATGACCTTGCCTGATGGAGGTATTATTCCAGCTTATTCAGCTGCCAGATTATCTATTGCAGAAGCTACCGGCATAAAAATCATGGAACTTGTTGAAAAAGGAATTACTGCTCGGCAAGTTATTACAAATGAAAGTATTCGCAATGCGATTAAAATTTGTTTGGCCATGAGTGGAAGTACCAATGCAGTTATGCATTTAACTGCTATTGCTCGTGAAGCAGAGCTAGATATTGATGTTTTGTCGGAATTTGATGAATTATCTAGACATACGCCGCAGTTAGCTAAGATTAATCCTGCTTCAGAATATAACATGATTGATTTTTATCAAGCTGGTGGGGTCAGCAAACTGCTTGAAGAAATGAGTTCCATCATTTATACGAATGCGATGACAGTTACGGCTCATACCGTAGCGGAAAATACAGAGAGTCACGTATATCAGTATCCTAAAAATAATAATATTATTAAAACGATGGATGAACCTTTTGGGTATGAAGGTGGAGTGGCTGTTCTTCGCGGTAATTTGGCTCCGGATACAGGTATTACAAAACCAGGAGCGTTTGATAAGAGCCTGCAGCATTTTGAAGGAGAAGCAATATGTTTTGATTCTGAAGAAGCGGCTGAAGAAGCAATTTTAGCTGGTAAGGTTCGAGATGGTCATGTTGTAGTTATCCGTTATGAAGGGCCTAAAGGCGGCCCAGGCATGCGCGAAATGTTCAAAGCCATGAAGTATTTATATGGTAGAGGTTTGGCTAAAACAACTGCTTTGATTACAGATGGACGTTTTAGCGGTACAAATAATGGATGTTTTGTAGGACATATTTCTCCAGAAGCTGCTGAAGGCGGTCCTATTGCTATTGTAAAAAATGGTGATCGTATTGAAATTGATGTTGAAAACCGCTCATTGAATCTTCTTGTAAATGATGAAGAAATAACGAAACGGTTGGCTGAGTGGAAAAGGCCGGAACCTAAGTTCAAAAAAGGTTGGTTAGGTTTATATTGCAAAATTGCTGGTTCTGGTGCACAAGGTGCAGTTGTTCAATACGATAAGCTAAAAAATTTATAAATGTTGATGGAGGCATAGTCCAATGGAAGAAATGAAACAGAGGGTATTTACAAAAGTAACCTGGCGTTTAATTCCCTTTTTAGTACTTTGTTATTTGCTTAACTATATTGACCGCGTTAACTTAGGGTTTGCTGCTTTGGAGATGAATAGAGATCTTGGATTGACTGCCACTACTTTTGGTTATGGCGCTGGTATATTATTTATTGGGTATTTAATTTTTGGCGTTCCTAGTAATTTAGGGTTAAATAAATATGGGGCAAGAATCTGGTTGGGGTTGTTGTTAGCTGTATGGGGCTGTATTTCTGCTAGCATGGCATTTATTACAACTACAACACAATTTTTAGTGGTGCGTTTTCTACTTGGAGCGGTAGAAGCTGGCTTTTTTCCAGGCGTTATTTTTTATTTGACACAATGGTTTCCAGCAGAATATAGAGGATCAATTACGTCTCGTTTCATGTTTGCTCAACCATTAGCTTTGATGATTGGTTCGACAGTATCTGGTTGGCTGCTTACGTTAGACGGAATGATGGGGGTAGCAGGGTGGCAATGGATGTTCATTTTAGAAGGTGCCCCAACGGTTATTGTTGGTTTGATTGCATTGTCGTATTTAACTGATAATCCTTCAAAGGCTAACTGGCTAACTGCCGAAGAAAGAAATTTTTTGATTGACGAATTGGAAAAAGAAAAGCAACAAGTTGTAGCAAAAGAAAAGGTTTCTACTTTCCAAGCTATGCTGAATCCTAAGGTTTGGATTTTGGCCATTATTTATGTATCTCAGGTTATTGGTGTATTTGGTGTAAATATGTGGCTTCCACAGATTGTTAAGTCTTTTGGTGGAGATCTGGCTACTACAACGATTGGCTTGATTAGTGCTGTTCCTTTTGTGGTTGCAGCTGTTGGTATGCTGGCAATTGGCTGGAGTTCTGACAAGCATATGGAACGTAAGTGGCATATGATTGGAGCCATGATATTAGCTGGTGGTTGTTTGGTTATTTGCGGTGCTCTGAATAGTGGATTAGGTGTTTCTATTGCTCTCATCTCTATCAGTGCTATTGGCTTCTATGGTTGCATGCCTATTTTTTGGACAATTCCGCCAATGTTTCTTGTAGGTGGTGCTGCGGCTACTGGTATTGCTTTTATCAATGCTATTGGTAATTTGGGCGGATTTATTGCGCCTATTGCGATTGGTTGGATAAAAGATTATACAGGCAGTTTTGTCGGTGGATTCTACTTTATGGGGATCACTGTTTTAGTAGGTTGTGTTTTGTCTTTGATACTGTTTGCAGCATTTAAAAAGCAGGAATCGTAAAAAATATATTCTATCCAAGACGTTTTTCAGATGTCTTGGATAGAATACTAATTGTTGTATGTGTATATGGATATAAAATAGGAGGCGAAATAAGACATGATTAACGGTATGATTATTGATCCAAAGGACAATGTTGCTGTAGCAATTGAACAGATCAAGAAAGGCGATCTCATTACATATTTGAATTTTGAAAAGGAAGCTGTCGAGTTAACTGCAGCTGAAGACATTCAAATTTACCACAAATTTGCTATTCGGGATATTGCTGATGATGAACCGATTGTAAAATATGGGGAACATATTGGACATGCTGCCGGATTGATAAAAAAAGGTGAACATGTTCACGTTCATAATGTTAAAAATGTTCGAGAAGATCTGGGTTAAAAGGAGGAGATGACATGAACTTTTTAGGATATAAAAGACCAGATGGCCGTGTTGGCGTACGCAATTACGTGTTAGTATTACCTGCAAGTGTTTGCGCAACTGATACAGCCCGTATTGTTTCTCAGCAGGTTCAGGGCACAGTCACTTTCCATAATCAAAATGGCTGTTCTCAAGTTCCGTCTGACCAACAGCTTACAATGGATATAATGGCAGGTTTCGCTGCTAATCCTAATATTTATGGTACTGTTGTTATATCGTTAGGTTGTGAAAACTGTCAGATGGATTTGGTTGTCAAAGCCATTCAAGAACGGACAAATAAGCCTATTAAGCAGGTTATCATTCAAGAATCTGGCGGAACGATCAAGGCTGTGGAAAAGGCTGTACGATATGCCAGAGAGATGGTAATTGAAGCCAGCATGGTTCAGCGGGAAGAATTTGATATTTCCCATTTAATTGTAGGTACGAACTGCGGTGGCTCTGACCCTACGTCGGGATTGGCTTCCAATCCGGTAGTTGGTGATCTGAGCGACCGTTTGGTTGATTTAGGTTCTACTTCTATTTTGAGTGAAACAACAGAATTTATTGGGGCTGAACACATTTTGGCTCGACGTGCTAAGAATGAAGAGGTTCGTAATCGTATTTTCGAAATTGTTCATCGCTATGAAAAAGCGCTTCAGCTCGTTGGTGAAGAAGTTCGGGAAGGCAATCCGTCTCCTGGTAACAAAGCCGGCGGCTTGACTACATTGGAAGAAAAATCTTTAGGATGTATTCATAAAGGTGGTCACCGAGAAATCAATGCCGTATATGATTATGCTAAACAAATTGATGAAAAAGGCCTGGTTATCATGGATACGCCGGGAAATGACTTTTCGTCTGTAGCGGGGATGGTTGCAGGCGGCTGCCAAGTTGTTGTCTTTACAACGGGACGAGGAAATGTCATGGGCAATCCTATTTGTCCTGTTATCAAACTTACTGGCAATAAGCTCACGTATGAGAAGATGGAAGATAACATGGATTTCAATGCTAGTCCTGTAATTTACGGACAAAAAACAATTGAAGAATTGGGTAAAGAATTGCTTGATTTGACGATTGAGGTAGCTAATGGCAAGCAGACAAAATCAGAAGCACTAGGTTTTATGGAAATAGCAATTGCTCGTGTATGTAATTATGTTTAAAAACTGAAAGTTGAGGAGCGTAACTTGTATGAAAAAAGCCGAATATTTTTCGCCAGTTGTAACTATTTTTGATCAAGATGGAAATGTTGATGCCAGTGGTAATAAACTCGTGTATGAACATTTAATTAAAGGCGGCGTAGATGGGATTGTTGTTATGGGCAGTTCGGGTGAATTTTTCGCTATGTCTATGGAGCAACGAAAGCAGCTGATTGATGTGGCAGTTTCTTGTATCAATCACAGAGTAAAGTTTTTAGTAGGAACAGGCTGCATGACTCCGAAGGAAACCGTTGAATTATCTAACTATGCTCTTCAAGCTGGTGCCGATGCTGTTATGATTATTGGGCCCTATTACTTTACCTTGGGAGCACAGAACATTGAGTGGTATTATGACCAGATTCTTCCTCAAATTCAGGGCAATGTTTTCCTCTATAACTATCCCGGCGGTTCTGGATATGACTTGACTCCTGAAATTACATTGCGCCTTTTGCGCAAGCATAAGAACCTTGTAGGCTATAAGGATACCGTCGACAACTTTGGACATACAAGAGCACTGATTAATGCGACAAAAGACGAGTTTCCTGATTTCATCGTAATGTCTGGATTTGATGAAAGCTTAATACATACGATGCTGAGTGGCGGAAACGGATGCATCGGTGGCTTGTCCAATATTGCTCCGGAAATTTGTTCGGCTTGGGTAAAAGCTATTAATGCCGGAAATATATCTGAAATAGAAAAGTATCAAAAAATTATTAATTCGTTGATGAATTTCTATACGATTAATGAACCGTTCCTTCCTGCTGTAAAAACTGCAATGGCTTTGCGAGGACTGGATATTTCTACGCATTGTCTCGAGTTTAATCCGATTACAGCAGAACAAGTTCAGCAAGTAGAAAAAATTTTAAAAGATAATGGCTTAAAATAATTATTTATTGAAAGGAGAAAGCAAAATGGATGCTAACATTATTGCAAATTTGTGCCAGGATATTGCGATTCCCAAAATGGTAAAGGTAAAACAGCATTTTGATCCTTCGTATATTGCGCCTGAAGACATTCCGCAAGTTATTTGGAAGGAATTAGATCGGGATATCATAGCCGCTCAGATCAAATCGGGAATGTCGATTGCCATTACCTGTGGCAGTCGCGGTGTTGCGAACATTGATATCATCATTAAAGCTGTTGTTGACTATGTGAAGCAAAAAGGCGGTAGCCCCTTTGTATTTCCTGCTATGGGCAGTCATGGCGGTGCAACTCCGGAAGGTCAGCTTGAAATCGTTAATGGGTATGGTGTTACGGAAGAAGCAATGGGATGTCCTATCAAGGCATCGATGGAAACGAAGCAGATTGGGGTTACTGATGATGGACGGCCTGTATTTATTGATAAATATGCTTCGGAAGCCGATGGCATTATCATGGTTGGCCGCATTAAAGCACACACTCAGTTTGTAGGTCCTTATGAAAGCGGTCTGATGAAAATGGCCGTTATCGGCATGGGTAAGCAGCATGGTGCAGAAGGCGTTCATGAACAGGGTTTTCCAAAAATGGCCGAAAATCTGCAGCGATACGGTAAAGTTATTTTAAAGAATGCGCCTATTATTTGTGGCATCGGCACCATTGAAAACGCATTTGATCAGACCTATAAATTAACAGCACTTACACCTGATGAAATTATTGAACAAGAGCCGAGTCTTCTTTTGGAAGCCAAGAAAATAATGGGACATATTCTTATTGACAATGCTGATGTTCTCATTGTTGATGAAATTGGCAAAAATATCAGCGGTGATGGCATGGACCCGAATGTTTCCGGTACTTTGCCTCGTGAAACGGGTGTTCCTCGCGGTGCTGATGGCTCTGAACCGCGTATTGGCAACTTCAAAGCAAAACGTGTTGTAGTTCTTGATTTAACGGAAGAAACTCATGGTAATGCGAATGGTTTAGGTTTAGCAGATGTCACGACACAGCGGTGTGTAGATAAGATCATAAATGAAATGGCTTATCCTAATGCTATTACCTCTACTCTTCTTGAAATGGTTAAAATTCCGTTCTGGACTCCTAATGACAGATTGGCTGTACAAGCTGCTGTTAAAACCTGTGCAGGTGCTGATAAACTTCAACCTCGCATTATTCGTATTAAGAATACAATGGAAATTGAGGAAATTGAAGTTTCTGAAGTCTTGATTCCGGAAGTAGAAGCTAATCCTAATATGGAAATCATAGGGGAAGTAGCTCCTATGCAGTTTGATGAAAATGGCAATTTATTCTAAACGCTTGAATGGAGTGAAATAAGATGGCTGAAGCAATTGCTAAAAATATTCCGGGAAAACGATGGACTCGGATTATTCCGCCCTGTATTTTAGTTTACATTTTTGGTTTTATGGATAGAACAAATATTGGTTTTGCTATGGCTGGAGGCATGAGTGAAGAACTGCAGATGACTGCAACGCTCTCTGGTTTGGCAGCTGGTATTTTCTTCGTTGGGTATATGGTTCTTCAGGTTCCTGGCGGTGCATTGGCTGAAAAAGGACATGCTAAGAAGTTTATTGCTGGAGCTATCTTGGCATGGAGTATCATGTGTGTGCTGTTAGGTTTTGTTGATACGGCGGCGCATATGCTGATTCTCCGATTCCTTATCGGCGTTGCTGAAGGCGGTGTTTGGCCGGCAGTTCTCGTTATCCTCAGCCACTGGTTCCCTGCATCGGAACGCGGCAGAGCGAATTCGTACTTCATTATGAACATTGCTATCGCTTCTATCATCACAGGTCCTGTTTCTGGTTGGCTTGTAACGAGCTATGGCTGGCGTTCCGTATTCATCGTCGAAGGTCTCGTATCCTTGCTTTTGATCTTCGTATGGTGGCCGATGATTAGTGAAGATCCTAAAACGGCTAAATGGCTCTCAGAAGAAGAACGTAATTATATCGTCAGTGCACGTGAAGCTGAACAAGCTGCTATTAGCGGTGAAACCGGGAAGGTTTCTTTAGGACAGATTTTTGGCAGTCTTAACATGTGGAAATTGATTTTGATTTACTTTGCATACCAGACGGGGATTTATGGTTTTGCTATGTGGCTGCCTACCATTATTCGCGATCTTACATCTTCCAGCATGACAATGATTGGTTTCCTTTCGACCATTCCGTATTTTGCTTGCATGGCTGGTTTGTACATCTTCGGACATCTTTCTGACAGAAGCGGTAACCGTAAGAAATACGTTGCTCTTCCTCTGTTAGGTTTTGCTCTCTGCTTCTTGGCATCGGTATTATTCCAAGCACAGCCTTGGGTATCCTTTGCTTTCCTTTGTGGTTGCGGGCTTTTCTTACAGTGCGCTTCCGGTATTTTCTGGACGATTCCTACGTTGCTTTTCCCGGCTAATGTTGCCGGTGGCTCCATGGGCATTATCAACGCATTGGGGAATTTGGGCGGCTTCGTCGGACCCTTTATCGTAGGTTATCTTACGACGCAGTTTATGTCCATTTTTGCTGGTGTTTATTTCTTGGCAGCCTGCTTATTTGCTGGCTTCCTGCTCACGCTGACATTGCCTAAGAAGACAGAAGGAAAATAATAAATATATAAAACGATACCATATGTCGTTTATGTGAAAAAGAGAGGATGTCTCGTTAATAAACGGCGGCATCCTCTCTTTTTATACTCTTTGATGTGGTATTTTTAATCGGTATTAGGAAGGAGAAATATATGTCTATTAAAAATTTGTATACAAATGAACCGCAAGGTATCTATGATGCCGTAACGCATGCAGACGGACCGAAGGGGACATTGCCCTTGACGCCGGATATGTTGAAAACATTACCTAGCGGAAACATTTTTGGCATGACTATGAATGCTGGTGAGGGTTGGAATACCGATACCTTAGCCAATGGCGATGTAATGATTATAAGCACAAAAGGCGGACTCCGTAATCCGGATGGCAGTCCGATTGCTGTTGGGCTTCATCAAGGTCATTATGAATTGGATATTCAGGTTGCAGAAGCGGCAGATGAAATTAAAAATATGGGATTAGTTCCTTACGCAGCCTTTGTTTCTGATCCTTGCGATGGCCGAACTCAAGGGACGATTGGCATGTTTGATTCTTTACCGTACCGCAATGATGCTGCTATTGTTATGAAAAGACTGATTCGTTCTCTTCCGACTCGTAAAGCTGTTATTGGCATTGCCTCCTGTGATAAGGGGTTACCGGCAACGATGATGGCTTTGGCCAGCATGCATGATATTGCTACAGTTTTAGTTCCGGGTGGTTCTACTCTGATGCCGAATAAAGGGGAAGACCTTGGTACAGTACAGACAATCAGCGTGCGCTTTGCTAATGGGGAATTATCTTATGAAGATGCTATTCGCCTTGGCTGCAGTTCTTGTGCAAGTTCTGGCGGCGGCTGTCAGTTCTTTGGTACAGCTGGAACCTCACAGGTAATTGGAGAATCTTTAGGCTTGGCGTTAACTCATTCTGCCTTGGCTCCGTCCGGATCTGTAATTTGGAAAGATATTGCCAGAAAATCGGCTATTGCAGCTGTTGAAATGGAAAAGAATGGTATTACGACTAAAGATGTCTTGACTGATCACGCTATTGAAAATGCTATGATTCTTCATGCAGCCTTTGGCGGTTCGACGAATTTATTGCTTCATTTGCCAGCTATTGCATATGCTGCTGGCTGCAGAAGACCAACTGTTGAAGATTGGGCACGTATTAATAAGGAAGTTCCTCGCTTGGTCAGTGTATTACCAATTGGACCGGTCAATTATCCGACAGCGGCAGCATTCTTGGCTGGCGGTGTTCCGGAAGTTATGCTGCATTTGCGCAAATTAGGCTTGCTGCATGAAGATGTAATGACAGTTACCGGCAGTACTCTTGGTGAAAATCTTGATTGGTGGGAAAATTCGGAACGGCGTCAAGCATGCCGCAAACGTTTGCAGGAAGTGGATAATCTTGATCCTAATGAAGTTATTTTCTCTCCTGAAAAAGCTAAAGAAAAGGGTATTGGTTCGACAGTTACGTTCCCTGTTGGCAATATTGCTCCGGAAGGCGCAGTTGTCAAATCTACAGCCATTGACCCGAGTGTAATTGACGATGACCATGTATTCAGACATACTGCTAAAGTTAAGGTATTTACTTCTGAAAAAGCTGCTATTACTGCTTTGAAAGAACCGGGCCGAATTGTTGCTGGCGATATCATGGTTGTCATGGGCGGCGGTCCGTTGGGAACAGGGATGGAAGAAACATATCAGCTGACGTCTGCTTTGAAGAATTTACCTTTTGGTAAACATGTGTCTTTGATTACAGATGCTCGGTTCTCCGGTGTTTCTACTGGCGCTTGCTTTGGACATGTTGGACCTGAAGCGTTGGCAGGGGGCCCCATTGGTAAATTGAGAGACGGCGATATTGTAGAAATTATTGTCGACACGGTTAAACTTGAAGGCAGTTTGAACTTTATCGGCACAGAAGATCAGCCTATGACCTATGAGGAAGGTGCTGCTGAATTAGCTAAACGTGAAACGAATCCGGATGTCCGTCCAGATGAAGATTTGCCGGATGATACGCGGTTATGGGCTGCGTTGCAGGATGTAAGCGGAGGCGCCTGGAAAGGCACTGTTTACGATGTAGATCAAATTATAAAAGTATTGAATGCAGGCAAAAAAGTATTAGGCTTATAAGTCCTAAATGAATTTGTTTGCAGAGAGTGTGTTATTTCAATAGTATAATTTGTTAACCCTCATAATCCATAAAATATATGATGAACTAACAAGGCATGCCTAACGGGTCTGAGACTCGCAGGGCATGCCTTGTTGGCGTGATGTAATATATCGTTTGCTTTATTGAACGGGTTATTTCAATACGAAGGTTTCAATGGCTTCGCCGACGGCTCCGTCGTTGTTCGTCGCGTCGGTGACGACGCTGCAGTATTGGCGGATTAGGGGATTTAAATTATGGACGCCTACGCTGAGGCCGGCGGCCTGGAGCATTTCAATGTCGTTGATATTGTCGCCGATAGCCATCGTTTCTTCAGGCTCTACGCCGAGCATGGCGGCTAATTTGAGGAGGGCGACGCCTTTCGTGACGCCCTTGTGCATGAATTCGATGTAGCGGTTGCTGGAAAAGCTGACCGTGATGTCGTCGAGAAGGGGCTTCATTTCGGCGTGAATTTCCTGCAGACGGCTGTAGTCGGTGTTCATGATGATGAGCTTGCAGACTTCTTCCTTGCCGCGCAGGAAGTCGAGGGTCTTTTCCGTCGTCGGTACATAGGCCATGCGGCCGCGGAGAAAATCCTCTTCGTCAGGCGTGACGTCGCTGATGTATACGGTATCACGTGTGTAAATGTGCATGCAGAGGCCGTAGGACGCGCTTTTGCGGTAAATCCTATCGGCTAAGTCGAAGGGGATCGGGTCCCAGAACAGGGAGCGGTGCCCTTTGTTTTCCGTAATGCTGGCTCCGTTGAAGCCAATGACGTATTGTCCGGCTTCGTCGAACAGGTTCAGCGTTTTCAAGACGCCTTCGACGGAGCGGAATCCCCGTCCCGTGCAGGGAACGAATTTGACGCCCTGGGCCTTTGCTTTGGCGATGGCTTCGATATTGCGGCGACAGATGGAAGCGTCGCTGCTGAGCAGGGTTTCGTCCATGTCGCATGCAATGATTTTATAGGTTGGCATGTAGGTACTCTCCTTTTTCTATGCAGTATACACATAGTCTAGCATGGAATGATTCCTTCGGCAAATGGTTAGGCCTTTAATTCACTGACCAATGTTGAGCCTAAGACGAGGACTGCGCCGATGATGCTGGTTATGCCGAGGGGCTCGCCGAGGACGACGGCTGACAGCAGGATGGCGAAAATCGGGTCCAGGTAGCTGAACAGGGCGATGGTCTGGGCTTTTAAGGACTGCATGGAGCCGAAGTAAAAGACATAGGCAAAGCCTGTATGGACGATGCCGACGACGAGGAACATGGCCAGG
The DNA here is from genome assembly GCF_002287425.1 of Megasphaera sp. ASD88. Taxonomy (NCBI): domain Bacteria; kingdom Bacillati; phylum Bacillota; class Negativicutes; order Veillonellales; family Veillonellaceae; genus Megasphaera; species Megasphaera sp. ASD88. The sequence goes on along the minus strand of NZ_NQXW01000005.1, from coordinate 111,393 downwards.
CTGAAGGGAGAGGCGTCTAGAGCAGTGACGTTTTCTGTTAAGAGGACATAGGGCATCAGCAGCAGGGCTCCCAGACCAAGCTGGACGATGGTTTTATCGTAGGCGGCCATAGGCTTGATTTTTTTATTGAAGATGACGATGCAGGCGTAGCAGCAGGCGGCGCACAGGCCGAAGAACACGCCGGTCATGTTGGCGCTGCCGCCTTCCTGGCCGATGCCCGATACGAGGACCATGCCGGCCAGCGCCGTCAGGACGCAGAGAAATTTGCGGGCCGTCAGCTTTTCTTTCAGGAAAATCGGCGAGACCAGGATGACGATGATCGGGGCCATGTAATAACATAGCGTCGCCGTTGCGATGGACGTGTAGCGGTAGGCTTCGAAGAGGAAGGTCCAGTTGCCGCACAGGGCCGCGCCGGACAGGCAGAGGAGAAGCAGGTTTTGCCGGATATCCGGCCAGGATATGGGGATGCCCTTGCCTTTGATGAACAGAAATAAAAAGGCCGTGCCGATGATGCCGCGGCCGACGGCGATGACGCTGGACGGCAGGGGGATGTAGCGGACGAAAATGCCGATGGTACCGAAGATGAGCATAGCTAAAATCATCATGGATTTTGCTTTGTTTTCGAGCGTATCCGGTTGGTTCATGAAAATCTCCTTTACAGCATAGAGTTATTTGTGAAGACGCGCCTTGTTTTTTGCGGCGCTTTCCATTACTATTATAATATAGAATTACTAATATTGGGAGTGAACGATTATGATTACAGAATCAGATATGATGAAGTTGCAGAACGGCAGCGACGTCCGCGGCGTCGCCGTAGAAGGCGTTCCCGGCGAGCCCGTGACGCTGTTTCCCGAAGCGGCGAACCGCATTGCCGCCGGCTTTGCCTCCTTTTTAGCGGAAAAGACGGGCAAACCTGTCGACAGCCTGCGCGTTGCCGTCGGCCATGATTCGCGTATTTCTGCCGGCACGATGAAGCAGGCCGTGCTGGAAGGCCTCTGCGCCTGCGGCGTAGCCGGGTTTGACTGCGGCTTGGCTTCGACGCCGGCTATGTTCATGTCGATTATCTTCGAATCGACTCATATGGACGGAGCCATCATGATTACGGCCAGCCATTTGCCGTACAACCGCAACGGCTTGAAATTCTTTACGAAAGACGGCGGTCTGGAAAAGGCTGATATTAAAGACGTCCTGACCCGGGCGGCGTCGCTGGAAGAAACACACGGCGATGTGTCCGGCGTGCAGACGCTGCCGATTATCGATATATATGCCGAGCACCTGTGCTCCAAAATCCGCAGCGGCGTAGGCGCAGGCCCGGACAGCAAGCCCTTGGAAGGCATGCGCATCGTCGTCGATGCCGGCAACGGCGCAGGCGGCTTCTTTGCCTCGAAGGTCCTCGACGTCCTCGGCGCCGATACGACGGGCAGCCAGTTCCTCGAACCGGACGGCATGTTCCCCAATCATATTCCGAATCCGGAAAATAAAGAGGCCATGGCGGCGATCAGCAAAGCTGTTCTCGACAACCATGCCGATTTGGGCCTCATTTTCGATACGGACGTAGACCGCATGAGCGCCGTCCTGCCCGATGGTGAAGCCATCAACCGCAACGCCCTCATCGCCATGATGGCGGCCATCTTGGCTCCCGACTATCCGGGCAGCACCATCGTCACGGACTCGGTCACGTCGGACGAGCTGACGGCCTTCCTGCAAGATGAGCTTCATCTCATCCATCACCGCTACATGCGGGGCTATAAAAACGTCATCAACGAATGCATCCGCCTCAACCAGAGCGGCGTCGTATCGCCCTTAGCGATTGAAACGTCGGGCCACGGCGCGCTGAGCGAAAACTACTACCTCGACGACGGCGCCTATTTGGCGGTCAAGCTGCTCATTGCGGCGGCCCAGGCCAATAAAGCGGGGAAAGCTGTCGGCGATTTGGTCGCAAACTTGAAGCATCCGGCTGAAAGCAAGGAATACCGCCTCAAAATTCAGGGCACAGACGACGTAAAGGCTTACGGCGAAAGGGTACTGCAAGCCTTTGAAGAACGGGCCGTCGCCGCAGGCGTCGTCGTCGCCAAGCCGTCGTACGAAGGCGTGCGCCTCGTATTCCCCGAAGGCTGGGCGCTTCTGCGCATGTCCCTCCACGACCCGAACATGCCGCTGAACGTCGAAAGCAAGGAAGAAGGCGGCTGCCAGGATATCATCGCCCAGGTTAAATCCTTCCTGGACGGGTTCGACTGCCTGGACATGACCGTATTCGACGCCTAAAGAAGCTGTTCACATGATATAAGAAAACCGTAAGGAAATGGCGAAACGCCTTTCCTTACGGTTTTTTACATGAAAGAAGTATCAGGCCTTAGGGCTTGGCCTTCGGTTTCGGGCCGGCGTCGCTGACTTCTTCCGGGACGTCTGGGTATTTTTCCGTGAAGTTTTCCTGGAACATGGCGGCTACTTTGTCGGCCATGATATCGTAGGATTTCTTATTGGCCCATGTATCGCGCGGGTTGAGGATCTGGTTGGGGACGCCCGGGCAGGACTGGGGCACGTCGACGTTGAAGCGGCTGTCGTGCTTGTAGGGGACCGAATCGAGGCGGCCGTTCAGGGCTGCCGTAATCATGGCGCGGGTGTACTTGAGGTCCATGCGGCTGCCGATGCCGTAGGGGCCGCCGGTCCAGCCGGTGTTGACCAGGAAGACCTTCGTATGATACGTTTCGATTCGTTCGCCCAGCATGCCAGCGTAGATTTCCGGAGCCAGGGGCATGAAGGGTTCGCCGAACAAGGTGGAGAAGGTCGGCACCGGCTCGGTAATGCCTTGTTCCGTGCCGGCTACTTTCGACGTAAAGCCGGTGATGAAGTGGTACATAGCCGCTTCCTTGCTGAGGCGGGAGATAGGCGGCAGGACGCCGAAGCTGTCGGCCGTCAGGAAGATGATGACCTTCGGGATGCCGCCGATGCCGGGAATGGCCGCGTTGGGAATGTATTCTATAGGATAGCCGACGCGGGTGTTTTCCGTGTATTTGCTGTCGAAATAGTTCGGCCGTCGCGTCGCCGGGTCGAGGACGACGTTTTCAACGAGGCTGCCCGAACGGATGGCGTTGTAAATGTCTGGTTCCTTTTCGGGGTTCAGGTTGATGCACTTGGCATAGCAGCCACCTTCAAAGTTGAAGATGCCCCGCGGCGACCAGCCGTGTTCGTCGTCGCCGATGAGCTTGCGGTTCGGGTCTGCCGACAAGGTCGTTTTCCCCGTGCCGGACAAACCGAAGAAGATGGCCGTTTCCTTCGTGACCGGATCCATGTTGGCCGAGCAGTGCATGGGCAGGACGCCTTCGTCAGGCAGAAAGTAGTTCATAACGGAGAAGACGCTCTTTTTGATTTCACCGGCGTACTGCGTGCCGGCGATGAGGACGACCCGCGTTTCGTAGTCGATGATGATAGCCGCTTCAGAACGGACGCCGTCCGTCTTCGGGTCGCAGCGGTAGCCCGGCGTGACGATGACCGTAAAGTCCGGGTCGCCGAACTGGCTCAATTCGTCGGCCGTCGGGCGGATGAGCAGGTTGCGGATAAACAGGTTTTCGCTGGCTAATTCATTGATGATGCGGAATTTTTTGCGGCATATTAAATCGGCGCCGGCAAAGCCATCGAAGAGGAAGATATCACGGTTCTGCAGATAAGCCGTCATCTTAGCCTTCAAGGCGTCAAACTTTTCCCGCGAAATCGGGCGGTTGACGTTGTTCCAGGCGATGTATTCATGAATAGCCGGCGTGTCGACGATGAATTTGTCCTTCGGCGAACGGCCCGTGTATTTCCCAGTCTGGACGACTAAGGCTCCCGTGTCGCTCAGCATGCCTTCGCCGCGAATCAGGGCCTGCTCGGTCAGCCAGGCCGGAGACATGTTGCGGTACACGTTGGCCGGGTAAAAAATTCCGATTCGTTCTAATCCATACGTATGTATCATGATATAATACCCCCCTGCTGTATAGTGAATACGCTGACGCGTATATATGATAAAAAATCATGCATATATTGTATATCACTTATTATAGACCTGATGACGGCAGGATTCAACGTATATGTATAATACATTATATAATAAATAACCTACCCTAAATGACAAAGGGAAATATTTTGGCGGATAGAAGGCTGGAATTGCCGCAGATTTGCAAGTTTGCTATTGACTATTTGACTTTTTATTGTATTATATAAAAGGGAGTTGGCACTCTGATGCTAAGAGTGCTAACACATTCTGAATAAAGGAGATTGTTGAACATGGCGAAAGAAACCTTTGAATTCCAAGCGGAAACGAAACAACTGCTGGACTTGATGGTTCATTCCATTTATACGAATCACGAAATATTTTTACGGGAACTGATTTCCAACGCATCCGACGCGATCGATAAGCTGCATTACGAATCGCTGACGAATAACGACCTTCTCGAAGGCGATACGGCCTTTGAAATCCATTTGACGCCGGATGAAGACAAGCATACCCTGACGATTTCCGATAACGGCATCGGCATGAATAAAGACGAGCTCATGCAGAACTTGGGCACCATTGCTAAATCGGGCACGAAGGCCTTTTTGGAAAAGCTGAAGGAAGCCCAGGAAGGCGGCAGCGTCGACAAAGACCTGATTGGCCAGTTCGGCGTCGGCTTTTATTCGGCCTTCATGGTCGCCGATACGGTGACGGTCGTCACGCGCAAAGCCGGCGAAACAGAAGCCTATAAATGGGAATCGGCAGGCGACGGCCAGTATACGCTGGAAACCTGCGAAAAGCCGAAGCACGGCACGACGATTATCCTGACCTTGGGCAAGGAATTTTACGGCGGCGAAACGGAAGAAAACTACACGGACAAATACCTCCTGGAAAGCCTGGTCAAGAAATATTCCGACTACATCCGCTATCCCATTACGATGGACTTCACGACGAAGGAAAAGCCGAAGGACGCCGACGGCAAGGTTATTGAAGACGCACCGGAAGAAGAACATACGGAAACGCGGACACTTAACTCCATGCAGCCCTTGTGGACCCGTAATAAGTCGGATATTAAGCCTGAAGAATACAGGGAATTTTTCCAGCATCAGTTCTATGAATGGGACGAACCGATGGAAATCTTCCATAGCCGCGTTGAAGGAAATGTAGAATACACATCCTTGCTGTTTATTCCGGGCAGTGCGCCTTTCAATCTGTACTATGCCGATTATGAACCGGGCGTGCAGCTCTATTCGCGCCATGTATTTATCATGGATAAATGCAAAGATTTGCTGCCCGATTACCTGCGCTTTGTCAAAGGCCTTGTCGATTCTCCTGATTTGTCTCTCAACATTTCCCGCGAACTGCTCCAGCAGAGCCGTGAATTAAAGCTCATCGGCCGTAATCTGGAAAAGAACATCCTGAAGACCCTGGTCCGTAAGCTTGATAAAGACCGGGAAGCCTATGAAAAATTCTGGGCTGAATATGGGAAATCCTTAAAAATTGGCATCTACAGCGGTATGATGACTGGTGAAAACAACGTCGATAAATTAAAAGACCTGCTCCTGTTCATGTCGTCTAAAGACGGTAAGCTCTGCTCGCTGAAAGAATATGTCAGCCGCATGAAGGATGGCCAAGAAAAGATTTATTACGCTACAGGGAAAGACAAAGCCGCTATCGATGCCTTGCCGCAGATGGAAATGCTCCGCGACAGGGATATTGAAGTCTTGTGCATGACCGATCCCGTTGATGAATTTGCCGTAGAAGCTATTCGTGAATACGAAGGCAAGAAATTCCACTCCATCAGCCGCGGCGATCTGGATTTGGAAGACGAAGCATTCAAAGAAGAAAAGAAGAAGAACGAAGACCTAGCTAAGAGCAACGAAGGTCTTCTGAAGGATATGAAAGAACTCCTCGACGGCAAGGTCGTAGACGTCCGCCTGTCCAACCGCCTGAAGAGCGGTGCCGTCTGCCTCGTCGCTGACGCGGCCGGTCCGTCCCTGGCGATGGAACAAGCCTTTGCCGCTGCCGACAACCCGATGCTCAAGGCGCGCCGCATTTTGGAAATCAACCCGCAGCATCAGCTCTTCGCCAAGCTTCAGGGCATTCACGAAGCCGGCAAGGATACGCCTGAATTCAAAGACTACTGCAAGATGCTCTACGATCAGGCCTTGCTTCTCGAAGGCATCATGCCCGATGACCCGGCAGCCTTCGCTAATAAGGTAGCCGAAATGATGGCAAAATAATAGCATAGCGTTACGACGAGAGTCCGTGTCAGGGCTCTCGTTTTTGTATGTGCAGGAAAGGATCGTCGTGAATATACGGCGTATAGTTTTTATACGGAGGATGATATAATAAGGATAGATATTGGAATGAGGTGAAGGGCATGGAGTTTGGAATTCGTCCGGGCGTACTGGATGAGATACGGCAGTTGGCAGAAACATATCATATAGAAAAAGTCATTTTATTTGGTTCCAGAGCGCGGGGCGATTACAAACGGACGAGTGACATAGATCTGGCCGTCAGCGGCGGCGATGTCGTCCAATTTGCCTTGGCCGTAGACGAAGAAACGTCGACGCTGCTCATGTACGACGTCGTCGATTTAGACGGGCCAGTGCAGGACGAATTGCGGCAATCTATCGAAAGAGAGGGCATTGTCATTTATGAAAAAGTACGATAATTTTTGTGCGGCCTTGAAAAATCTTAAGGAGCTATTTTCCTATGAAGAACCGTATAATACCGTTGTTTTGACGGGATTAGTCGGGCTGTATGAAATTTGCTTTGAACAAGCATGGAAGATGATGAAAGAACTGCTGGAAGACAGCGGCTATGCCGAAAGCGCGACAGGCTCGCCCAGGCAGATTTTAAAGACGGCCTATAAAGCGAATATGATACGCAATGAAACGATGTGGCTTCAGGCGTTGCAGGCCCGAAATAACGTGAGTCATTCGTATAACGAGCTTATTGCCTTATCCATCGTGAGACAGACGAAGGCGTCGTACTATGATATGTTCTGCCGGCTAAAAGACGAAGTGGAGACGAATTGGTTGTAGAATCATCTGTACATACGTTTGCAGCCGTGCTATACTAATGTAATCAATAATAATTATTTTTTACTATGCCATGGCAGGAGAGAGTTATGGATATACAGTCGTATTTGAATAAGGACTATGATACGTCACGGCCGTTTCGCGTGGTAGCACCGTATAAGCCCATGGGCGACCAGCCTGAGGCGATTGCCTCGTTGGCTGACGGCATCAAGTCCGGCCAATGGGCGCAGGTATTGCTTGGTGCAACGGGGACAGGCAAGACGTTTACGATGGCCAAGGTCATCGAAGCCGTGCAGAAGCCGACACTGGTCATTGCGCATAACAAGACGCTGGCGGCCCAGCTGTGCAGCGAATTCAAGGCCTTTTTCCCGGACAACGAAGTGGCCTATTTCGTCAGCTATTACGATTACTATCAGCCGGAGGCGTATATCGCGTCTACGGATACATATATCGAAAAGGACGCGTCGATTAACGATGAAATCGACAAGCTGCGCCATTCGGCGACGATGAGCCTGTTTGAACGGCGCGACGTCATCATCGTGGCCTCCGTGTCCTGTATCTACGGCTTAGGCGACCCGGAGGACTACAGCGATCTCGTCGTGTCGCTGCGGCTGGGGCAGGAAAAGACGCAGGAAGAAATTCTTCACAAGCTCGTCGATATCCAGTATTCCCGCAACGATATGAATCTCGAACGGGGTACTTTCCGCGTTCACGGCGATACGATAGAAGTATTTCCGGCGGCCTTCGACAACTCCGTCATCCGCATTGAAATGTTCGGCGACGAAATCGACAGGCTGACGGAGGTCGACGTGCTGACCGGCGAGGTCGTGGCCGAGCGCAAGCACGTGGCCATTTATCCGGCCAGCCATTATGTCACGACGAAGGAAAAAATGGATAAGGCCCTGAAGGCGATCGAGGCCGAGCTGGAAGAGCGATTGGCTGTCCTTAAGGAAGGGGGCCATTTGCTGGAAGCGCAGCGGCTGGAGCAGCGGACGCGGTACGATATGGAAATGATGATGGAAATGGGCTACTGCTCGGGCATCGAAAACTATTCCCGCCATCTGGCAGGACGGAAGGCCGGCGAAGCGCCGTACACGCTCCTCGATTATTTCCCCGATGATTTCCTCATCATGATTGACGAATCGCACGTCACCTTGCCGCAGCTGCGGGCTATGTACGCCGGCGACCGGTCGCGGAAGGAAAACCTCATCGAATACGGGTTCCGCCTGCCGTCGGCGCTGGACAACAGGCCGCTGAAATTTGAAGAATTTATCGAACGGATTAACCAGATTATCTACGTCAGCGCAACGCCGGGCCCTTATGAAATGGAAGTCCAGACCAATCTGGCCCAGCAGATTATCCGCCCGACAGGGCTCCTGGACCCGAAGGTCGAAGTGCGTCCCATTGCCGGACAGATGGACGATTTGTTGGGCGAAATACGGAAGCGGACTGAAAAGAACGAACGCGTGCTGGTGACGACGCTGACCAAGAAAATGGCCGAGGATTTGACCGATTATCTAAAGGAAATGGGCGTCCTCGTCCGCTATCTCCATTCGGATATTGCGACAATCGAGCGGGCCGAAATCATCCGCGACCTGCGGGCCGGCGTATTCGACGTCCTCGTCGGCATCAATCTGCTGCGCGAAGGGCTGGACATGCCGGAAGTGTCCCTCGTAGCGATTCTCGACGCTGACAAGGAAGGATTCCTTCGTTCCGATACGTCCCTCATCCAGACGATGGGGCGGGCGGCGCGAAACGTCGACGGCACGGTCATCATGTACGCCGACAAGATTACCGATTCCATGGCTCGGGCTATGGACGAAACGAAGCGGCGCCGCGAGGTGCAGGACGCTTACAATCGAAAGCATCATATTACGCCGAAATCCGTCAAGAAAGACGTGGTAAACCTCATCGAGCTGACGAAGGTCGCCGAAGACCAAGCCCAATATAAGGGCAAGGGCGAAAAGCTGACGAAAGAGGCTTTGCATAAGGTCATCAACACCGTGACCCAGCAGATGAAGACGGCGGCGAAAAATCTGGAATTTGAAAAGGCGGCGGAATTGCGCGACCGCCTGGGGCAGCTGCGGCAGCAGCTGGCTGATATGAGCCATGACGACACGCTGCCCAAGGAGCTGCAGGGCGAGGACATGCCCTCGTCCCGGTATGTGCGCAAGGTGCGCCGGCCCGACGCGCGGCGGAAAAAGCCGGACTTGCCGGGCAAAGCTAAGGCAAAAAGGAGTAAAACGTAACCTATGCAGGAACCATATATTAGTATCAAAGGTGCGAGACAGCACAATTTGAAAAATATAGATGTAAAAATTCCCCGTGATAAGCTCGTCGTCTTTACGGGCTTATCCGGCTCGGGGAAATCGTCTCTGGCCTTCGACACGATTTACGCCGAAGGCCAGCGGCGTTATGTCGAATCCTTGTCGGCTTATGCCCGCCAGTTTTTAGGGCAGATGGATAAGCCCGACGTCGACTATATCGAAGGCCTGTCGCCGGCTATTTCTATCGACCAGAAGACGACGAGCCGCAATCCCCGCTCGACTGTAGGCACAGTCACGGAAATCTACGACTACCTGCGCCTGCTCTACGCCCGCGTAGGCGACGCCTACTGCCCGAAGTGCGGAAAGCCTATCCGCCAGCAGACGATCGAGCAGATGGCCGACTCCGTCATGGCTCTCGGCGCGGGGGAAAAGGTCATGGTCATGGCTCCCGTCGTCGACGGCCGAAAGGGAACGCATCAGAAGGTGCTGGCCGGCCTGGTGCGGGACGGCTATGTCCGCGTCCGCGTCGACGGCGAGGTATATCTGCTGTCCGACGATATTCCCCTGGATAAGAATAAAAAGCACACCATCGACGTGGTTATCGACCGGCTGGTCATTAAGGACAGCATTTTGACCCGGCTGACCGATTCGCTGGAAACGGCGGCCAAGCTGGCCGGCGGCATCGTCCATATCCTGCGCATGAGTACGGACGAGGTGCTGACCTTCAGCCAGCATTTCGCCTGCCCCGACTGCCATGTGAGCCTGCCGGAAATCGAGCCCCATCTCTTTTCCTTCAACAGTCCCTTCGGCGCCTGCCCGGCCTGCTCCGGTATCGGCAGCACGATGGAGGTCGATCCCCATTTAGTGCTGCCGGATACAAAGAAATCCTTTGCCGACGGCGCTATCGCAGCTTTGAGCAGCAACCCCGATTCGTGGTTTATGCGCCAGCTCGGCGGCTTGCTCAAGCCCTATGGCTTTACGCTGGACAGCTGTTACGACGAGCTGCCCGGCGAGCTGCAGGAAAAGCTGATGTGGGGCTCTGACGACACGTGCGTCTTTGAGTACGAAAACCTGCGCGGCGAAGTAAAGCAGTACGCCACGGCCTTTGAAGGCGTCATTCCCATGGTGCGCCGCCGTTATAAAGAGGCATCGTCCGACATGATGCGCGACCAGTTCGAGCAGTTTATGTCGGTCAAGCCCTGCACGACGTGCGGCGGCACGCGCCTGCGCCATGAGGCGCTGGCTATTAAAATCGGCGGCCTGAATATTTCTGAGCTGACTGATTTGACTGTCGGCGACATGATTCGATTTTTTGATGGCTTGGAGCTGACGGAAAAGCAGCAGATGATCGGCCGGCAGATTTTTAAGGAAATTCGGGCCCGCCTGGAGTTTCTCCAGACTGTAGGCCTGGAATACCTGACCTTGTCCCGTACGGCCGGTACCTTGTCGGGCGGCGAAGCCCAGCGCATCCGCCTGGCGACGCAGATCGGCTCCGGCCTGGTCGGCGTTTTATACATCCTCGACGAGCCGTCTATCGGCCTCCATCAGCGGGATAACGACAAGCTGCTCCAGGCCCTGAAGCACCTCCGCGACTTGGGCAATACGCTCATCGTCGTCGAGCATGACGAGGATACGATGCGGGCCGCCGATTATATACTGGACATCGGTCCGGCGGCGGGAGAGCACGGCGGTGAAATCGTGGCCCAGGGGACGGCAGAGGATATTATGGCCTGCGAGCAGTCCCTGACGGGACAGTATTTAAAGGGGGCGAAATATATCCCTATTCCGGAGGAGCGGCGCCAGGGCAACGGGACGTATATCGAAGTCATCGGCGCGGCGGAGCACAACTTGAAGAACATCGACGTATCGATTCCCATCGGCACCCTGACCGTCGTGACGGGCGTATCGGGGTCGGGCAAGTCGACGCTGGTCAACGAAATCCTGTATAAGGGATTGGCCGAAGCCGTATACGGCACGCCCCATCGTCCCGGCAAGTTTAGGGAAATCAGAGGGACGGAATATATCGATAAGATCATCAACATCGACCAGTCGCCTATTGGCCGTACGCCCCGTTCCAATCCGGCGACGTATACAGGCGTCTTCGATTTCATCCGCCAGCTGTACAGCCAGACGCCGGAGGCAAAGGTGAGAGGCTACAAGGCCGGGCGGTTCAGCTTCAACATCAAGGGCGGCCGCTGTGAGGCCTGCCGCGGCGACGGCATCATCCGCATCGAAATGAACTTCCTTCCCGACGTATACGTGCCCTGCGAGGTATGCCACGGCGCGCGCTACAACAGGGAGACGCTGGAAGTTAAATACAAGGGGAAGACCATATCGGACGTCCTCAACATGACTGTCGACGACGCCTGTGATTTCTTTGAAAATATTCCCCGCATCCTCAATAAGCTGCGGACCCTGCAGGACGTGGGGCTGGGCTATATCCGCCTCGGCCAGCCGGCGACGACCTTATCGGGCGGCGAAGCGCAGCGCGTCAAGCTGGCGACGGAGCTGTCCAAGCGCAGTACAGGCCGGACGCTGTACATCCTCGACGAACCGACGACGGGCCTCCATGCCGCCGATATTCATAAGCTCATGGACGTACTGCAGATGCTCGTCGACGGCGGCGATACGGTTGTAGTCATCGAGCACAACCTCGACGTCGTCAAGGCGGCGGATTATCTCGTCGATTTAGGCCCTGAAGGCGGCGACGGCGGCGGCACAGTCGTAGCGACGGGGACGCCGGAGGATATCTGCCAGGTGCCGCAGTCCTATACGGGAAGATTCCTGAAGCCCGTATTGGAACGGACGAAGGACTTGATGAAGGGGAACTGCCATGGCCTTGAGTGAAGCCGTACTCGATAAGGTACGAAATTTGACGATCCAGCCCGGCGTATACTTGTGGAAAAACGACAGGGGACAGATCATTTACGTCGGCAAGGCCGTGAATCTGCGTAATCGCGTGCGCAGCTACGTCCGGCACGACGCCAAGCGCGCGCCGAAGGTGACGGCGATGATGAGCCACGCCGCCGATGTGGAAACTATCGTCGTAGCCAACGAGATGGAAGCGCTCATACTGGAAAACACGCTCATTAAAAAGCATCGCCCGCGCTACAATATCATGCTGCGCGACGATAAGACCTACCCGTATATCAAGGTGACGGTGCAGGAAGACTATCCGCGTGTCTTTATGACCCGCCGCGTCCATCGAGACGGCGCCCGCTATTTCGGCCCCTTTGCCGACGCCGGCGCCGTTCATCGCGTGCTGAAGCTCATCCAGCGGGCCTTTCGCATCCGTTCCTGCCGGACGATGCAGGCCGATCGGCCCTGCCTGCAGTACCATCTGCATCACTGCGACGCGCCGTGCGTCCACTACATTACGAAGGGTGAATACGGCAAGCTTGTAGAACAGGCCGTCGACATACTGGAAGGGCGTGATACGGGCGTCGTGCGAAGGCTGCAGGAGCAGATGGAAGCGGCGGCGGAAGAGATGGAGTTCGAAAAGGCCGCCATGTACCGCGACCAGATAACTGCCGTCAAGGTGATTCAGGAACAGCAGAACATTACGACTGTCGGCGGCGGCGACATGGACGTTCTCGGCTTTGCCGGCGACGCCGGGCAGACCTGCGTCCAGATTTACACTATCCGCCAGGGCCGCCTCATGGGACGGGAGACCTTCAGCCTGGAAAACAGTGCCGACGAAACGGCGGCCGCTTTGACGTCGGCCGTATTGGATCAGTATTACGTCGACGGCGTGTTCGTGCCCAAGGAAATTATCGTCTCGGCCGTAGAGGATAAAGAGGATTACGAACGGCGGCTGACGCTGCAGAAGGGACAAAACGTGGCCTTAGTCATCCCGCAGCGGGGCCTCAAGAAGAAACTGCTGACCATGGCCGAGGATAACGCCCGCGTTCTCCTCGAACAGCGCCGCCTCCAGTGGCAGCACGATACGGACAAGACCAGCGGAGCCGTCGAAGCCCTGGCCCGCGTCCTCGACCTGCCGCGCCTGCCGGAGCGCATGGAATGCTTCGACATATCCCACACGCAGGGGATTGAAACGGTCGCGTCGATGGTCGTCTTTGAGCACGGCCGGCCGGCGAAGCAGGAGTACCGGCGGTTTAAGCTGAAAACCGTGCAGGGGAAGCCTGATGATTTCAAATCCATGGCGGAAATCATGGGCCGCCGCTACGGCGAGCGGGACTGGCCCGCGCCGGACCTCATCGTCATCGACGGCGGCAAGGGGCAGCTTCACGCCGCCCTGCCTATTATACGCGAGGCGGGGTGCGAAGCGCCGGTTATCAGTCTGGCCAAGCGGATAGAAGAAGTATTCGTTGAAGGGCGGAGCGATTCGATTATCCTGAGCCATCACACGCCGGAGCTGCAGCTGCTCCAGGCTATCCGCGACGAGGCGCACCGTTTTGCCATTACGTATCACCGCAGCCTTCGGGGCAAGCGGAATCTCGTGTCTATCCTGGATCACATCGAAGGCATCGGGCCGAAACGGCGCAAGGCCTTGTGGGGAGCCTTTAAAAATCTGGACGCGATGAAGGCGGCTACGGTAGAAGAGCTGGCCGCCGTGCCGGGCATGACCCGGCAGGCTGCGGAAAACGTCTATTACTTTTTCCGCCTGGGAACGGATGAAAAGAGGAAAGTCGTGGAAAATAAGGCGGATTTACAGAATGTTTAAGGATTATCCCTGAAATACAATGGCATTTGCTTTTTGAACTATGGTATAATAAAGCATACACAGTACGCAGGAGGTAGGTATGATGAAAGAAAAATTAGCGGCCGCGCTGTGCGCCGCCTTGCTGGTCGGCTCGTTATCCTTCGCCGCGGCCCCGGCGACGGTGCAGGACGCGCAGAAGGCCGTATACACGAAATCAAACGGCAGCACGCTGACGATACAGTATCCGGCAGTTTCCGTCGCCGGCAACGCTGCAGCCAGCCAGAAAATCGCGCAATACTTTATAGAAGAACAAGCCAAGGCCAAGGCGTTTTTTGATAAAGAAAGCATGGAAGGCATGAAGATGACTGAAGAAAAGTCGTACGTCGTGACGCTCAACGACGGCAAGTATCTGTCCTTCATCGACCAGGGCTATATCTATTTTGACAAGGCCGCCCACCCGACGAGCTGGAAGCACGGCGTGACCTTCGATTTGGAAACGGGCGAACGGCTGGACTGGCAGGATTTGGTACGGCCAGAGGATGCGGAATTCTTTACGCTGGACCGCATCAACGCCAAGATTTTCCTGAGCAAGTATCAGCTGTCCACATATTTCGAAGGTCTGACGGAGCTGCCGAAGAATTATTACCTCGACGAAAACAAGGTCATCCACTTCATTTTCGGGCAGTATGAAATCGCGCCGTACTCGACGGGTATCGTCGACATCAGCATGGGTAAAAAGGCAAAATAAGGTTGCAAAATATCGTCCCGTATGGTATGATAGTTAAGGATTATCAATAATCGATATTTATTAATGTTTCTTTTTAGGGAGGTTTTTTCAATGGATAAATACGAATGCACCATCTGCGGTTACATTTATGACGAAGCTGAAGGCGACGCTGAAAACAACGTAGCAGCTGGCACGAAATTTGCCGATTTGCCGGAAGACTGGGCATGCCCGACCTGCGGCGCTGGTAAAGACGCTTTCGTAAAAATGGACTAATTCCAAAAGAATTAGCGTAAGTTGTTAGTAAAAGCTTACTATCATGTGGTATACTCATGATAGTAAGCTTTTTTTGTTAAAGGAGGAATATTGCAATGGATATGAAGGAAATTCGCGAACAGGCTAAAAAACGGATGAAAGGCTGCCGCGTCTGTCCGGAGTGCAACGGCAAAGCCTGTGTCGGCATGATTCCCGGCTTCGGCGGACTGCGGACGGGCCGTTCCTTTGCGCGCAATTTGGAATCGCTGCAGGAATACGGCTTGATCATGCGCAGCATGTCTGGTGTAGAAGAGCCGTCTACGGCAGTTGAAATCTTCGGCAAGACCTTAAGCCTGCCTATACTTATTGCGCCGGTAGGCGGCATTGTATTGAATGCCCAGGTCGACGGTGATCCGGAAGAAGAAGAAATCAAATACGATGAAGCTGTTTCACAGGCTGCTATGGAAGCCGGTACCTGGGCTTTTACCGGTGACAGCGGTGCGCCGTATATGTATTCTTCGGGCATCGCGTCCTGTAAAAAGCGTCCGGGCTGCGTCGTCCCGACGATTAAGCCGCGGGAAGACGACAAGATCATCGAAAAGGCCGTATTGGCGGAACAGTCAGGCGCTCCGGCCGTGGCCTGCGATATCGACGCGGCGACGCTGATCAATATGCGCATTTTCGGCCAGCCTGTCGGCCCGAAGAGCGCTGAAAGCATTGCGAAGGTAGCGGCGTCCATTCAAATTCCCTTTATCGTAAAGGGCGTCATGTCGGCGGAAGAAGCGTTGGCCTGCGCGGAAGCGGGAGCTAAGGGCATCGTCGTCAGCAACCACGGCGGCCGCGTACTGGACGGTATGGTCGGCACGGCCGACGTACTGCCGGAAATCGCCGAAGCCGTCAAGGGGCGGATTACGATCTTTGCCGACGGCGGCGTCCGTCACGGCGAAGACGTATTGAAGCTCATTGCTCTAGGCGCCGACGCCGTCCTCGTCGGCCGTCCGGCAGCCGTTGCGGCCATCGGCGGCGGCGCGGAAGGCGTCAAGCTGATGCTGGATACGTTTAAGCGCGAATTGTGCGACGCCATGATGATTACGGGCGTGCGGGATATCCGCTGCGTCAATCCCCGCATCCTCAAAAAATTAAAATAACCGCGTCGTCTTTCAGACGCAAAAAAAACAAGCCGGGCGCTGCGCTCCGGCTTGTTTTTTCCTCGGACTTGCTGGGAAGGACTGGGAAATACATTGTGAAGTATATAAGTAACTATATGACAGCATATAGCTGCTTAACGCGTTTTGTAGCCTTGGTAATCTTTCAGCTTCGTGTTGTCTTCCAGGGCTTGTTTTACCGTTTTGCCGGCGTCTAACTGGCTGATTACGTCTAAGGCTTTATCAGATAAGTAGGCGTTGTCTTTTTTGCCGAGAAGCCGGGTCTGATCGGTTGCCCACAGGACGCCGGCGTTTTCGTTGCGGCCCTGCAGGAGGAACAGCGTGTCGCCGTTTTTATTGGCTTCGGCCAAGGTAACGCCGTGTTTTTTCTGCCATGCGGCGACGGCGGCGCATAAGCCGGCATCGTCAGAACGTTCGCGGTTCAGGATTAAGACGGCCTTGGTGTTTTTATATTCCGTGCAGAAATTGAAGTCGCCCTGAGAATCCATGGCGGCGAAAACAGGGCCCTGGCCGTTGTACTTCGGCGCGATGACCTTGTCGATGGTCAGGGATTTGCCGACACCCTGGGTCTGGGCATGAAGCTCGTAGTCGTACGAGTTGATATACCGGCCCTGGGCGTCTTTTTTGTTGGTCATGCCGACGATGCCGTCGACGCCGGGAACCTGGAAGTAATCGACGGCGGCGCGTACGACGTCAACGGGCGAGGCCGTGTCAATCCAGGTGTCGATGCCGTTGTCGTTTAAGGTCTTGTACAGCTCCTTCATTTCCGGAGAGACGGTGATGCCGAGTTTGTACGATACGGATACATTGCCGGCTTCGCTCTTGTAATCGACGGGGCTGACATATTTGCCTTTGCTCCACGTCTGGCCTTTATCGGGATTACCATAGAAGCTGTGGCTTTCATAGGCCAAATTGTATACTTCGTCAGGCGTCATGCCCGTGTACCAGTACGTGACCCAGGGATAGGAAACGGAAGCGTCCATCGTATCGCCGATAGCGTCGTAGAGCCAGCGCATCTTGGCAGTGAACTCTTTATATTCCGGGCTGACCCGTACTTCGGCAGGCTGTTCCTTGCCCGTTTTGGTAATCAATCCCTTGGCGTACAATTGTTTATAAGCTGCTGCGGCGTCTTTAATGGCTGCTTCAATTGAGACGGGGCGGCCGTCGCCGTCGTCGGCGCCGTACGTCAAGGTCAGCTTATCGGCTGGAATGCCTGTGCGCAGGACGGCTTCCATCTGGTCCGGTTCAATGGCAAAGGCCAGGCGGTCGAGCTGCCAGACCATGAGCTGTTCTTCTACGTCCAGAATAGATGTCGTGTTGTCAAAATCAAAGACGGCGTACGGACGATTGGCTGCATCGTAAGATGCGGAACGATTGCCGTACATATCCATGAACTGATTTAAGGAAGCCTTCACGGTCGGTTCCCAGTTAGCGCTCTGGACATGCTGCTGCGCTGCGCTTTGGCTGACGGCGGCAGTCGGAATGGGTGCGGCCCATACGGGGGCGGCTTGTACGGCTGTAAAGATAGATAAAGCGCAGACTACACTGGCGGCGTACTTCTGCATTCGTTTTGTTGTCGTATACTTCATAAACGGAATACTCCCTTCTGGCTAATCAATGATACGTTTACTATATAAAGAATATATAAACTCGCCGTCAAAGGTATGTAAAAAACAAGTAAAAAGAGACGTTGACAGTATAAAATAAAAAAACGTATAATATAATTTATTGTTACAGTTATCATTGATGTGTTTTGGGCTAAAAGGGGGCTGTTTCATGCATAGCATATCCTATTTCTGGCGATTGTCCCGTACTATTTACGGTCCGCGCAATTTCCAGGAAAATAAGCGGGCCGTCGTTTTTTTTGTCCGCGCCGTGACGAACCGCTCTTTATTTGAAGAATTGTATTCTTTTTTCGATGCGTACGAGCCGATGAAAGGATTTTTTGATAGACAGGACCCGGATTTTCAAGAGGTCATGACCCGCGTGTTCCTGTTTAAGAATTCGACTATGCGCCAGCGCTTGGATGCGCTGCTTCACCATTTTACGATTTTGCGCACGATGTTTTCCGATGAGGTCATTCATGAATTGTATTGGGGCAAGGGCTATACGCTGTGGAAATCGCCTGACGCGTCGCTGCCTCTGGAGGTACGCCTGATTTTCGATACGGGCCAGCGGAAGGAAGGCTTTTTGTCGTTATACTTGTATCATGAAGGCGAAATGATTTATCATTTCAACTTCCGTTTCGATTACAATGCCGACGGCGCGCCGTCCATGTACATCGGTACGATTCAGGGCTCAAAGCACGGCCTGGAAACGACAAAGGCGCTGACGAAAAAGCTTTTCGGCTACCGGCCGAAGAATTTTATCCTGTACCTCATGCGCATCTTTGTCCAGACCTTGGGCATCCATGATATGTACGCTATTACCGATGAAGGATTTTATACGAACAGCCATCTGCTGCGGGGAAACCGCTCGAAGAAGACGAATTTCGACGACTTTTGGAACGACGAAGGGGCTGTGGCCGATGGGAAGGAGCAGTGGTATATTCGCCTGCCTATCGAAGAAAAGCGGCGCAAGTACGATGAAATCAAGTCACAGAAGCGCAATCTGTTTCGGAAGCGGTATCTGCTCATGGATACGATCGTACCGGCCTATATCGAGGCGATCCGAGGCCTGTTCCGCGAAGGGTTCGCGCCTGTCCCGTCTGCCGTGGACGAGGCGGCTATCGTCGACAAGCCGGCTGATTACGATCCTATCGAAGCGCCGAAAGAATAATAATATGTATATATACTGCAAGTCGTCTGCGCAGCGGCAGAGGGCTTGCAGTATTTTTTTGTCATAACAGGCCGTAGCTGCTTGCAAAAAGTCAAAAAGACGAATATAATAAAGTCAAAAAGATGAACTAATAGGCGTCTTTTTGTACGATAACCAATAGAGCAGGTGATTATGATGAGTATATTAGCTGACAAAATTGAACAATTTATTTTACATAAACTGCTGGAAGAAGAGGAAGAAAACATCGTGCTGCGCCGCAATGAATTGGCCGACGAGCTCAACTGCGCGCCGTCGCAGATCAGCTACGTCCTGAGCACCCGCTTTTCCAACGACAAGGGATTTTTGGTCGAATCGCGGCGCGGTTCGGGCGGTTTCGTCCGCATCGTCCGCCTGCGTCCGAAACAGCAGGACCGCACGCCTGTGCTGCTGGAAGAACGGCTGCCGGCGGTGAGCATTACCCTGGACGATTTGGACGGGTTTTTATTCCAGCTCATCAAGCAGCACCGCATGACGAACAGAGAAGCTATTCTCATGCATCAGACCTTTGACGCATTGTACAAGGAAATCGACGACGAGGCGAAGCGGCTGGCCGTCATCAGCCGGATTCTCCGCCATCTGAATACCCATTAGCCCATTTTCGGAAGGAGGGTGATACCGATGCTGTGCGATATTTGCAAAAAGAGAGAGGCCGTCGTTCATATTGCGTCCTTTGAAAATGGGCGGCGCACAGATCTGCATTTGTGCGCGGCGTGTGCAAAGACACATAGCAAGTTAGCTCTGTTTCAGGACTTAAATATTATCAATAATGATTTTTTCCGCAAGATGGCCTATCCCGATTATACGGGGCAGTCGGAAGAAGAGCCGCGCTGCGCCAGCTGCGGCATGACGTACGGCGAGTTTAACCGGTCGGGGCTCTTTGGCTGCCCCGATTGCTACGAAGCGTTTAAGGAAGAGCTGCCGCCGCTGTTGCGCCGCATTCACGGCCATACAAAACACGACGGCAAGGTGCCTAACCGCGGCACGGGCGTCTTCCGCACGATGACGCATATCAAGCGCCTCCGCCAGCATCTGCAGAAGCTGGTGCAGGAAGAGCGGTACGAAGAAGCGGCGAAGGTTCGCGATGAAATACGGGCGCTGCAGAGAATGCAGCCTGACGCCGGCGGAAGGGAGGGCTGACCGATGTCGTATGAATTTCTATGCAAGCCCCTCAGTCCCTGGCAGGAAAGGGCAGGCGATTATGGCGACGTCGTCATCGACAGCCGCATCCGCCTGTCCCGAAATTTAAAGAACTACGTCTTTCCCCAGCGGGCGTCTGATGCCGAATTGGCGGCTGTCTTTGCCGAAGGGCGGCGCATGACGCCGCTTTTAAGCGCTATGGGACGGGGGAGATATGCCTTTATCGATTTGGACGAGCTGACGCCTCTGCAGCGGGAGCTGATGGCAGCCAAGCATTTCGTTTCGGCCGCCCATATTACAAAGCCTGTTTCCCGGGCGGTTATCGTGCGGGACGACGGCGCGGCGGCCGTCATGGTCAACGAAACGGACCATTTCTGCATCCAGACGGCGGCGGCTGGTTTTGACCTGCAAAAGGCCTGGGACGACGCGTCTCAAATCGACGACTGCCTGGAACAGAAGCTGAATTTTGCCTATCGCGACGACTTCGGCTATTTGACGGCCAGCCCGTCGATTACCGGTACAGGGCTCATTGCCGGCGTCACGGTTCACATACCGGCGCTGGTATTGATGAAGAGGCTGAACCGCATCGTCCAGGGAATTACGAAATTCGGTTTCGCCGTGTGCGGCATGTACGGCGAACGGGATGAATATATCGGCAACATATTCCAAATCAGCAACCAGATTACCCTGGGCGTATCGGAAGAAGATATTTTAGGACAGCTGCGCAAGCTCGTTGCCCAGGTCGTGCAGGAAGAACGAAATTGCCGTCAGATTTTGTGGACCAATGACGGCGACACGATGAAGGATAAATTCTGCCGGGCCTACGGTACGCTGTCGCAGGCCTGGCTGATGAGCGAACAGGAAGGGCTGTCGCTGCTGAGCGATCTGCGTTTCGGCATCGACGCCGGCGTTATTGCAAAGCCGGCCCAGCTGTACGAGGGACTGCTGACGGCTATTACGCCGGCATACTTGCAGGCTGAAGCCGGGCGGGAACTCGGAGACACGGAGATGGAACGAGAACGGGCGGCCGTCATCCGCCGCATGGTATCGGCAGGCGACGGAGCGGCGTCTCTTCCGGAGTCCCTATAAAAGGAAGTGAGACACATGAACAATCGATTTACGAGCGACGCGAAGAAGGTACTGCGCTATGCTCAGGAATCGGCAAAATCGTTCCGTCATGATTATGTCGGGACAGAACATATACTGCTGGGCCTGGTGCTCCATACGGACAGCATGGCCGGACAGTTTTTGGCACAGCAGGGGCTGACGTCGGAGCACGTTACACGGGCGATTGAAAGCGCCGTCGGCATCGGCGAGAAAGCGACGTCGGCCCTACGGCTCACGCCGCGGACGAAACGGACCATGGAGCTGGCCGTGCGGACGGCGAACCAGCTGGGGCAGCAATATATCAGCACGGAGCACATGCTGGCCGGCGTGCTGCAGGAGCAGGGCTGCATGGCCCGGCGGATTTTGGAGCAGATGGACGTCAATCCAGACGAGCTGCTTCAGAAAATCGTCCAGCTCATGAATAACGGCGCTGCCGGCGGCGAAGCCGAAGGGCAGGCCATCGATTTATCCGAATTCGGCCGCGATTTGAACGAACTGGCCCGGGAGGATAAGATCGACCCGGTCATCGGCCGGAGCCGGGAAATCGAACGGGTCGTCCAGATTTTGTGCCGCCGTACGAAAAACAACCCCGTCCTCATCGGTGAGCCCGGCGTAGGCAAGACGGCTATTGCCGAAGGGCTGGCCCAGCGCATCGTAACGGGCGACGTGCCCGACGTACTGGCCCATAAGCGTATCTTTTCCCTCGACATGGGAAGCCTCGTCGCCGGGACGAAATACCGCGGCGAATTTGAAGACCGTATCAAGCAGGTCATCGAAGCCGTCCAGCAGGACGACGACATGATCCTATTCATCGACGAGCTTCACCAGCTCATCGGCGCGGGAGCCGTAGAGGGCTCGATGGATGCGGCCAATATCCTCAAGCCGGCCTTGTCGCGGGGCGAGCTGCAGTGCATCGGTGCGACGACGATCGACGAATATAAGAAAAATCTGGAAAAGGACGCGGCCCTGGCCCGCCGCTTTCAGACCGTCCTCGTCGGCGAGCCGTCGGAAGACGAGGCTGAACAGATCGTATTCGGCCTGCGGGATCGGTACGAAGCCTTTCACAAGGCGCGCATTACCGACGAAGCGGTCCGGGCTGCCGTCAAATTGTCGGCCCGGTACATTTCGGATCGCTATCTGCCTGACAAGGCCATCGACGTCGTCGACGAAGCGGCGGCCCGCGTGCGCATGAAGGTCTACGCGCCGTCGCAGGACGTGCAGGCCCTGGAACAGCGGCTGGCGGCGATTCGCCAGGAAAAGGACGCGGCCCTGGCTAGCGAAGAGTTTGAACGGTGCGCGTCGCTGCGCGACGAAGGCAAGAAAATCGCCGATGAAATCGCCGCGCTGAAGCAGGAAAAGAAGCGCCATGACGATGCGAAGCTCATCGTGACGGAAGAAGACGTGGCCGACGTCGTTTCGCAGTGGACCGGCGTCCCCGTACAGCAGCTGACGGAAACGGAAGCCCGTCGTCTGCTCCATCTGGAAGAAGAGCTGCATAAACGGGTTATCAGCCAGGACGAAGCGGTGACGGCGGTGGCCAAGGCTATCCGGCGGGCCCGCGCCGGCCTGAAAGACGTCAATCGTCCCATCGGCTCGTTCTTATTCCTGGGGCCGAGCGGCGTCGGGAAGACGGAGCTGGCCCGCACGCTGGCCCGTCAGCTTTTCGGCAGCCAGGACGCGATGATACGCATCGACATGAGCGAATTCATGGAACGGTACAGCGTATCCCGCCTCGTCGGCGCGCCGCCGGGATACGTCGGGTATGAAGAAGGCGGCGAGCTGACCGACGCCGTACGGGAAACGCCGTACAGCGTCGTCTTATTCGATGAAGTCGAAAAAGCCAGCGGCGATTTCTTCAACCTGCTCCTGCAGGTGCTCGACGAAGGGCGGCTGACCGATTCCAAGGGCCGCACAGTCGATTTCCGCAATACGGTCATCATCATGACCAGCAATCTCGGCGCGTCCCATTTGAAGCCGAGCGCGCCGGTCATGGGCTTTGCAGCCGGGACGGGAACCGACAAGGACAAGGCGGCGTCTTTCGCTATAGCTAAAAAGGAAATCCTCGACGACGTGAAGAAGTTTTTCCGTCCGGAATTTCTCAACCGCATCGACGAAATGCTCGTCTTCAAGCCACTGGAAACAGAGGACCTGCGGCGCATCGTGGCCCTCATGCTGGAGGACCTGGGCAGACGGCTTCAGGAAAAGGGCGTGCAGATGACCTGGACGACCGAAGCCGACGACGTGCTGGTACAGGAAGGGACCGACTTTGCCTACGGCGCAAGGCCGCTGAAGCGGGCTATCCAGAAGCTGGTAGAAGATCCCATTGCCGAGATGCTGCTGGGCGGCAGCTTAAAGGAGGGCAACGTCCTTCAGGTGGACAGCCTCGATAAAAAGGAGCTCGTCTTTACGACAACATAATACATTATATATAAGAAGCCCCTTGCCGGTTCTGTGTCGGCAAGGGGCTTTGCGTCTTACGGAGTTTCCGCTTTTGAATCTAATTTCCACGTATTCTGCAATACGCGGAAATGCAGGTCGTGCCATTTTTTTTCAATATCCTGCATGGTGATTTCCGTAGAATACAGCAAGTTATTGTGCTTTTTTACAGATTGTTCCAGCTGGGCGATTCGCGTCTGCTGAATACGGGCCTGTTCCGTCAGCGTATAAAGGTTGTACTGCAGGACGGCAATCCAGACGAATTGTACGATAACCAACAGCAGAAGGACTGCCGCCGCGCCGGCGAGAAACTTTTCCGTTCCTAACAAATCGTCCCAACGCCGGCGAAGCGACCTTTTCTGTAAGTCGAATTCCGTGGCTGCATCGGTATCGCCGCCTAAACGGCGGGAAGAAAGGGAGACGACACGGCGGATGAATTTTTCCCGTACGGACAAGGAGAACACGACCTTTCGCGCTGCAATGCGCCTGAGTTATAAATTGGAAATGACGCGGGCTTTGTTGCGGACGAAGTCGAGCCACAACTGGGCTGCGTGGGAGAGGTAATGTCCCCGTTTCCAGATAACATACAATACGTGCATGATTTCCGGCTCTACTAACGGACGGACGACGACCGATTCGGACACGCGCGGATTCGTTTCCTTCGTCGGGCAGAGGCGGCTCGGCAGGAGCGCTACGCCCAGGTTGGCCACGACGGTCTGAATCATGAGGTCGCGCTGGCTCGTTTCAAATACGATTTTCGGCTGGAAGCCGATTTTCTTGCAGTGCTGGATGATTTCGTCGTGCAGGTTGAAGTCGTCGCGATATAATACCAGCGATTCGTTGGCCAGCTTTTTCAGGGGAATAGTCTTTTCCTTGCTCAGGATGTTGTCCCGGTGAATGATGACGTTCATCGGGTCCTGGGTCAGAAAGAACGATTCGAAATCCTTTTCTTTCGGCTGGGTACAGACGATGCCCAGATCGATGAGGCCTTCCTGAACGCTGATTTCGACTTTTTTCGAGCCGTGCTCGTACAGATCAAGCTCGATCTGCGGGTATTCCTGCTTAAAGGCCCCTAAGAGATTGGCGAAAATCGGCGCGCCCGTAATAGGCGGCAGGCCGATGAGGACCGTCCCTTGCTCCAGCTTGAATTCATTTTCAAAGTCGGTCTTCAAATGTTCGAACATGAAGACGACGCGCTTGGCGTGGGAGAGGAATATCGTGCCGGCGTCGGTTAATTCCACGGCCTTGGCGTTGCGCATAAACAAGACGACGCCTAGTTCTTCTTCCAGGGCCTTGATCGTGCGGCTGATTGCAGATTGGGAAATATGCAGCGTCCGGGCCGCTTTGCTGAAGGATTTTTTATCGGCGACTTCTACAAAATATTTGAGATGATGAAAATCCATAATGCCACCTCCCTATAATAATACCTAAACAGTATACGTTTACAAAATAGCACAAACCAATGTTCAAAATCGCATCGCAATCCGGCATAATCCTATTGAATTTCAATTTGCTTAGGCATATAATTAACTCGTAAGGAAAAGTTACAAAGTCGTTCGGATGTGATGGTCAGAAAATACATAAAAAAGGCGTGAGTGTGCAAAACTGTAATACTATCATTATAGTATTACAAATTTGCAATAATATCAATACCTTTTTTGAATATTATCCGTACCTTCCTGTTTTTATTTTTGAAGCGGGACGCGTGTGCCTGCCTTGTGAATAGAATCACAGACTGGAAGCTGTGATGCATGCAACGCAAGGGACGCGCGAGTAAATTCGGAATGTCTTTTAACTTTGTCTGCAATATAGGAAAACCTATATTGAGGTATATATTTTTATAAGGAGCGTGTTTTATCTATGAGCAAATTCAAAACCATGGATGGCAACGAAGCAGCTGCATGGGTGTCCTATGCATTTACTGAAGTTGCCGCAATTTATCCGATCACGCCGTCTTCGCCTATGGCCGAACATGTCGATGATTGGGCTGCAGCAGGCATGAAGAACCTCTTTGGTCATCCGGTCAAAGTTTTCGAAATGCAGTCTGAAGCTGGTGCAGCTGGCGCATTCCACGGTTCTTTGCAGGCAGGCGCTTTGACGACTACATATACGGCATCCCAGGGCTTCTTGCTGATGATCCCGAATATGTACAAAGTTGCCGGCGAACTTCTCCCGGGCGTATTCCACGTTTCCGCTCGTGCGTTGGCTAACCATGCCCTGAGCATTTTCGGCGACCACCAGGACGTTATGTCCGCTCGTGCTTCCGGCTGCTGTCTCTTGGCTGAATCCAACGTACAGGAAGTTATGGACCTCGGCGGCGTAGCTCACTTATCCGCTTTGAAAGGTTCCTTGCCGTTCATCAACTTCTTCGACGGTTTCCGTACGTCTCACGAAATCCAAAAAGTTGAAGTTATGGACTTCGAAAACTTCCGTAACCTCATCGACTGGGACGCTGTAAAAGCTTTCCGCAAACGCGCTTTGAACCCGGATCATCCGGAAATCCGCGGCACTGCAGAAAACCCGGACGTTTACTTCCAGCACACAGAAGCCAGCAACAAATACTACGAAGCTATGCCTGATATCGTAGCTGGCTACATGGATGAAATCTCCAAGATTACGGGCCGCACCTACAAACCGTTCAACTACTACGGCGCTGAAGACGCTGAATATGTCGTAGTTTCCATGGGCTCCTTGTCCGACGTAGCTAAACAGGCTGTCGAATACTTGCAGAGCCAGGGCGAAAAAGTCGGCGCTATCAACGTTCACCTCTATCGTCCGTTCTCCAATAAATACCTCCTCAACGTATTGCCGAAGACGGTTAAGAAGATTGCCGTTATCGACCGTACGAAGGAACCGGGCTCCCTCGGCGAACCCCTGTACCTCGATATCGTCGGCTTCGTAAAAGAAGAAGGCCTCAATATCGACGTTATCGGCGGCCGCGCCGGCTTGGGTTCCAAAGACGTTCTGCCGGAAGACATCTTGTCCGTATTCACGGAACTCAAGAAAGAACATCCGCTCAACGGCTTCACCCTCAGCATCGAAGACGACGTTACGAACCTGTCCCTCCCGCGCGCACCGAAGATGCCGCTTGACACGACGGGCCTTACGGCTTGCAAATTCTGGGGCTTCGGCTCTGACGGCACGGTCGGCGCTAACAAGTCGGCTATCAAGATCATCGGCGACCACACGGATATGTATGCTCAGGCATACTTCGCTTATGACTCCAAGAAATCCGGCGGCGTAACGATTTCTCACCTGCGTTTCGGCACGAAGCCTATCGACATGCCGTACCTCATCGACGCAGCTGACTACATCGCTTGCCATCGTCAGTCCTATGTAAAACGCTTCGACCTGCTCCGCGGCATTAAAGACGGCGGCACGTTCATGCTGAACTGCACGTGGACCGACGAAGAACTGGACAAAGAACTGCCGGCTAAGATCAAACGCGACATCGCTAAGAACCACGTTAAATTCTATACGTTGAACGGCGACGCTATCGGCCAGAAACTCGGCCTCGGCACCCGCATCAACATGGTAATGCAGGCTGCGTTCTTCGCATTGGCAAAAGTTATTCCTCTGGAAGACGCTGTTAAATACCTGAAAGACTCCATCGTTAAGAGCTACGGCAAGAAAGGCCAGAGTGTCGTCGACATGAACTGGGCTGCTGTTGACGCCGGCGTAAGCGAATTCCATGAAGTCAACTATCCGGCTTCCTGGGCTGACGCTGTCGACGAAGTAGTAGAAAGCCGTCCGGCTCCGGAATACTTCACGAACGTTGCAGCTCCGATGCTCGGCCAGGTTGGCGACGACCTCGCTGTATCGGCATTCATCGGCCGTGAAGACGGCACGATGCCTTCCGGCACGTCCAAATTTGAAAAAGCAGGCCCGGCTCTCCATGTTCCGTCCTGGGATGCTGAAAAATGTATCGGCTGCATGCAGTGCTCCTTCGTCTGCCCGCACGCTACGATTCGTCCGGTATTGACGACGAAAGAAGAAACGGCTGCTGCTCCGGCTGGCTACAAAGTAGCTGCTAAAGCTAAATCCGGCAAAGAATACGACGTTGCTATCATCGTCGACCAGCTCGACTGCCTCGAATGCGGCAGCTGCGTAAACGTCTGCCCGGTTAAAGCCCTCACCATGGTTCCGAACACGGACGAAGAACGTGCTAAGATGGACTTCTGGTACTATGGCACGGAAAAGGTTGCTCCGAAAGCTAACCCGCAGAACAAATACAGCGTTATCGGCTCCCAGTTCGAAACGCCGCTCCTCGAATTCTCCGGCGCATGCGCAGGCTGCGGTGAAACACCGTATGTCAAACTCGTTACGCAGCTCTTCGGCGACCGCATGATGATCGCCAACGCTACAGGCTGCTCCTCCATTTGGGGTGCATCTGCTCCGGTTGCTCCGTACACGACGAACGCTGCCGGCCATGGTCCTGCATGGGCTAACAGCTTGTTCGAAGACGCTGCTGAATTCGGCCTCGGCATGTTCATGGGCGTCGACAAAGTCCGCATGGATTTGGTCGCTAAACTCGACGAAGCAAAAGCTGTCGCTTCGGAAGAACTCCAGGCTGCTTTGAGCGACTGGGCTGCTAACGTACACGAAGGCGAAGGCTCCCGTGAACGTGCTGACAAGCTGACGGCTCTCCTCGAAGCTGAAGCTGCAGGCAAACCGGTTCTCGAAGACTTCCTCGACAAGAAACAGTTCTTCGTAAAACGTTCTCAGTGGATCATCGGCGGCGACGGCTGGTCCTATGATATCGGTTACGGCGGCGTTGACCACGTCCTCGCTTCTGACAACGACGTAAACGTCCTCGTACTCGATACGGAAGTTTACTCCAATACGGGCGGCCAGTCCTCCAAGGCTACTCCGACGGCTGCTATCGCACAGTTCGCTGCTGCCGGCAAACGCACGAAGAAGAAGGACCTCGGCATGATGGCTATTTCCTACGGCTATGTATACGTAGCTCAGGTAGCTATGGGCGCCGACAAGAACCAGCTCATCAAAGCTCTGAAAGAAGCTGAAGCTTACCATGGCCCGTCCCTCGTCATCTGCTACGCTCCTTGCATCAACCACGGCATCCGCAAGGGCATGAGCAAGAGCCAGACAGAAGAAAAACTCGCTGTCGAATGCGGTTACTGGGATCTGTTCCGCTATAACCCGGCTCTCAAAGAAGAAGGCAAGAATCCGTTCAGCCTCGACTCCAAAGAACCGGATTACAGCAAATTCCAGGAATTCCTCCAGGGCGAAGTTCGTTATGCTTCCCTCCAGAAGGCACTCCCCGAAAAAGCTGCTGAATTGTATGCGAAGACAGAAGCCGACGCTAAGAACCGCCGCGAAACCTATGTACGTTTCCAGAAAGGTTTTGAAGCTTAATCTGCAATGTCTGAACGCTGCATAGCGTACGTATAAAGAAAACTGCTGCACCATACGGTGCGGCAGTTTTTTTTCATGAAAATAACAGTTTTTTTCATCAATGTCTTTATTTTGAGAATATAACGTGGTAGAATAAGAATATGATTATTGATAGTGATTATTTATGAGAATGCGTTGTGATGTCATGAAAAAAAGATGGCGCGTCATTCCGGCAGACGAAGGCTGCGCGCGCTCATTGTCTGAACAACTCCATATATCACCTATACTGGCGCAGCTTCTGGTACATAGAGGTATCACCTCGGCAGAATGTGGGCGCCATTTTCTCTATGATTCGCTGGAACAGAGCTGCGACCCTTTTTTGATGAAAGGGATGGAAAAGGCAGTGCAGCGCATCTGCCGGGCCATAGAAGGGAAAGAGAAGATTATCATTTACGGAGATTATGACGTAGACGGCATTACGGCTACGTCGCTTCTGTATTGGGTCTTGTCGGATTTGGGCGCCGAGCCCTCTTTTTATATACCGGAACGGCAGAGCGAAGGGTACGGCCTCAACCGGGATGCCGTACAGCATTTGAAGGACGAGCATACGAATGTGCTGATTACGGTGGACTGCGGTATTTCCTCCTACGATATTGTCGATTCCTTCCGCGGCGACATGGATATCATCGTGACGGATCACCACGAGCCGCCGGCAGACATACCGCCGGCCTACGCCGTGCTGAATCCCAAGCAGGAAGGCTGCGCCTATCCGTTTAAGGAGCTGGCCGGCGCCGGCGTGGCTTACAAGCTGTGCCAGGCCTTGTGGCTCCGCCTGTGCGGCGAGGCCCTGGCCGGGTATACGGAAATCGCCGCCTTAGGGACTATCGCCGATTTAGTTCCCTTGACGGGGGAAAACCGCATCATCGTTCGCGACGGACTGCAGCGGATGAAAGAAGGCTATAATACGGGCCTTCAGGCGCTGCTGGCCGTATCGGGCCTGACGCCGGATTCGATCAGCGCCGGCCGCATCGCTTTTACGGCGGCGCCGCGCCTCAACGCCGCCGGCCGCATCAGCCACGCCGAAAAGGGCGTGCGCCTTTTGCTGGAAACGGATCAAGAAAAAGCCGGGCGCATTGCCGAAGAGCTGAACGAGCTGAACAAGGAACGGCAAGATATAGAGCACGACATCGCCAGGCAAGCGGTGCGGCAGATTGAAGCGGAGAAGAGAAGGGATGACGGCGTGCTCGTCGCCTACGGGCAGGACTGGCATGCCGGCGTTATCGGCATTGCGGCGTCGCGGCTGGTAGAAGAGTATTACCGGCCGTCGCTGGTCATCAGCGTTCACGACGGCGTCGGCAAGGGCTCGTGCCGGAGTATTGCCGGCTTTAATATGTACGAAGCCCTGCAGTATGCCGACGACTTGCTGATTCAATACGGCGGCCATCCCATGGCGGCTGGATTTTCCATACAGGCCGACCGCATCGAGGACTTCCGCCAGCGCTTGATAGACTATGCGGCGGCCCACATGAAGGAAGAAGACTATATTCCGCAGCTGGCCGTGGACGGCGAGCTCCGGCCCGACGATATCACCCTGTCTCTGGTCGGCGAGCTGAGCCAGCTGGAGCCCTACGGCATGGGCAACAGCCGTCCCGTTTTTTCCCTGCAAGGCTGTACGGTCGACGAAGCCCGGCCTATCGGCAGGGATAAAAAACACCTGCGCCTGGTCCTGCGCAGCGGCAAGCATACGCGGATATCCGGCGTGGGATGGTCTATGGCAGAGGCCTGCGACGAAATCATGGAAGGCGACTGCATCGACGTGGCCTTTCAGCTGGAACGCAACGAGTTCAACGGCGTGGCGTCGCCGCAGCTCGTCGTGCAGGACCTGCGCGGCCCCGATATTCCTGTCCATTTAGACCGGACAGTTATGATAGATATATATTTGGCCTTGAAAAAATGCATTCCTGAATGGGGGATGCCCGTATGGCAGGTGCAGCAGCGCGCCTTGGCGGCTGAAGGCGACCGGTATGAAGCTCATGCCATTTATGCGGCGATCCTCGTGCTGAAGGAAATAGGCGTTTTAAAAATACGAAGCGACGTAGACGGCCCGTCTTATTATTTTCCCGTCCTCTCCGGGAAAATGTGCCTGCATATGTCGCCGACATATCAGAAATACAGTAAGACCTAAGGGGGAATTTGTATGGAACATAAAGATGCAGCAACGGCCTTTACCGAGCCGGATAAAGCGTTTCAACATTTAATCGATACGATTCACAACTATCTTCCCGACGCCGGCTGCGACGACGTAAAGAAGGCCTATGCCTTAGCTTCCGA
Source organism: Megasphaera sp. ASD88 (assembly GCF_002287425.1). Lineage (NCBI taxonomy): Bacteria > Bacillati > Bacillota > Negativicutes > Veillonellales > Veillonellaceae > Megasphaera > Megasphaera sp. ASD88. Next base: position 80,118 of record NZ_NQXW01000005.1, on the reverse strand, counting down.
AGCCCATAAGGAACAGCACCGGGCCAGCGGCGAGCCCTATATCCTCCATCCGCTGGCTGTGGCCCAGATTTTGGCGGATATGAAAATCGACACGCGGACTATTACGGCGTCTCTTCTGCACGATGTCGTCGAAGATACGGACTATACGCTGGACGATTTGAAAAATCTCTTCGGCAAGGAAGTAGCCTTCCTCGTCGACGGCGTTACGAAATTGAGCCGTCTCAATTACCGGACCAAGGAAGACCAGCAGCTCAACAGCATGCGCAAGATGTTCCTGGCTATGGCCAAGGACGTGCGGGTCGTCGTTATCAAGTTGGCTGACCGCCTGCACAACATGCGGACCCTGCGGTACATGCGCAGCGACAAGCAGAAGCGCATCGCCCAGGAAACGCTGGAAATCTTCGCGCCCCTGGCTCATCGCCTCGGTATTTTCAATATCAAGTGGGAATTGGAAGACTTGTCCTTCCGTTATTTGGAGCCCGATAAATATTACGACCTGGTAGACCAGATGAAGCAGAAGCGGCACGTCCGTGAAGAAATCATCAACGAAGCGATCGACGTACTGCGCAAAGCCCTGGAGGACGCCCATATCCAATGCGAGATCAACGGCCGGCCGAAACATTTTTACAGCATTTATAAAAAGATGAAAAAAGATAACCGCGATCTCAGCCAGGTATACGACTTGTTCGCCATCCGGGTCATCGTCGATTCCGTTCAGGACTGCTACGGTGTCCTGGGCATCGTCCACAGCTTGTGGAAGCCCCTGCCGTACCGCTTCAAGGACTACATCGCCATGCCGAAGCCGAACAACTACCAGTCCCTGCATACGACGGTCATCGGCACGAGAGGGCAGCCCGTAGAAATCCAGATTCGGACCTGGGAAATGCATCACATCGCCGAATACGGCGTCGCGGCCCATTGGCGGTATAAGGAAGGCAACGCCAACGCCGGCAAGAACGAATTCGACGAAAAGATGGGCTGGCTCCGCAACCTCCTCGAATGGCAGGATACGAGCAATCCCCAGGAATTCGTCAACGCCCTCAAGCTCGACGCCTTTTCCGACGAAGTATTCGTCTTCACGCCGCGGGGCGACGTCATCGACCTGCCCCAGGGGGCTATTCCCATCGACTTTGCCTACCGTATCCATACGGACGTAGGCCATCGCTGCGTCGGCGCTAAGGTAAACGGCAAGATCGTGCCGCTGGATTACGCGCTGAAAAACGGCGATATCGTAGAAATCATCACGTCTAAGGTCGGGAAGCCCAGCCTGGACTGGCTGAAAATTGTCGGCAGCTCCGAAAGCCGCTCGAAAATCCGCAACTGGTTCAAGAAGGAAAATAGAGAAGACAATATTCTGAAAGGCGCTGAAGCGCTGGAACGGGAATGCAAGCGCTTAGGCCACGACTGGAAGGCCATCAATACGGCGGGCCGCCTGGCCCGGGTTGCCAAGCAGATGAACGCCGGCTCGGAAGACGACCTCGTCGCCGCCGTAGGCTACGGCGGATTCGCCGTCAATACGGTCCTCATCAAGCTGCTGGAGCTGCATAAGAAGGAACTGCAGAAGCAGGAAGAAAAGAGCAGCCTGTCTATGATAGAAAAGCTCAAGCCGAAGAAGCCCGTCAAATCCAACGGCACGGGCGTACTGGTCAAGGGCGAGCCGGGCCTTCTCGTACGGCTGGCCAAGTGCTGCAGCCCCGTGCCGGGCGACCCGATCATCGGCTTTATTACGCGGGGCCGCGGCGTTTCAGTCCATCGGGCCGACTGTCCTAATATCAGCAACAACCAGAACGACATCGACCGCCTCATCGACGTGGAATGGGAATACGGCAGCAATGAAAACTTTGAAGTCAGCATGGAAATCGTCGCCTACGACCGCACGGGCATCATGGCGGAAATCATGGCGGCCCTGGCGGAAATGAAGATTTCCGTCCTGTCTGTCAACGCGAAAGTCAACGACACGAAGAGCGTTACGATTCATATGAGCATCAGCATCAAGGATTTGGCTCAGTTTGAATTCGTCACGACGAAAATCCGGCGCTTGAAGGACGTATACCTCGTACAGCGCTATACAGGAGGACAGCAATGAGAGCAGTAGTGCAGAGAACGCTGACGTCGTCCGTGACGTCGGAAGGCGTGGAAACGGGCCGCGCAGGATTGGGCCTGACGGTCCTGCTGGGCGTGGCCCAGGACGACGACGAAAAGGACGCGCTGTACATGGCGGAAAAGATCTCCAACCTGCGTATTTTTGAAGACGACAAGGGAAAGATGAACCGATCCCTCGTCGATATCGGCGGCGACATGCTCGTCGTGTCGCAATTCACCCTGTGCGGCGACGCCCGCCATGGACGCAGGCCCAGCTTTACCGAAGCAGCGCCACCGGAATTGGCCGAAGCGCTGTATGAGAAGTTCGTCTCCGCCGTGAGCGCCATGGGCATCCGCACGGCTACGGGCCGGTTCCGGACGGAAATGGTCGTTTCGCTGGAAAATCACGGCCCGGTTACGATCCTCGTAGACAGCAAAAAATTATTTTAGGAGGACACTTATATGAGCATGAAATATATGACAATGATGTTGGGGCCCGTTATGACGAACTGCTACATCGTATACGACAGCGAGACGAAAGACGCGATGGTCGTCGATCCGGCCTGGGATTACGATAAGATTAACCAGGCCCTGGAAGATCACCAGCTCCATTTAAAATTTATATTCCAGACCCACGGCCATGCTGACCACATCGGGGCTCTGCAGGAGCTGCGGAACCGTAAAAACGTCCCTGTATACATCGGCGAAGGCGATAAGGATTTAATCAGCAATTCCAGAAACAACCTGTCCCTGTTCATGGGCCATCCCATCGAATGCGCGTCGCCCGATTACATCGCCCATGAAGGCGATACGATTACCTTGGGTAACCTGTCCTTTACGGTCATTGAAACGCCGGGCCATACGCCGGGCGGCCTGTGCCTGTACGGCGAGGGCGTCGTCTTTTCCGGCGACACCTTGTTCCGCTACTCCGTAGGCCGTACGGATTTATACGGCGGCTCGTCCCGCACGCTCATCAGCAGCATCAACGACAAGCTCATGGGCCTGCCTGACGATACGGTCGTCCTGCCGGGACACGGGCCGGAATCGACTATAGGGGAAGAACGGCGGGGAAACCCCTTCCTATACGGAGGCTGGTAAGCCATGTCTATGTACAAGGAATCCCAGTTCTGGCTGCGCGTCACCCTGACGGCTCTCGCCGGCGCGCTGTTCCTGCTGGTCCATTCCATCTACTGGCCCGTCGTCATATCGCTGATCCTGACGTTCATCCTGATGCCGATGCGAAATCTGTTTATGCGCCTGTGCTACAAGCTGACGAATCGGCGTCTGCCCGCGGACATAGCCATACTCCTTTCGTTTTTTACGTTTATCCTGGTCATGACCGGCCTGACGAACGTCATACTCAAGCCGCTGCTGTATCAGCTGAATTTATTGGCGGCCAACTTCAACAACCTGGTGGCCCAGACGGCGGCGCTGGTCAACCAGCTGGAAAACGAACAGACGCAGTTTTACATTCCCGAGCAGATCAAGGTCATCATCAACGACGCCTTCGTCAAGGTCGGCAATTACGGCGTAGAAGGCGTGACCAACCTCATCCGCTCCGTCTTCGTCATAGCCGGCACGGTCGTGGAATTTTTCGTCGTCCCCTTCATTACGTTTTACTTCATGAAGGACGGCGGCCGCATGGTACGGTCCTTTGTCAATATTTACCCGGAGCACTACCGTCCTCAGCTGGCGGTGGTGTTTGATGAAATACACACGGTGCTGAGCCGCTACATACGCGGCCAGCTGCTCATGAGCTGCATTATCGCCACGCTGACCTTTCTCGGCATGTGGGCTATGGGCGTTCCCTATCCCATGGTCATCGGCTTGATTGCGGCTATTACAGAGTGGGTTCCTATCGTCGGACCTATCGTGGGAGCCATACCGGCTATCCTGCTGGGAGCGACTGTCGACCTGACCTTGTCGGTCAAGGTCCTCGTATTTTACGTCATCATTCAGCAGATAGACAGCCACCTCATCATGCCGCAGGTCATGGGGGCAGTTATCAGCCTCCACCCCGTCGTCATCGTCATCGCGCTGCTCATCGGCGGCACGCTGTTCGGCGTGGCCGGCATGATACTGACTGTACCCGTAACGGCGGTCCTGCAGATTTTGTGCAAGCATTTGTGGTTTTACAATACGTATAAAGAAAAGGCGATGAATACATATGGAAACTAACAACACCAGTAAAGAAGAAATCATGAATATCATGATGAAGCGCATGAAAGACAAGATAAAAGACAAGAAATGCAAGATGACGTCGCAGCGGCAGGTCATCCTGCGGGCCTTCGTCGAAAGCGATATCCGCCACATGAACGCCGAAGAGGTCTTTGAAATCGTAAAGAAGATGTCTCCGGACATCGGCCTGGCTACGGTATATCGGACGCTCGACTTGTTTACGGAAATGGACCTTCTGAAAAAACTCGATTTCGACGACGGCTGCAGCCGCTACGAATTGAACGACCGAGACAACGAAGGCCATTTCCATCATCACCTGATCTGCATGGGCTGCGGCAAGGTGTGGGAATGCCAGGACGACCTGCTGGAAACGCTGGAGTCTATTTTGCAGAAGCGCCTCCATTTCCATACGGTAGATCATCAGCTCAAGGTATACGGCTATTGTGAAGAATGTGAAAAGAAACGGGAGGCTGAACAAGGCGAACATGAATAATACGCCGGACCTTCAGACCTACAGCTACAGCGGCCCCGAACGATATCACTCCCTCGTCGGCCAGGTCATGGCCTCCCTGGGCTATGTCGGCGGCCGCGAATGCCGTACTATAGGCGCAGCGGTCGTCCTGGAAGAACGGGACGGCCGTCTCCGTTTGTCCTGCGTCTTCGGCGGCGACGGCACCTGGCGGTCGGAAGCCTGGCTGTCCCGGCCGGGAGCCGAGCGGGCCGATATCAAGGACTGCCTCCTCCATTGGCACGAACAGTTCAGCGGCAAGCCCAAGAGCCCGTGGGGAACGCTCATCGGCGTGCGACCTACCAAATTAGTTCATCGCCTGTTTGACGAAGGGATGGATGCGGAAGCAGTCCGTCGTCATCTGTGCAGCCGGTATGAGGTAGCGGAAGACACGGCGAAGTTTCTCGTCCAGATGGCGGCGGTGCAGCGGCCCTATGTGACGGGCGGCAAGAAGGATATTTCCGTATATGTCGGCATTCCCTACTGTCCCAGCCATTGCGTGTACTGTTCCTTTCCTTCGCGTCTTATCGGAGAAGAGAACGATGGCGCACTTCAGGATTTTGCCGACGCCATCGTCGCCGATATAGAAGATATGGGCCGTTTGTGCCGGCAGTACGGCCTGCGCATCCGCTCGGCTTACGTAGGCGGCGGCACGCCGACGTGCCTGCCCCTGCCAATACTGCGGCGGCTGATGACGGCCATGAGCTCCGTCTTTGCCGGCGCGGAAGAGTGGACTGTCGAAGCGGGGCGGCCCGATACGGCATCGGAAGACGTATTGGCCTTGCTGCGCCGCAGCGGCGTGACACGTATCAGCGTCAATCCCCAGACGATGCAGCAGCGCCTTCTCGACGCCATCGGGCGGCGGCATACGACGGAAGATATATACGACATGTACGAGCGATGCAGACAAATGGCCTTTCCCGTCGTCAATATGGACTTTATCGCCGGCCTTCCCGGCCAAACCGCAGAGGATATGCGGGAAAATATGGAAATTGTTTGCCAACTGCACCCAGAAAATGTTACAATTCATACGTTAGCATTAAAAAAACGGGCGCCTTTATTTCATCACCCCCTGCGGGAGGACATCCCTTCTGCCGAGGAAGTGGGCGCTATGCTGGACGTGTGCCGGCAAACGCTGCAGGAAGGCGGCTACGGGCCGTATTATATGTATCGGCAGACCTATATGGCCGCCAGTTTCGCCAACGTCGGCTACGCCTTGCCGGGAGCGATCAGCCCCTATAACATCGAAATGATGGAAGAACGGGGAACCGTCCTGGCCGCCGGGCCGGGGGGAGCGACGAAATTTGTCCGCAGCGACGGCCACAGTCTGGAAAAGCTGTACATGCCTAAGGACATAGACAGATATATAGAGGCTCTGCCGGAAAACATGAGGCAGCGCCGCCGTTTGTGTGCTATCATATATGGAGGAGAGGATTTGTAATGGCAATTACCGCACCCAGAGGTACGCAGGATTTCTTGCCGGAACAAACGGCAGATTGGCAGATTTTAGAGCAGAAAATCCGTCAGATCTGTTCGCTTTACGGGTTCGGCGAAATTCGTACCCCTTTGTTTGAAAGTACCGAATTGTTTTTGCGCGGCATCGGCGAGACGACCGACGTCGTTACGAAAGAAATGTACACCTTCAATGACCGCGGCGGCCGCAGCATGACTTTGCGCCCTGAAAATACGGCGTCCGTCGTCCGCGCGTATTTGGAGCATAAATTATACGGCGACCCGAAGGTTCATAAGTTCTATTACATGGGGCCTATGTTCCGTCACGACCGTCCTCAGGCCGGACGGTACCGCCAGTTTAATCAGTTCGGCGTTGAAGAAATCGGCTCGAAGGACCCGGCCGTCGATGCGGAAATCATCGCGATGGCCTTTCAGCTGTTCCGCGAATTGGGACTGAACGACTTAGTCCTTCATCTCAATTCCGTCGGCTGCCCGAAATGCCGTCCCATTTACCGGCAGAAGCTCCTCGATTTCTTCGCCGATAAAAAAGAGCAGCTCTGCGACGACTGCAAGGCCCGTCTGGAAAAGAATCCCCTGCGCGTCCTCGACTGCAAGGAAGAAGGCTGCAAGCAGGCGGCTGTCGGCGTTCCCGAGCTGACGGACAACCTTTGCGACGACTGCAAGGAACACTTTGCGAAGGTTCAGGAATACCTGACGAAGATCGGCATTCCTTACGAATTGGACCCGCGCCTTGTCCGCGGCTTGGATTATTATACGAATACGGCCTTTGAAATCATGTACGCTCCCTTAGGGGCTCAGAGTACGGTCTGCGGCGGCGGCCGCTATGACGGCCTCATCGAAGAAGTGGGCGGTCCGGCGACGCCGGGCATCGGCTTTGCCATCGGCATGGAACGGCTACTCCTGACCTTGAAGGAGCAAGGCCTGCTGCCGCCGGTGGAAAAGAAGCGGCCCGTATTCATCGTAGCCCTCGGCGACGCGGCTAAGACGGAAGCCTTCAGCCTCCAGCAGCAGCTTCGTGCCAAGGGCATGTATGCCGAAATCGACACGATGGGCCGCAGCATGAAGGGGCAGATGAAATCGGCGAACCGCCTGGAAGCCGATTATACCGTCATTATCGGCGAAGAAGAGCTGGCCGCCGGCCAGGCTCAGGTCCGCGATATGGCTACGAAAGAGCAAGTCAGCGTTCCGATCGACGGAATTGTTGCATATATGGAAACACATAAGAAGGGATGATTCATTCATGGATACAATGGAAGGTTTGCACCGCTCGCAATATTGCGCTGAAGTCAGCGAAGCGGACAATGGCAAAGAAGTAATTCTGTGCGGCTGGGTGGAACGCCGCCGCGACCACGGCGGATTGATTTTCATCGATCTCCGCGACCGTACGGGCATTGTACAGGTCGTAGCCTCGCCGGATTACGAAGAAGTTTCCTTTAAAAAGGCCGAACAGGTCCGTACGGAATACGTTCTGGCTGTCCGCGGCGTCGTGCGCATGCGCGATAAGGATACGGTAAACCCGAAGATGAAGACCGGCACGATTGAAATCCGCTGCGAAGAGCTGCGTATTCTCAACTCGTCCAAGACGCCGCCGTTCTACATTGAAGACAACATCGACGTCGATGAAAAGATCCGCTTGAAATACCGGTATCTCGACCTGCGCCGTCCGGAAATGCAGAACAACCTCATCATGCGCCATAAAGTAAAACACGCTATGCGCACGTTCCTGAACGAACACGGCTTTATCGATATCGAAACGCCGGAGCTGTGCAAGAGCACGCCTGAAGGCGCCCGCGACTACCTCGTACCGAGCCGCGTCAACGAAGGCAAGTTCTATGCCTTGCCCCAGTCTCCGCAGATTTTCAAACAGCTGCTCATGATTTCCGGCATGGACCGCTACTATCAGATCGCCCGTTGCTTCCGCGATGAAGACCTGCGCGCCGATCGCCAGCCTGAATTCACTCAGCTGGACATGGAAATGTCCTTTATGGATCAGGAAGAAATCTTGACGCTCGTCGAAGAAATGGTTCACTATATCTTCAAGGAAACGCTGGGCCACGACGTAGAACTGCCGATTCACCGCATGACCTGGGACTACGCCATGGAAAACTACGGCTCTGATAAGCCGGACCTGCGCTTCGATATGAAGTTTACCGACATTACGGACCTCGTCCGCGATACGGAATTCAAAGTGTTCCGCTCCGTTGTCGACAACGGCGGCCAGGTCAAGGCCATCAACGTCAAGGGCGACGCCGGCATTCCGCGCCGCGAACTGGACAACCTCGTCGAATACGTATCCCGCTACGGCGCCAAGGGCCTGGCATGGATCTGCTTCATGGAAGACGGCACGCTGAAATCGCAGGTTAAGAAATTCCTCGGCGAAGATACGCTCAAAGCTATCGGCGAAAAGTGCGGCAGCGAAACGGGCGACTTGGTTCTCATGATTGCCGACAAACCGGCCGTCGTCGCAGCAGCTCTCGGCGAACTGCGTAAGGAAATGGCCCGCCGCATGAACATGATCGACGAAAGCAAATTCGCCTTCACCTGGGTCGTTGATTTCCCCATGTTCGAATACAGCGAAGAAGAAAAACGCTACGTCGCCATGCATCATCCGTTCACGGCTATCCGCGACGAAGACCTGGATAAACTGGAAACAGACCCGGCTCACGTCTATGCCAAGGCATACGACCTCGTTCTCAACGGCGTCGAACTGGGCGGCGGTTCCCTCCGTATTTACCAGCCTGATTTGCAACAGCGCGTATTTAAGGCTATCGGCCTTACGCCAGAAGAAGCGGAACAGAAATTCGGCTTCCTGCTCCGGGCCTTCGAATACGGTGCTCCTCCTCATGGAGGCTTGGCTTTCGGCCTGGACCGCATGATCATGCTCATGCTCAAACGCAAGTCCATCCGCGACGTCATCGCCTTCCCGAAGACGCAGAACGCTATCGACCCTATGAGCGAAGCTCCGTCGGAAGTTACGAAAAAACAACTTCACGAACTTCACATTCAGGTAGAAGAAGAACTCGTCAAGAAATAAAAGTCGCATTACAGAAAAAGGTATCGGCATGGCCGGTACCTTTTTTATCAGATAGAAAGGAAGTTGAGCAACGTGAAACTGCAATATGTAAAAGCAGACCCCAGCGGTAATACGACCTTATTTGTGCTGAGCGATGTCGCGCCGGAACAGCGTAGCTTCTTGGCAGCAAAGCTCCTGAAAGATAAGGGCGTCGACGCCGAGCAGGTCGCGTATTTATCCATGACGGAAGGCCAGCCGCTACGCGTCGACATGATGGGCGGCGAATTCTGCGGCAACGCGTCCCGCTCCGCTGCGGCCTATGCCTTGCAGCTGGCCGGTGGAGATAGGGGCGAATATGCCGTGTCCTGTTCGGGCTGCGAAGGCATTCTCCAGGCCCAGGCGAAAAAGCGCCCCGACGGGGCCTACGACGCCTATATCGAAATGCCCCTGCCCTTGTCTGTCGAAGCAGTTCTTCTCGACGTAGGCGGCATGCCGAGCCGCTTTTTCCGCGTCGAGCTGCCGGGCATCGTTCATTTCGTCCACTTTGCCTCTGGAGCGGAAATGGAATACAAGGACATGTTTTGGACGGCCTTGCAGGACTATGCGTCGGACGAACAGCTGGACGCGTTCGGCCTCGTCCTCTTTGACCCGGCCCATCTGCATATGGTCCCCGCCGTATACGTGACGGAGACGGATACGCTGTACTGGGAACAGAGCTGCGGCTCAGGCTCGGCGGCTGTAGCGGCGGCCCTGGCCTGCGTAGGCAAAAAGAACGTGTCCTGCACGATTCAGCAGCCTGGCGGCGCGATTGCCATCGCCGCGGCCGTAGAAGGAGAAGACAAGGAGCTGCGCAGCATTTTTATCGGCGGCCCCGTATCCTTCGGCGACGTACAGGAAATCGACATATAATCATACTGCTATGGCCTGTAAGCCGGTTCTCTGTGAACCGGCTTCTTTTCGTACTAGCTGACATGGGCCAGGTGATTTCCCCTTTTTTTGATTTTTGTGGAGCCAGGCTGTATCCAGCGGAGAAGGGGCAAATGTCATTGACAGTATACGGAGAATTCTTGTATAATAAGTCCATAATCATGTGACTGACGGAAGTGGAATCAACCACGGGGAGCATGATTGACGCGAAGCCGACCGTCTGGGCAACATTTCCAGAAGTGTCGGTATTTTTTTATGCTACGAACAGGAGTGACGCAAATCATGGCACAGGTATTAAGCGATATTGAAATTGCACAGCAGACCGCGCTGGAACCGATCGTAAAGATTGCGGAAAAAGTCGGATTAACTGACGATGATTTGGAATTATACGGTAAATATAAGGCAAAGATTTCCTTTGACGCTATCAAGCGCCTTTCGAAAAACGAAGACGGCAAGCTTGTCCTCGTCACGGCTATTACGCCGACGCCGGCCGGCGAAGGCAAGACGCTGACGACGATCGGCCTCGCCCAGGCGCTGAACTACATGGGGCATAAGGCCGTCGTCGCCCTTCGCGAACCTTCCCTTGGCCCCGTATTCGGCATTAAGGGCGGCGCTGCCGGCGGCGGCTACTCGCAGGTACTGCCGATGGAAGATATTAATCTCCATTTTACAGGCGACATGCACGCTATTACGGCGGCCAACAATCTTCTGGCCGCTGCCATCGACAACCACGTTCATCAGGGCAACGCCCTGCGCATCGACGTGCGCCGCGTCATCTGGAAGCGCGTCATGGACATGAACGACCGGGCCCTGCGCAACATCGTCGTCGGCATGGGCGGCAAGGTCTGCGGATTCCCGCGGGAAGACCACTTCATGATTACCGTTGCCTCGGAAATCATGGCGGCCCTGTGCCTGGCCAGCGACCTCATGGACTTGAAGAAGCGCATGGGTGACATCACCGTAGCTTATGACTTGGACGGCAACCTCGTGACGGCCCGCCAGCTCGGCGTCGAAGGCGCAATGGCTATCCTCATGAAGGACGCCATCAAGCCGAACCTCGTCCAGACGATCGAGCACACGCCGGCCCTCGTACACGGCGGCCCCTTCGCCAACATCGCGCATGGCTGCAACTCTGTCGTCGCTACGAAGCTGGCCCTCAAGATGGGCGAGATCGCCGTTACGGAAGCCGGTTTCGGCGCAGACCTCGGCGCGGAAAAATTCATGGACATTAAGTGCCGTTTCGCCGGCATTAAACCGAACGCCGTCGTCGTCGTCGCAACAGTCCGGGCTCTTAAAATGCACGGCGGCGTAGACAAGAAGAACTTGCAGGAAGAAAATATCGAAGCCTTGAAGAAGGGCTTTGCCAATTTGGCTAAGCACGTGGAAAATATGCGTACCTACGACGTTCCCGTCGTCGTCGGCATCAATAAATTTGCTACCGATACGGATGCGGAAATCGCGACGCTCCGCCAGCTCTGCGCCGATTACGGCGTCGACGCAGCCCTCAATAACTGCTGGGCCGAAGGCGGCAAGGGCGGCGTAGAATTGGGAGAAGAGGTACTGCAGCTCATCGCCCAGCCGCAGACGCCGTACAAGCCGCTGTACGACGTAAACGACACCATCGCCCAGAAGATGGAAACGATCGTCAAAAAGATTTACGGCGGCGCAGGCGTCGTCTTTGAAAGCAAAGCGCAGAAACAGGTGGCCGAGCTGGAAAAATTCGGCCTCGACAAGATGCCTCTCTGCGTAGCGAAGACGCAGTATTCCTTGTCCGACGATCCGTCTCTCCTCGGCGCGCCGAAGGACTTCACCGTTACCGTCAAGGACGTGCGCGTCTGCACCGGTGCAGGCTTTATCGTCTGCCAGACTGGCGACATTATGACGATGCCGGGCTTGCCGAAGGTTCCTGCTGCTAATAGAATGGATATCGATGAAAATGGCGTTATCACAGGATTGTTCTAAGCCCGATTTCAGCCGCTTCCAGTCCATGCCCCTCGACGCCCTGCTGGAAGCGACGGCTTCTAAGGAGCCTGTTCCCGGCGGCGGCGGCATCGCGGCCATGACGGCGGCCTCGGCGGCGGCCCTCGTCGAGATGGTGGCAAACCTGACCCTCGGTAAAAAAGGGTATGAAGACGTGGCCAAGCTGATGGAATCCATTAAGGAACAGGCCCGAGACCTGCGCATACGCTATCTGGCCGGTATTGCCGAGGACGCGGCGGCTTTTGACGGCGTAATCCGGGCCGTGCGGCTCCCTAAGGATACGCCCAATCGGAAAGACATTGTGCAGCAGGCCTTCAAGGAAGCGGCGGAAATCCCCTTTTCTCTGGGAAAGGATATTTTCGTCCTCGTGCAGCTGGCGGAGCAGACCGTGCGCTACGGCAATAAGTGGGTTATTACGGACGGAGCCATTGCGGCCATGAACGCCCGCTCTGCCATGCGGTCGGCTTTTTACAGCGTCCGCGTCAATTTACAGTCTATTACAGACGAGCAGTACGTGCGGGATATGACCGAGGCCATTCAGCGCATCGAACGCGAAGCGGCCCTGCTGGAACAGCGCGTAGAACGGGAATACGAAAGAAGATAAATATATGAAATACGGCCCTGCCATGAAAGGAGATACTTTCACGACAGGGCCGTTTCTTGTTTATGCAGTTGTTTAGAATTCGTATGTCGTTCCCGGTTCGACGACCTGGACGGGAATATTGTACTTGCTTTCCGTAAGCTGCTTATATTCCTGCGGGTCGGCGTCGATGATCGGCCACGTCTTGTAGTGGACGGGGATGACGAACTTCGGCTGAATCCACAAGGCCGCCAAGGCCGCGTCGTCTATGCCCATGGTAAAGTTGTTGCCGATGGGGAGAATGGCGCAGTCGATCTTGCCGAAGCGGTCGAGGATTTTCATGTCTGAAAACAGACCCGTATCGCCGGCGAAGTAGACGCGCTTGCCGCCGAATTCGACGATGACGCCGCAGGCCATGCCGCCTTCGACGCCCGATCCATGAAAGGCCGGCGTCAGGCGAATCGTGCCGAAGGGAAAAGAGGCACTGCCGCCGACGTGCATCGCGTGAGCCCGGCAGCCTGCAGCGGCCGCTTTGCCCGCTACTTCAGCCGTGCTGACGACTAAGGCGTCGTTTTTCTTGGCGATGGCTTCGACGTCGCCGTAGTGGTCGCCGTGGGCGTGGGTCAAGACGACGTACTGACAGTCAATGTCGGCGGGACAGACGTTTGTCCACGGATTGTCCGTAATAAACGGGTCGAAGAGAATCGTAGTCGTTTCGTCAGACAGCGAAAAGGCTGCATGACCGTAGTACGTGAATTTCATGGGAGGAGCCTCCTTATTTTTCCGGTTCCCGGTGGCTGGTGCTCCAGGTCTTCCATTCGTCGAAGAAGGGGCGCATCGCTTTAATCGGAGCGGGAGCGCACATGGTTGAGTCCAAGGCGTCGCGGAGTTTGGCTTCGTTGTCGCCTAAGGGATAGATGGTCTTGTATTCGTCGTATACGCTCCAGAAATCGCGCATGTGGAGGTTGGCGTACGTTTCGCCGTAGATTTTGAAGCACGAGTCGCACAAGGTGATGAAAACGGCTTCTTCATCGTGCTGTTTGGCGTCGTCAAAGGCGCAGCAGCGCGTGTACAGGCGGATGTTGCCGAATAATTTCCGCAGGTAATCGTACACTTCCGAAACCATGGCAGGTTCCAGCTGCATGAGGCGACAGCCGGGGGCAAAGTAGATGGGGTACTGGGCAATGTTATCAAATGTATCCATGTGAAAACACCTCTCTTTTGATTTTTGAAAATAATAATTAAAGAATAATTATTATTTATATTATACCATGCATGATAAAAAAAATCAATGAATACATGGCCGGCCTTTCCTCTTGTGCTCCTACGGGAAATCTTGTACAATATTCGTTGGAGAGTGATTGATACTATGCATATTGTAATGGTAGAGCCGGAAATTCCCGGCAATACGGGCAACGTAGCCCGGTTATGCGCGGCGAATAAGATGACGCTGCATTTGGTAAAACCCTTGGGGTTTTCTATCGACGACAAGCATTTAAAGCGCGCCGGCCTTGATTATTGGCATCTCGTAGATGTACAGGTTCATGAAAACTTCGATGAAGTGCTGGAAAAATACAAAGGCCACCGCTTTTTTTATTTGACGACAAAGGCAAACCAGTGTTATGCCGATATTCAGTTTCAAGAAGACGACATGCTCGTCTTCGGCAAGGAAACGAAGGGCTTGCCGGAAGAATTGCTTAAGCAGTATCCGGACAGCTGCTTCCGCGTGCCCATGGCCGAAGAAGCGCGGAGTCTGAACCTATCGAATACGGTCGCCATCGTTTCGTATGAAGCGCTGCGCCAGCTCGGATTTCCCGGCATGGCCAAGGGTGGCGTCGGCATCGATCATTTAACCTAAGGAAAAGGCGGTAAACAAGAGTGGAATTATACGATAAAGCCAATGAGTTGGCAAAAGCGATTCAAAATTGCAAGGAATATGTAGAACTGGTAGAGGCGGGCAAGGTGCTGGCCGAAGACGAAAAGACGGCCCATTTGGTGCAGGATTTCCTCATCATGCAGGCCCAGCTGGCTTATGCCGAATCCATGGGCAATAAGCCGATCCGCAAGAAAATCGAACAGCTGAACCGCATGGCGGAACAGCTTAAAAAGAACGAAACGGCTATGGCTTACCTGCAGAAATACAACCGCTGGCAGGCGATGGCCGGAGAAGTGTATCAGGTAATTCAGAACGCAATGGCAGAAGGAATGAGCATTCTTGATAAATAAGTACGCATTGACAAGTTTTGCGGCGCAGATGAGCAAGTATACGCCGATGGACAACATCATTCTCGACGCGCCCATGAGCGAGCATACGACCTTTGCCGTCGGAGGCCCGGCCGATATTCTGGTCCTGCCGGCGTCGGTAAAGGAGATGTCTGTGGCCATCCGCATCGCCCGCTCCTTGGAATTGCCCGTGACGGTCTTGGGCGGCGGATCGAACGTCCTCGTCCGGGACGGCGGCATCCGCGGCGTCGTCATCCAGCTGAACCGCCTGAAGAAGGTCTTGTCCTGCCATGACGGCAAGATGCTGGTCAGCGCGGGCTATATGCTGAAGGATATTTGCCAATTTGCGCAGGAACAGGGATTGACGGGCATAGAATTTGCCTGTGGCATACCCGGCACGCTGGGCGGCGCCGTCTTCATGAACGCCGGCGCATACGGCGGCGAAATGAGCCACGTTGTGTCCCGCGTCCGCACGGTCAGCAGTACCGGCGGCGTCCATACGTACAGTGCGCCGAATCTGGGCTTTGGTTATCGCCAGAGCCGGTTTCAGAAATCCCAGGAATTCGTCGTCGAAGTGGAGCTGCTCCTGCGGCCCGGCGACAAGGACGAAATCCAGCGCACCATGGATGACCTTATGCAGCGGCGGCGCAGCAAGCAGCCGCTGGAAATGCACAGCGCCGGCAGTACCTTTAAGCGTCCCCCAGGATATTTTGCCGGTACGCTCATCGATCAGACCGGCCTGAAGGGTTTGTCGTGCGGCGACGCGCAGGTATCGACAAAGCATGCCGGATTCGTCGTCAACCGGGGCCATGCCTCGGCCCGAGACGTCCTGCAGGTTATTCACGAAGTGCAGCGCCGCGTCGAACTGGCCCACGGCGTCCATTTAGAGCCGGAAGTTCGGATCATCGGCGAGGACTAGGTAAATTTCATCGTATTTTTCTGTAAAAAGCCCTGCGACGTGTAGTCAAGCGGGGCTTTTTGTGCTATACTCTATGAGTTACGAACTAACTATACTTATCATTATTTGACATAGGAGAGAGGACATTAGATGGAACGTCAAGATATTCGCAATATTGCAATTATTGCCCACGTTGACCATGGCAAAACGACATTGGTCGACGCAATGCTTAAGCAGAGCCACGTTTTCCGCACCAATGAAAAGGTTGCCGAACGAGTCATGGACTCCGGCGATATCGAACGGGAACGGGGCATTACGATCCTGTCCAAAAACACGTCCGTCATGCATGAAGGCGTCAAGATCAATATCGTCGACACGCCGGGCCATGCCGATTTCGGCGGCGAAGTAGAACGTGTTCTGAATATGGTCGACGGCGTACTGTTGCTCGTCGACGCCTTCGAAGGCCCTATGCCGCAGACGAAATACGTACTGCGCAAGGCGCTGGAACAGAATTTGAAGCCTATCGTAGTTATCAATAAAATCGACAAGCCCGAAGCCCGCGTTTCGGAAGTCGAAGACGAAGTACTGGAACTGTTCATGGAATTGGAAGCCAACGACGACCAGCTCGATTTCCCGGTCATCTACGCAAACGGCCGCGACGGCATCGCCAAGTATTCTATGGACGACGACAGCAGTGATTTGGAACCGCTGTTTAAAACTATCATTAAATACTGCCCCTGCCCTAAAGGCGATATCGACGGCCCGCTGCAGTTCATGGTTACGACCCTGGATTACGACGACTACGTCGGTAAAATCGCCATCGGCCGTATCGTCCGCGGCCGCCTCCGTCCGAACCAGAACGTCGTTATTACCGACGGCGAAGGCCAGCGCCGCGCTAAAGTCGGCCGCGTATACACGTACGAAGGATTGAAGCGGACGGAAACGGAAGAAGCAGCTATGGGCGAAATCGCCTGCATCATCGGCATTCCTGACCTGAAAATCGGCGAAACCGTAGCTGACCCGCAGAATCCGGAAGCCTTGCCGAAAATCAACATTGACGAACCGACTTTGTCGATGATTTTCTACGTCAACGACAGCCCCTTCGCCGGCCAGGAAGGCGAATTCGTCACGAGCCGCCATCTCCGCGACCGCTTGTTCCGCGAAGTGCAGACCAACGTATCCCTCCGCGTCGAAGAAACGGACAGCGCCGACGCCTTTAAGGTATCGGGCCGCGGCGAACTGCACATTGCCGTCCTCATCGAAGAAATGCGCCGCGAAGGCTATGAAATGCAGATCGGCAAGCCCAGCGTCATTACGAAGGAAATCAACGGTCAGAAATGCGAACCGCTGGAAGCCCTGACCATCGACGTGCCGCAGGAATTCATGGG
Organism: Megasphaera sp. ASD88; assembly: GCF_002287425.1. Classification (NCBI taxonomy): domain Bacteria; kingdom Bacillati; phylum Bacillota; class Negativicutes; order Veillonellales; family Veillonellaceae; genus Megasphaera; species Megasphaera sp. ASD88. Next base: position 62,868 of record NZ_NQXW01000005.1, on the reverse strand, counting down.
CTCCGTCATGGAAAAGCTCGGCACTCGCAAGGCGGAAATGGTCAACATGGTCGACATTGCCGGCTACACGCGCCTGGAATTCATCATTCCGGCCCGCGGCCTCATCGGCTTCCGCAGCGAATTCCTCACGGCTACGAAGGGCAACGGCATCATGTACCACGTCTTCCACGGCTATGCTCCCTGGAAGGGCGAAATCCCCGGCCGTACGCGCGGCAGCTTAGTCGCCTTTGAATCGGGCACGACGACGGGCTACGGTATTTTCAACCTGCAGGACCGCGGCGACATGTTCATCTCGCCGGCTCAGGAAATTTACCTCGGCCAGGTCGTAGGCGAAAGCAATCGCGACGTCGACATCGACGTAAACCCCTGCAAGAAAAAACACCTTACCAATACGCGTTCCTCTGCGTCGGACGAAGCGCTGCGCCTCGTTCCGCCCCGCGTCATGGGCTTGGAAAAATCGCTTGAATGGATCAACGACGACGAGCTCGTCGAAGTTACGCCGAAGAGCATTCGTATCCGCAAAGCCATTTTGGATAAGCACGACAGAAAGAAAGCTATGCGCAAAGCACAGCAGTAATTGCATCGGTACCGAAGCAGCCTTCCGAATACCCGTCGGGAGGCTGCTTTTTGTCAATGCTAAAGGATTTCTAAACAACTCTAAACTACTTCTAAATAAATTTTTAACAAATAATGATTATTAAAAATATTGACAATGGGGCGGAAGTATGTAATAATTTAAGTGTAAAAACTACTGCAACTAAAAACACTAGGAGGTATTAGAGTATGAAAAAGAAAATGGGAACTATCTTAGCGGTATTAGCTGTAAGTGCAATGGGATTTTCGACGGCGTTTGCCAGCATGAGCGCACAGGATGCAGAAAACATCGTATTGAAAGAATATCCGGGCGCTACGATTCATAGAGTAGACCGCGATTACGACGACGGCCGCAGAGTATATGAAGTAGATTTCAGAACCGACAGCATCTGGGACGGCGAATTGACCATTGACGCCGATACGGGCAAGATTTTAGAACGGAAGGAAAAATACTAAGATATAGTCTGTAGGGGGAATGATGATGAAAAAGAAATTGAGCGCATTGCTGGCTCTTGCAGCTGTGACGTGCATGGGCATCGTACCGGCCTTCGCCATCAGCATGCAGGATGCAGAACAGATTGTTAAAAACGAATATCCCGGCGCAGTAATCCACCGCGTAGAACGGGATTATGACGACGGCCGCAGAGTTTACGAAGTCGATTTTCACAGCGACTCTGTTTGGGAAGGCGATCTCACCATTGACGCCGACACGGGCAGAATTTTGGAACGGGATATCGATAATGACCGCGACCGCGACTGCAACCGCCGCCATCGCCACAACCGTCACTGCAGTGATTGGTAACAGGTGCCGGCAAGGATAAGACATAAAAAGAACGGATTCATCAGGATAGGCCTGCGGGCCTGGTCTTGATGAATCCGTTTTTTGCTTTTTAGGACGCTGCCGGACGATTTTACAACGTCAAGGCATGGTACAGGCTGCCGTCCATGGTTTTCCATTGGCATTCGTCGGCCGTCATGACCATATATCCGGCAGGTGAGTTTTCCTTGGGCAGGGAAATCGAGCCGGGATTCAGGTATAGATTGCCGTTGCCGAAGGGTTCCCAGGCCGGCACGTGCGTGTGGCCGTGAAGAAGGATGTCGCCGGCGCCGAGGGGAGGCGGAGCCGCCGTGTTGAAGACGTCGCCGTGCGTTGCGAAGACCGTTCTCTTCCCTAAATAGAGGAGGGCGTAGCTGGCCATAATGGGAAAGTCCAGCACCATCTGGTCGACGGCTGCGTCGCAGTTTCCCTGTACGCAGAGGATGCGGTCCTTTGCGGCGTTCAGCATGGCGGCTACGTCTTTGGGACAGTATTCCTTCGGCAAGTCGTTGCGCGGGCCGTGATACAGGATATCGCCTAACAGGACTAATTTCTGTGCCTCCTCGCGGCGAAAGGCATCCAGCAATCTGCGGCAACAGGATGCGGAGCCGTGGATATCTGAAGCAATCATGAGTTTCATCGTCGTACCTCCTACGTATTATTACAGTTTAAAATTATGTTTGAAATATTCCCGGTCTTCCGGCAGCATGCGGCGTACTTGGCTGTCCTGTTCCGTGATCCTGCGCACGGGGCGGCAGGGATTGCCGTAGGCCAGATAGCCGTCGGGGATGTCCTTGGTGACGACGCTGCCGGCGCCGATGACGACGTTGTCGCCGATGCGCACGCCGCCCAGGACGGTGGCGTTGCAGGCCAGCCAGACGTTATGGCCGATATGGATGTCTTCGGCGTACTCGGCCATGGTCATGCGCCCTTCGTCGTCGAGGCCGAGCCGTTCCTGCGGCAGGAGGGGATGATTCGTCGCCATAAGAGATACGTTGGGACCGAAGCAGACGTTGTCGCCGATATAGATGCGGGCGTCGTCCATGACGGTGAGGTTGAAGTTGGCGAAGAAATTTTCGCCGATGAAGGTATGGCAGCCGTAGTTAAACTGGATGGGACCCTGGAAGTAATACACCGTTCCAATGGCTCCGATAAACTCCCTGACGATAGGCAGGCGCTGCGGGTCGTATTCGTCCAGCTGGTTGAAGCGCAGGCAGGCGCTGTGGGCCTTGTGCTTCATCGCCACGAGTTCCGGCGACCGGTTGTTGAAGATATAGCCGGCGAAAATTTTTTCTTCTTCTGTCACGGCGTATCGCCTCCTTATAAGTTTAAACTGTATATATAGTATAGTACTTCATTTTCCGGCGCGAAGCAACTGCAGGCGGGCCGCCCTCTAGCACGGCAATGGCAAACATGATATAGTATATATGGTCTGATTGGAAACTATTAGGAGGTTTTGTATGTATACATCCGTTTTATTTGATTTAGACGGCACGCTGACTGATTCGAAGGAAGGAATCATCAAGTCCGTTGAATATGCCCTCATACAGATGGGCGAAACGACGGAAGGCCGGCTGGATCAGCATATTATCGTCGGGCCGCCCCTGGTCACGACGTTTCGCGATACCTTTGGATTTTCCGAGGAAAAGGCGCGGGAAACGTACGCTCATTTCCAGCAGCGTTACAGCACGATAGGCAAGTTTGAAAACCGGGCCTTCGACGGCGTCGTCCCCATGCTGCAGCGCCTGCAGGAACGGGGCGTACGCTCCTTCGTTGCCACGTCCAAACCGGAGGTTCACGCCAAGGCTATCTGTGAAAAATTCGGCATCGCGCCGTACGTCGAAATGATTGCCGGCCCGGCCGTAGGCGGCACGGACACGAAGGCTGATATTATTCGCCGCATTTTGCAGCATATCGGCCCGGACGAGGCGAAACGGGCCGTCATGGTCGGCGACAGGCAGTACGACGTCTGCGGAGCCCGCGAAACGGGCCTGCCGGTCATCGTCGTCGGCTACGGCTACGGCAACGAGGAGGAATGGCGGCAGTTTCCGCCGGATTTCTTCGTTTCTTCCGTAGCGGAGTTAGAAGCCCTTATTTTACAATAATATAGTGTTGCAATCATAACAGAGAAAAGAGGAATGTTGATGAAATTAGAAACAGGGACTGGGCTGCATGGATTTCGCGTAACCCGATCGGTCTTCGTCAAGGAGCTGGAAAGCCAGGCCTATGAAATGGAGCATCTTCAGTCGGGAGCGCGGGTGTTATATATTCAAAATGAAGATGATAACAAGGTATTTTCCATTTCCTTCCGCACGACGCCGTCGGACAGCACCGGCGTTCCCCATATCTGCGAGCACTCCGTCTTGTGCGGCTCGCGGAAATTCCCGTTGAAGGAACCTTTTGTCGAATTAGTCAAGGGCTCGCTGAATACGTTCCTGAACGCCATGACCTTTCCCGACAAGACGATGTATCCCGTAGCCAGCCGGAATGCCGTCGATTTCAAAAATCTGATGGATGTGTATCTGGATGCCGTCTTTTTCCCGAATATGCTGACGGACGAACAGGTTCTCATGCAGGAAGGCTGGCATTACGAGCTGGAATCGCCCGATGCGCCTTTGACGTACTGCGGCGTCGTATATAATGAAATGAAAGGCGTGTTCTCGTCTCCCGACTCGCAGCTCGAACGGCGGGTCATGGAGAACTTGTTCCCGGATACGACGTACGGCGTCGAATCGGGCGGCGACCCCGACGATATTCCCAACTTGACGCAGGAAGCCTTCGCAGCCTTCCATGCCAAATATTACCATCCGTCGAACAGCTATATCTTCCTGTACGGCGACATGGATATCGACGCGACGCTGGCCTTCATAGACGGCGAATACCTGAGCAAGTTTACGAAGGAGCCGATCGATTCGGCTATCGGCCGTCAGGCGCCGGTGCCGTCTGTTGTCAAGACCTATCCGTACGGCATTGCCAAGGAAGAAAAAACGGAGCACAAGACGCTGCACAGCCTGACTTACGTCGTCGACGACGCCCTGGACCCGACGCTGGGCCTGGCCTTCAAGGTCCTGACGTACGTCCTGCTGCTGTCGCCGGCTGCGCCTCTGAAAAAAGCCCTCGTCGACGCCGGCGTGGGCAAGGATATTTCCGGCGACTTCCAGGACGGGCTGCTACAGCCCTTGTGGGGGATTTCCGTCAACGGCTCCGACCTGGACAAGCAGGATAAGATACTGCCTGTCGTCCGCCGCGTACTGGGCAATATGGTGAAGAAAGGCATCGACAAGACGCTTCTGGAGGGGGCTCTGAACCGCATCGAATTTACGCTCCGCGAAGCCGATTTTGCCGGCCGCCCCAAGGGACTGATTTACGGTATCCGCTGCATGGATTCGTGGCTCTACGACGGCGATCCGTTAGCGCCGCTGGCCTATGAAGGAGCGCTGAAGGTACTGCGCGACGGCATAGAAACGGGCTATTATGAACGTATTTTGCAGAAATACGTCCTGGATAATACGTATTACGCCCTTATTTCCCTCGTGCCGGAACAGGGCCTGACGGAGCGGCACGACGCCGAGCTGGCTGAAAAGCTGGCGGCCTATAAGGCGACGCTGACAGAGGACGACATTGCCGGCATCATGGCGGCGACGGAAGCCTTAAAGAAGCGGCAGGCGACGCCTGATTCTCCGGAAGCGCTGCTGTCTATTCCGACTCTTTCGCGGGACGACTTGGAGCATAAGGCGGAGCGGATCGTCATGCACGAAGAAACGATGGGCTCCGTCCATATCTGCCACGTTCCCGACGTGACGAACGGCATTACTTATGTCAACGCCTATTTTGACCTTCACGGCATTACGGCAGAAGAGCTACCTTATGTCTACTTGCTGAGCGATATCTTGGGCGACTTGGATACGAAGGCCCACGGCTACGGCGAATTGGCGTCTTTGATCGACCTGCATACAGGCGGTATCGACAGCACTGTTTCGGCCTTTTCAGACCGGGAAAACAACAAGAATTACGTTCCCGTATTCAAGTTTAAGGCGAAAGTCCTGAGCCAGCATATCGACAAACTCGTCGGCCTGCTGAAGGAAATTTCCCTCGATACGGTCTTTACGAATGAGGAACGGCTGATCGAGCTGATTGAAGAAACGAAGGCCGGCTGGGATATGGACGCCTTCCGCCGCGGCCATATCCTCGTCATGCACCGCGTTTTGTCTTATACGTCGCCAGTTGAAGCGTTCTGCAACGCTGGAGAATTTTCCTATTACCAGTTTATCAGCCAGATAGCGGCGAATATCGGCGAAACCTGCGGCGAAGTAGCCGCCAAGCTGCAGGCTGTCATGAAGAAAATCTTCGTCCGCGCCGGCCTGACGATCGAAATTACCGGCAGCGACGACGAAAAGAAAGCCGCCGCAGCCGCATTGCCTCAATGGCTTGATGCCATGCCCAAGGGGGAACGCCGGACGGAACTGTGCGATTTCGTCATGGAACAAAAGAACGAAGGCATCATGACCAGCGGCACGGTGCAGTACGTCGCCAAGGGCGGCAACTTCCGCGACCACGGGTACACCTACGCCGGCTCGCTCATGGTGCTGGACACGATTCTGCAGTACGGGTATTTGTGGACGAAGATACGGGTGCAGGGCGGCGCGTACGGCGCCTTTACCCGATTCTACGACAACGGCGACATGGTATTCTGCTCCTATCGGGACCCGAATTTGGGCAGCACAGTTCAGGCTTACAACGAGCTGGCCGATTATTTGGAAACCTTCGACGTGTCTGAACGGGAAATGACGAAATACGTCATCGGTACGCTGAGCCGCATCGACGTGCCCCTTACGCCGTCCCTGCGCGGCGATAAAGCCATGAACCGTTACTTTACGGGGACGACGCCGGATGTTGCGCAGAAACGCCGGGATCAGCTGCTGGCGACGACGGCCGCCGATATCCGGGCCCTGGCTCCCTTGATCCGCTCGGTCATGGAAGACGGCAATCTCTGCGTCATGGGCGGCGAAGGGAAAATCCGCGAAGAAGCGAGCTTGTTCGGCAATCTCGTGTCGCTGCCCGATTAGGTCGTGAGCTCATGAGAGGTCGTTTTGCGCCCAGCCCGACGGGGTACATGCATTTGGGAAACGCGTGGACAGCATTTTTGTGCTGGCTTCAGGTCCGGCAAGCCGGCGGCACGTTGGTCCTGCGCATGGAAGACGTCGACGAGCAGCGGTCGAAAAAGGAATTTGCCGACGCCCTGATGCGGGACTTACAGTGGCTGGGGCTGACCTGGGACGAAGGGCCCGATAGGGGCGGATCGTCCGGGCCGTATACGCAGCAGGAACGATATGCTCTGTACGACGGTGCGCTGTCGGTGCTGCAGCGCGGCGGCCTGCTGTACCCCTGCTACTGCAGCCGGGCCAGATTGCAGGCTATCGGCGCGCCCCACGCCGGCGAGCGAAGCGTGTACGACGGGCATTGCTACGGCATGACGGCGGCGGAACGAGCTGCGATGCAGAAAGACCCGTCGTGGCGCGTCCACGTGCCCGCTGCCGCCGTGTCGTTCTGCGACGGCGTGTATGGCCGGCAGGAAGCGTATTTGCCGAGGGCCTGCGGCGATTTCGTCGTACGTCGTGCCGACGGCTTGTATGCCTATCAGCTGGCCGTGTCCGTCGACGACGGGATGATGGGCATTACCCACGTCCTGCGGGGCCGCGACCTGCTGTCGTCGACGGCGCAGCAGATTTGGCTCATCGAATACCTCGGCTATCCTGCGCCGCAGTACACTCACGTGCCCATGCTGATCGACGGAGAAGGCCGCCGTTTGTCGAAGCGGCAGCAGGGCATTACGATAGAGAGCCTGCGGGATGGCGGAGCCGACCGCGACAGCGTACTATCCTATTTGGCGTACAAAGGAGGCCTGGTATCCGAACGGGCTCGGTATCCGCTGGAAGAGCTGGCGCGGCGCTGCGATTTGACGGCGCTGCGGCAGGAGGACATCGTCGTAGACGACGATGTGATGCAGGCTATTTGCGCCGTATAAACCCAATATAATATGAATCTGTACCTATTCTTTTTAATCACCATGCAGCCTGCATGGTGATTTTTTATATATAGTTCCCGCGAATGGGCTGATATTTGTTGTCACGAGGTGTTGAAATGTGGTAAAATGTGGTGAAAAGTGAAAGCGACGGGAAGGAGATGACGACAAGATGTTCATGGGAGAATATTCGCATACGATCGATGCGAAGGGCCGCGTGATCCTGCCTGCGAAATTCCGCGACGAATTGGGATCTTCCTTCGTAGTCACCCGTGGACTGGAAGGTTGTCTCTCCGTGTATACGATGGAAGCGTGGATCAATTTGGCCAACGGCATGAAAAAGCTGAAGGCTTCGAAGGAAAATGTCCGGGCTTTCAAGCGCTTTTTGTTCGGCAGCGCCGCTGAAGTTGAATTTGACCGGCAGGGACGCATTCTGATTCCGGGGACGCTGCGCGAGTACGCCCAGTTGAAAAAGGACGTGACCATACTGGGGACGGGCGATAAGATAGAAATCTGGGCCCAGGAGGCGTACGAAGAATATGCGGCCAAGATCGTGCCAGATATGGAAGAGATCGCCGAAAGTCTGGACGAATCTCTGGATATTGAGTTTTAGGAGGTATTATGGCGTTTCATCATGTTAGCGTTCTCCGCGAGGAAACGATTGACAATCTTATAGGAAATCCCAGCGGGGTTTACGTAGACTGTACCCTCGGCGGCGGCGGCCATTCCCATGCGCTGGCGGAGCGGCTGAACGACGACGGCCTGCTCATCGGCCTCGATCAGGACGCTGACGCCATCGCCGCGGCGACGAAGCGGCTGGAAGATACGGCTTGCCGTCATATTCTGGTGCAGCGCAATTTCAGCCAGCTGTCCGACGTCCTCGACGAGCTGGGAATCGACGCCGTCGACGGAGTCATGTTTGATTTAGGCGTATCTAGTTATCAGCTCGACACGCCGGAACGGGGCTTTTCATACATGCAGGACGGCCCGCTGGATATGCGCATGGACCGCAGCCGCGGCAAAAGCGCCTACGACGTAGTCAATTCGTACAGCGAAGGCGAGTTGTACCGCATTATCAAGGAGTACGGCGAAGAACGCTGGGCCAAGCGCATTGCCTCCTTTATCGTTGCCGCCCGCAAAGAAAAGGCCATTGAACGGACTGGCGAGCTCGTCTCGATTATCAAAAAGGCTATTCCAGCCGGCGCCAGAAAGGACGGCCCTCATCCGGCCAAGCGGACCTTTCAGGCCATCCGCATCGAAGTCAACGACGAACTCGGCATTCTGCGCAATGCGCTGGAAAGCGCGGCCAACCGGCTTAAGCCCGGGGGACATATATGCGTCATCACCTTCCATTCGCTAGAAGACCGCATTACAAAGCAAACGCTGAAAGTATTGGCTACGGACTGCATCTGCCCGCCCGATATTCCCGTGTGCACGTGCCATCATAAGGCCATATTGAAAGCGAAGCGGCAGGCTATTTCTCCGTCGCCGGAAGAGCTGGAGCAGAATCCGCGCGCCCGGAGCGCCAAGCTGCGCGTCGGAATTCGAAAATAATATTTACAAGGTACTGGTAGTAATTCGTCGAATGGATGTGATATAATATGTTGTCCAGAAAAGCAGGATACATACGGTATGCAGAGCAGAGGCAAGAGGCGGTTCCGGCCGACAGGAATTTTTCGGGCCTTATCCTGCGTACCTTGTCGGTAGTAGGGCTGATTTGCTTTTTTTTGCTGACATATATTGCCTTATCTGCGGCTAAAACTGATTATGGTTATGCGCTGATGAATGAAAAAAGACAGGTGCAGGCACTGCAGCGTGAAAATGAGAACTTACGCGTTGATATCGCCAAGCTGGAAGCACCTGAGCGGATATATACGGTCGCTACGAAACAGCTGGGCATGGTTGCGCCGACGTATGTGCTGTACGGCGGCCAGTCGTCCGATCCCCAGAAGGAAGCAGCCCATACAGGCCGATAATATGATGACATCAGCAGCCTTTACCCAAGGCTGCTATTGTTGTTTGCTTTAATAGAAATGAGTATGCGTACATACAGATTGCGAGGAGGATGTTGAGGATGAAGACAGTAAGTGAACTTTGCAAGCAAATTAAGGGCATATACAACGTAGAAGGCAACGTAGAAACGCCGATTACGGGCATCGCCGCTGATTCGCGGGAAATCGAGCCGGGCAATTTATTCGTGTGCATTTCCGGCGTTCACGTCGACGGCGCTTCCTTTGCCGTCCAGGCTGTGGAAAAAGGCGCCGTCGCCGTCTTGACGACGAAGCATTTGGAATTGCCTAAGGGCACCGTGCAGATCCGGGTGCCGGATATCCACCATGCGTTGGAAGACATGGTTCCCTATTTTTATGATTATCCCGGCCGCAAGATGCGCATGATTGGCGTAACCGGCACGAACGGCAAGACGACGACGACTCATATCATCGCCCATATTCTGCGGGCCGCCGGCCATCATGTCGGCGTTCTCGGCACGATTCACGCCCTCATCGACGACGAAGAGCTGCCCATTCACAACACGACGCCTGACGTCGTCGAGCTGCAGCGCTTCCTAGCGCTCATGTACGAAAAGGGCATGACCCACGTCGTCATGGAAGTATCGAGCCATGCCCTGGCCCTGCACCGCGTAGCCGGCATTGAATTCGATACGGCCGTATTCACGAATTTGACGCAGGATCACCTCGATTTTCACAAGACGATGGAAGACTACGTAGCCGCTAAGGCCAAGTTATTCAAGGGCTTGTCTTTCCGCGAACATGTCAAGGACAATAAGACGGCTGTCGTCAACATCGACGACCCGTGGTCCAAGGATATCCTCAAGGCCTGCCAGTGCAAGGTCCTGACCTATGGCGTAGAAAAAGAAGCCGACTTGAGAGGGTCGAATCTGAACGTTGAACTGAAGAAATCGTCCTTCGACGTGACCGGGCCCTTCGGCAGCGTCCATCTGAATATGAATATTACCGGCTTGTTCAACGTATATAATACGCTGGCGGCTATCGGCGCGGCCCATGCCGAAGGCGTCGATACGGAAATCATCGACAGTGCTATACAGACCTTCCACTCCGTAGCAGGCCGCTTCGAGCTCGTCGAAGCCGGTCAGGATTTTGCCATCGTCGTCGATTATTCCCACACGCCGGACAGCCTGGAAAAGGCCTTGACGACAGCTCGTGCCATGCATCCGAACCGTATTTTAGCCGTCTTCGGCTGCGGCGGCGACCGCGACCGGACGAAGCGCCCCATCATGGGCAAGATTGCGGCAGAACACGCCGACATTCCCATCGTCACGTCGGACAATCCCCGTTCGGAAGACCCCGACGCCATTGTCGCTGAAGTGGAAGCCGGCGTAAAGCAGGGCCTCAAGCCGGGCCAGCATCACGAAGTCATCGTCGACCGCCGGTCGGCTATCCAGAGAGCCGTCGAACTGGCGCAGACCGGCGACATCATCGTTATTGCCGGCAAGGGTCATGAAACGTATCAGATTTTAAAAGACGGCACGATTCACTTCGACGATCGCGAAGAAGCGCGCAAGGCCGTGCTGGCGTTAAAGGGGCGATAAGAAAATGGCTTCCTTTACGAAGACAGAAATACAAGAGGCGACGGGAGCGTCTGTCGCCGTCAGCGGCGAAAAGACTTTATTTTCCGGCGTGGAAACGGATACGCGGGTCATCGGCAGGGACGCGTTGTTTGTAGCCCTCAAGGGCGAGCGGTTTGACGGTCATGATTTTGTCGGCAAAGCCGTGCAGCAGGGCGCGGCCGGCGTTATCGTGTCCAAAATGCGGGATGAATACAGAGAGTACGGCATTGCTGTTTTCGTCGCAGACGATACGCTGAAGGCCTATCAGGCTTTGGCCCGCTTCCATCGCCGCCGTTTTTCCATTCCCGTCGTAGCCGTAACGGGCTCCGTCGGCAAGACGTCGACGCGAAATATGATTGCCTCCGTCCTGTCGCAGAAATATGACGTGCTGCAGACGGAAAAAAATTTCAACAACGAAATCGGCCTGCCGCGCACGCTGCTGCAGCTGACGGAACGGCACGAAGCCTGCGTCGTCGAAATGGGCATGCGCGGCTTGGGACAGATTGCCGAGCTGGCGGCCATTGCCGAGCCGACTATCGGCGTCGTGACGAACGTCGGCAAGAGCCATATTGAACTCCTGGGGTCGCAGGAAAACATCGCCAAGGCGAAGAGCGAGCTTGTTTTGGCTCTTGACGAAAAGGGCACGGCCGTATTGAATGCCGACGATTCCTTCGTAGCCCCGATGGCCGCCCTATGCCGCGGCAGCGTGCTGACCTACGGCACCGAGGCGGGCGACGATATCTGGGCCGAGCAGATAGCCGTAAGCGAGCAGGGCGTAACCTTCACCTGCCACTGCGGCAGCGATGTCTTCGCGGCGCAGATTCCGGCAATCAGCCGCCACCACGCCTATAACGGATTGGCTGCGGCTGCCGTCGGCTGCTTGACGGGCCTTTCGGCCGAAGAAATCCGGCGCGGCCTGGCGGCGTATAAAGGCGTGCCCATGCGGGAAGAGCTGATTTCCTTGGCGCCGTATACGTTTATCAACGACGCCTATAACGCCAATCCGGCTTCCATGAGCGCGGCTATCCGTTCTCTGGGCGCCTTGACGACGGGCCGGAAAATTGCCGTATTGGGCGGCATGCTGGAATTAGGCGATTGGGCCCGGGAAGAACATGAAGCCATCGGCCGGGAGATCGCCTCGTCGGGTATTGACGTCCTCATTACCATGGGCGAGCTGGCCGGATATATTGCCTGCGCGGCGAGAGAAGGCGGCATGAAGCAGGTCTACACGGCCGCGACGCATGACGAATGCGCCGCCTGCCTGAAAGAACTGCTGCAGCCGGGTGATACGGTGCTGCTGAAAGGGTCCCGCGGGTTTGCCATGGAAAAAATACTGTCATATTTCGAAAGGAAGTCATGTGAATGTTAAATACGCTGATATTTGGATTCGCCGTCAGCCTGGTCATCGCCTTAGTGCTGGGCAAGCCGGTTATCGGGCAGTTAAAGAAATTCCATGCCCGCCAATCTGAACGGGAAGAAGGCCCGCAGAGCCATAAGTATAAAGCCGGGACGCCGACGATGGGCGGCATCTTGATTCTGATCGCTTTGGTTGTCTCCTGTCTGGTATTCAATCCGTCGGATCTGCGCAAGGGCCTGGCTTTGTTTCTGACGTTCGGACACGGCGTCATCGGATTCCTCGACGACAGCATCAAAGCGGTGAAACGGCGTAATCTGGGGCTGACAGCCAAGCAGAAATTGCTCGGCCAGTTCGTTATGGCAGCCGTATTTTGCTTCATTTTAAAGGAATTCCTTCAATTTCCTACGACTCTTTGGATTCCCTTCACGTCGATTACGATCGATTTGGGATTCTTCTATTATATCTTTGTGTTTGTCATGATCGTCGGAGCCAGCAATGCCGTCAACCTGACGGACGGCTTGGACGGCCTGGCGGCCGGTTCCTGCGCGATTACGTCTGTGGCCTACGTCGTCATTGCCGTAGCGCTGGGATACGTCAATTTCGCCGTGTTCAGCGCGGCCTTGACCGGCGCCTGCCTGGGCTTTCTGTTTTATAACCAGCACCCGGCCAAGATGTTTATGGGCGATACAGGTTCGCTGGCTTTGGGCGGGGCGCTGGCGGCGATGGCTATCTTGACGAAGACGGAGCTGCTTCTCATTCTGGCAGGCGGATTATACGTCATTGAAGCCTTATCGGTTATCATTCAGGTTGTTTCCTTTAAGACGCGGGGCGTGCGCGTATTCAAAATGAGCCCTATTCATCATCATTTTGAACTGTCTGGCTGGAGCGAAGTAAAGGTAGTTACCGTTTTTTGGAGTTTTTCCGCCCTCATGGCGATATTGGCGATTATCGTCGTCTTATCGTGCAAATAGAGGGTATTCATATTATCTGAACAAAGCAGGTGTTGGCAAATGAGCATAATGGATTTTTCCGGAAAAAAAATATTGGTCATCGGCGCAGGTATCAGCGGCCGGGCCGCATCGATGGCCTTGGCCCGTCACGGCGGCGCAGTTATTCTCAATGACAAAAAGGACATCGACTGCACGGAAGAGCCGTGGCCGGCGCTGCAGCGTGCCGGCGTCAAGTTCGTATTCGGCAGCCAGGAAAATTCGCTGCTGGACGGCGTGGACATCGTCGTGCCGTCGCCGGTTATTTCTCCGGAAATTCCCATTATGAAAGAAGCGCTGTCGCGCCGTTTGCCCGTTTGGAGTGAAGTAGAAACAGCCTGCCGCGTAACCGATGCCGACATATTGGGCGTGACGGGTACGAACGGGAAGACGACGACGACGACCCTGCTGGGGGAAATCATGAAGGCCTCAGGCCGTCAGACTGTCGTCGGCGGCAATATCGGCATCGGCCTTTCCGAGCAGGCGGCAGATTTGCCGAAGGAAGCCGTCGTCGTAGCGGAATTGTCCAGCTTCCAGCTGGAATTTACGCAGACGATGAAGGCTAAAGCGGCCGTCGTCCTGAATATTACGCCGGACCACCTAGACCGCCATCATACGATGGAAGCCTACGCCGAAGCGAAGAAGCGCATTTTCCGCAATCAGGATGGGGACGATACGGCTGTGCTGAATTACGACGACCCGCTGGTCAGGGCCATGGCTCCGGACATGACGGGCCGCGTCGTCTGGTTTTCCACGCAGGGCGAAGTGCCTGTCGGTGCGTTTTATCAGGACGGGCAGCTTATCCTCCGCATGGACGGCCAGGATACGCTCATTTGCCGGGAAGACGAACTTCATTTATTCGGCAAGCATAATATTCAAAATTGTTTGGCTGCGTCGCTGCTGGCTTACGCCGCCGGCGTGCCTCTCGACGTGATCTCTGGCGTATTGAAATCGTTCCGGGGCGTAGAGCACCGTCTGGAAAAAGTGCGCACAATTCACGGCGTCACCTATTACAATGATTCAAAAGGAACGAATACCGACGCGTCTATCAAAGCGCTGGAAGCGTTTTCGGGACACTTGGTCTTGATTGCCGGCGGCTACGATAAGATGACACCTCTCGACGAGTTTATGAAGCTGGCCGCCGAAAAGGTCGATACGCTTATATTGATCGGCGCGGCGGCAGATCGGTTTGAACAGGAAGCGAAGAAGGCCGGCGTCAAGGATATTCGCCGAGCCGGATACAGCATGGAACGGGCGATTATGATGGCCCGCAAGATTGCCAAAGCGCCGCAGGCCGTACTGTTGTCTCCGGCATGCTCGAGCTTTGACATGTACGATAATTTTGAGCAGCGCGGACGGGTCTTCAAGGGAATCGTCAACGCGATATAGCCATATATTTATTTTTGATTGGTAGGGGGCAAAAACATGGGTCGAGTAATTATTTCAGGAGGCGGAACAGGCGGCCATATCTATCCGGCAATAACAATTGCCCGCGCTATTGCCGATATCGAGCCGACGGAGTTTCTCTACGTAGGCTCGAAGATAGGGTTGGAAAATACGCTGATTCCTAAAGAAGGACTGCCTTTTGTGACCATAGACGTACGGGGACTGGAACGCCGCATTTCCTTCCGCAACGTAGTGACGCTGGGAAAGACGGCGGGAAGCGTATTTAAGGCCGAACGCATTATTCATCGGTTTAAGCCGGAAGTCGTCATCGGTACGGGCGGATTCGTCTGCGGCCCCGTGCTGCTGGCGGCCAGCCTGAGCGGTATTCCGACGCTCGTGCAGGAGCAAAACGTCATCCCCGGCGTGACCAATTTGATTTTGAGCAAGTTTGCCAACCGCATCGCCCTGGGATATAGGGAAGCGGCCGGCCGGTTTAAGAAAAAAGAAAATCTCGTGTATACGGGAAATCCTGTCCGCAAGGATATTTTGACGGTAAGCAAGGAAGAAGGGCGCAGCCTGCTGGGGCTGGACCCGCATAAATTTACGCTCCTCGTCGCCGGCGGCAGCCGCGGGGCGCGCAGTATCAACTCGGCCATGATTGAAGTGCATCGGTATTTTAAGGATGTCAAGGACATACAGATTCTTCATATTACGGGAGACCACGAGTACGACCGTGTCGTCAAGCAGCTCGAAGGCATCGACGGCAAAGGGCGGTACGGCGAGGGAAGCCGTATTATACCGTACCTGCATCAGATGCCGGAAGCGTTGGCGGCGGCTGATTTGGCCGTATATCGTGCCGGCGCTGTCGGGTTGGCTGAATTGACGGTGCGGGGCGTTCCTTCGATTTTGATTCCCTATCCCTACGCGGCGGAAGATCATCAGCGGTACAACGCCCAGGCCCTGGTCATGTGCGGCGCGGCTAAGATGATCCTGGACAAGATGCTGACCGGTAAGGATTTGCTGGAAGAAATCCTTCATTTAAAAGAAGATCCGGAAGCGTTAGCTTCCATGGCCAAGGCCAGCAAGGCTCTGGGCCGGCCTCAGGCCGCTCACGACATTGCGAAGCTGGCGTTATCGATTGCGCGCCGACGCACGGGAAGCGGCGCAAAGTAAGGATGTGTAAGACCATGGTCAATCTCAACGACGTACGAAAAGTACATTTTATCGGCATTGCCGGCGCAGGCATGCGGGCAATAGCCAACGTTTTCATAGAAAAAGGATATATCGTATCGGGGTCGGACCTCAAGCGGTCGGCCATTACGGATAAATTTGCCGAACAGGGCGCGCGCATCTGCATCGGCCAGAAGGCGGAAAATCTGCAGGATGCCGAAGTCGTCGTCATCTCTTCGGCAATTCGCGAAACGAATGCAGAAGTAGTAGAAGCGCGGCGGAGGCATATCCCGGTTATACATCGGTCCGACGCGCTGGTACATATCATGACCTGGGGCAAGGGCATATCCGTCGCCGGAGCGCACGGCAAGACGACGACGTCGTCCATGCTCGGCCAGGTCTTTGAAGAAAGCCATCTGGAACCGACTATCGTCATCGGCGGTGAAGTCGATTACCTGCACAGCAATTCGATTTTAGGCAAAGGCGAATACGTCATTGCCGAAGCCGACGAAAGCGACGGGACCTTCCTGAAGCAGTCGCCGTATATCGCTGTCGTAACCAATATCGACGCCGATCACATGGATCATTACGGCTCCATGGACAACGTCGTCGAAGCCTTTAAGGAGTTTATACAGAAGCTGGACGCCGAGCAGGGGCTGGCCGTCCTGTGCTTTGAAAACGAATACATCCGCCGTCTGGCGCCGTCTCTGCAGCGCCGGTATCTGACGTACGGCATCGAGGCTGAGGCGGATTATCAGGCTCGGAATCTCCATTATGCCAAGGGCAAGCTGTATTTTGACGTGCTGTTTCACGGCGAGACGCTGGGCGAACTGATGCTGAACGTGCCGGGACGGCACAATGTCCTGAACGCGCTGGCGACGACGGCTGTGGCGCTGCGCTGCGGCATTTCCTTCAGTCAGGTAGCTTCAGCGTTGTCCCATTTTCACGGCGCAAAGCGGCGCTTTCAAACGAAAGGCTTTGCCGGCGACGTATGGGTCGTCGACGATTATGCCCATCACCCGACGGAAATCAACGCCACCCTCACGGCGGCCCGCGACATGGGCACGCACCGCGTCGTCTGCCTGTTTCAGCCGCACCGCTATACGCGGACGCAGCTCCTTCTTGAAGATTACGGCTCGGCCTTTGCTAAAGCCGACGTCCTCATTGTGACCGACGTATACAGCGCCGGCGAAGATCCTATTCCGGGCGTGACGGGCCGGCTTATTGCCGATAAGGTTCGCGAAAAGACCGGACAGGACGTCATCTACATTCCCCATACGGAAGACGTCGTCACATATTTGAAAGAACATGCCCGGCCGCTGGATTTAATCATTACCATGGGAGCCGGAGACATTTATAAAGTGGGAGAACAATACTTGGCGGAAGCAAAAGGATAAGATTAAAAACATGAACACTACTATAGAAACGATGAAACAGAAAAAAATTGCCGTCGTCGTCGGCGGCCCGTCGTCGGAAGCAGAAGTATCGCGCAATACCGGCGCGGCTATTGCCAAAGCGTTGACGACGAAAGGCTACGCTGTAGAGACGATTGAACTGGTGCCGGAGCGGCTGGTAGAGACGCTTAAGGAAAAAAATATTGACGTCGTATTCAACGCCCTGCACGGCCGGTACGGCGAAGACGGCGTGCTGCAGGGGCTTTGCGAAATGATGGGCCTTCCCTATACGGGTCCCGGCGTCATGGCCAGCGCCGTCGGCATGAGTAAGGTCGTGAGCAAATGCGCTTTTCAGGGCGCCGGTATTCCGACGGCTCCCTTCGCCTATTATTTCTCGGCCCAGGGCTTGGACTATATAGCTGACGATATTGGGCGTCGCTTTTCGCTGCCCGTGGTCATCAAGTCGTCGGCCCAGGGGTCGACGATCGGGACGGTCATCGTCAGCGACGCGTCGGATATTCGGGCGGCTCTGGATGAAGCCTTCCGTTACGGTCCGGCCATCATCGCCGAAGCCTTTCTCGACGGAGAAGAATTTACCGTCGCCGTCATGGACGACATGGCTATGCCGGTCATTCAAATCGTTCCCAGCACGGGGCGGTATGATTACTATTCGAAATATACGCCCGGCGTGACGAAGCATCTCTGCCCGGCGCCGATTTCGCCGGAACTGACGAAGAAAATGCAGGATTTAGCCCTGCAGGTCTTCCACCTGTGCCAGTGCAGCGGCGTCGCCCGCGTCGACATCATGACGAACAGCCAGGGAGAACCGTTCGTCCTGGAAATCAACACCGTGCCCGGCATGACGGCGACGAGCCTCGTGCCTGACGCGGCTATCGCGATGGGATTGTCCTTTGAAGACTTGTGCGAAAAAATTTTATTGGAAGCCTCTGTCGGCAAGTTTTAACTGCACAGTACGTTAGGATGTAGCATGAAGAAAGAAAACTATCGTAATTACCAATTTACATCGGATACAACTTCGCGGCGGAAGCCGGACAACGCGGCAGCGTTTAAGCATACGAGCGACGTGTTCGTGCCGCCCCATTTGGCGCATGATCCGCTGGACGATTTGTACGGAAACCGGCGCGAAGCCGAACGGCGGCAGCAGCTGCAGGAAGAAGAAACACGCCGTCGGAAGCGGCGCATAAAGCGCGAGAAGATAAAGAAAAAGCGGAAGCAGAAGCGCAAGGGACGCCTGACGGCTGTCGGCATCGTCCTGTTCGTCCTGCTGCTGTGGGTCTTTCTGCGCTTCGCCGCCGTTCCCTTCGGCACACTGGTCATTCAGGGAAATGAAACGCTGACGACGGATGATATATACCGGGCCGGCGGCGTTCCGGGCTACGTCAACGTCGTGCAGCTGTCGCCGGACGAGCTGAAGAATCGGCTGGAAAAAGATCTGCGCATCAGCAGCGCCGTCGTAGAACGGCAGTTCCCTGCGACGATACAGGTGACGCTGACCGAGCGGAAGGCGGCTGCTATCGTCATGACGATGTACGGCTTTGCCTACGTGGATAAGGACGGCGTCGTCATAGAGCTGGAGCCGCAGATAGAAGGCGTATCCGTGCCGATTATGACTGGGAAAAAGGTCGATACGCTGCTGCTGGGGGATACCATAGCCGATCCCGCCCTCCGGGCCGGCCTGGAATATTTGCAGAATTTGCCGCCGGACGTATTGAAACATATGGCTGAAATTAACGTAGGCAATCCGGACAATATCATTGCCTATACGACGGACTCGCTGCCCGTTCACTTGGGCAAGGGCGATAAGCCCGTCGAACGGGCGGCCATTACCGACGAGCTGCTGCGGGAAGTAGACAGCAACCATTTGCTGGTTCAATATATCGACACGACGCCCGGCGCTCCGTCCGTCAAGAGTAAGTAACCAGACGCCGGATTGCTCCGGCAAGGGGGGGCTGACGACAGGCGAAAGCCCGTAACTGAGCCGTTGAGCGGCCCGAAAGATTTAAAAAAAGATGTAGATAATTTTTCCGATATAGTGTAAAATAATATAGAATCCTATCTATATATAGCAGTGCTGACGAATTTGAAGGAGGAAACAGAAGTATGGCAGAGTTTGCAAATATAAAAGTAATTGGTGTCGGCGGCGGCGGAAACAACGCCGTCAACCGTATGATAGAAAGCGGTCTGCAGGGCGTGCAGTTCATTTCCGTGAATACGGAAGATCAGGTATTGGAAGTATCGCAGGCCGACGTTAAGCTCCAGATTGGCGAAAAATTGACGCGCGGCCTCGGCGCCGGCGCTAATCCTCAGGTCGGCGAACAGGCAGCTTTGGAAAGCAAGGAAGAAATCATCAAAGCCCTTCAGGGTGCCGATATGGTCTTCATCACGGCCGGCATGGGCGGCGGCACCGGCACGGGTGCGGCTCCTATCGTAGCGGAATGTGCCAAGGAAATGGGCGCGCTGACCGTCGCCGTCGTAACGAAGCCCTTTGCTTTTGAAGGTAAGCGCCGTAAGGAACAGGCTGAAAAGGGCGCGGCCTATCTGAAGGAAAAGGTCGATACGATCATCACGATTCCGAACGATAAGCTGCTCCAGATTATCGATAAAAAGACGCCGCTCAAAGACGCGTTCCTCGTAGCCGACGACGTTCTCCGTCAGGGCGTGCAGGGCATTTCCGATTTGATTACGACGACAGGCCTCATCAACCTGGACTTTGCCGACGTTAAGACGATTATGTCCGATCAGGGCGAAGCGATTATGGGCATCGGCGTAGGCTCCGGCGAAAACAGAGCCGTCGAAGCCGTCGACAGCGCGATTCACAGCCCGCTCCTGGAAATGGGCATCGACGGCGCGCAGAGCATCCTGCTCAACGTCACGGGCGGCCCGGATATCAGCTTGTATGAAATCAATGAAGCAGCGGAAAAAGTTGCCGAAGCTGTTGATCCTGATGCCAATATCATCTTCGGTTCCGTTATTGACCCGGATATGGAAGATTCGATTCGCATTACTGTCGTTGCGACTGGATTTGGCAAAGAACCGTCTTCGATTCCTTCCTTCGGACAGGCGGGCGGACTTAAAGCCGGAGATTCCAAAGATGCCGGCGGCGTAGAAATTCCTACGTGGATGAGATAAGCAGTACAGTAAAAAGCGGATCCTTAGGGACCCGCTTTTTTTCAAAATTCCCCGCGCAGCGCGCGCGTTAGGAGGAATACATCATGAAATGTCCTTTTTGCAAGCATGACGATACCAAAGTAACCGATTCGCGGGCTACGGACGACGGCAGAGCCATTCGCCGCCGCCGGGAGTGCCAGAGCTGCGGCCGGCGGTTTACGACGTACGAGATGGTGGAAGAATCGCCGCTCATCGTCATTAAGCGCAACGGCAGCCGCGAGCTCTTCGACCGCAGCAAGATATTGAACGGTCTGCTGCGGGCCAGCAATAAGCGGATGATAACGCGGCAGCAGCTGGAAGACATCGTTTCTCACGTAGAACGGGATATACGGAATTCTCTGGCTCAGGAAGTCACGAGCGAGAAAATCGGCGAAATGGTCTTGGACGAACTCAAGTCTATCGATGAAGTCGCCTATATCCGCTTCGCGTCGGTATACCGGAAATTTGCCGATTTGGAAAGCTTTATGGCCGAGCTGGAGCATTTGATGGGAACGAAAAAGAAGGAAGCCGTAGAAGAACAGCATGACATTGAGGAGTAAGTATGACTGAAGGGTATATTGATAACTTTTTAAACGATGCATTGCCGAAGCTGCGAATCGCCGTCGTCGGCGATATCATGGTCGACCGTTACGTCTTCGGCAGCGTGGACCGCATTTCTCCGGAAGCGCCTGTGCCGGTCAATAAGGTCAACCGCATTTCATCGGTCCTGGGAGGCGCGGCGAACGTTGCCGCCAACCTGGCGAATTTAGACTGCCGCGTATATTTAGCCGGCTTAGTCGGCGATGATGAAAACGCCGCTCTTCTGCGCGGTCTGCTGGATGACGTCGGCATCGACGGCACGGGGATGGTCGTGCGCAAGGGCCACGTGACGACGACGAAGGTGCGGGTCCTCGGCTCGCGTCAGCAAATGGTACGGCTGGATTTTGAAGACGCCGTCCCCTTTGAACGGGAAGAAGAAGACGCCTTGGCGGCCTGGCTGGATCAGCGCATCGCGCAGGGCTTAGACGGCATGATTTTGTCGGATTATAAAAAAGGCGTTCTGACGGACCGCATGTCCCAGCTGGTTATCGAACGGGCCCGCAGGGCGGGAATTCCCATACTCGTCGACCCGAAGGGCAGCGACTGGCACAAGTACAACGGCGCTGATTTTGTGACGCCTAATATTAAGGAGCTGGGAGACTGCTGCGGCGAGAAGATACCTAACGAAGGCCAGGCCGTCGTGGATGCGGCGCGCAGGCTCCATGAGCAGTATGATTTCGCCCATATCATGGTCACGCGGTCGGAAAAGGGGATTACGGTCATCCGCAAGGATGGCAAGGTATGGAACAATCCGGCGACGGCTCAGGAAGTGTTCGACGTATCAGGCGCCGGTGATACTGTCGCCGCGGCGTTTTTGGCGGCTGTAGCCAGTCATTTGTCGATTCGCACGAGCCTGCAGGTTGCCAATGCGGCGGCAGGCATCGTCGTCACGAAGGTCGGAACCTATCCGATTCACCGCAGCGAGCTGCTGAAGCTGTGGCAGGAATGGCATCCCAATCGCTGGGCTCCGTACAAGGCCTTGAGCTGGGAAGAAACGGCGGAAAAAATACGGCAGTGGCAGAAACAGGGAGAAACGGTCGTCTTTACGAACGGCTGCTTCGACATCCTGCACCGCGGCCACGTCCTGTATCTGCAGCAGGCGGCAATGCTGGGACAGCACCTCGTCGTCGGCTTGAATTCCGACGCGTCGGTACGGCGTCTGAAGGGCGAAACGCGCCCTCTCGTCCACGAGGAGGACCGGGCCGTGCTGCTGAGCGCCCTCGGCTGCGTCGACGAAGTCGTCATGTTTACGGAAGATACGCCGGCAGAGCTGCTCAGCGTGCTGCGGCCGGATATCCTAGTAAAGGGCGGCGACTACAAGGCCGAAGAGGTCGTCGGCAGGGAATATGTGAAGCGCGTAGAAATCATATCCTTTGAAGAAGGGTATTCTACGACGGGATTAGTACAGAAAATCGCCTCTCTGGCGAAGGAGGGTAAACTATGAAAATCGTAACAGGCGGCGCCGGATTTATCGGCAGCAATATAGTAAAACAACTGAATAACCGGGGAATCGACGATATCCTCATCGTCGACGACTTGACGGACGGACGCAAATGCCGCAATCTGCAGGGCCTTTCGTTCTACGATTACATGGACTATGAAGATTTCGACATGCAGATGGCCGACGATACCTTTGACTGCGGCTATATTGACGTCGTATTCCATGAAGGAGCCTGCTCCGATACGATGAATTACGACGGCCGCTACATGATGAAGAACAATTACGAAGGCAGCAAGAACTTGCTGCGCTACTGCATGCAGCGCAAAATTCCCTTCCTGTACGCGTCGTCGGCATCGACCTACGGCAGCGGCAAGAACGGCTTCCGCGAAGAACCGCAGTGCGAGCAGGCTCTCAATCCCTACGCCTATTCCAAGCTGCAGTTCGACCGCTTCGTCCGCCGCGTCATGCCCTTGGCGAAGAGCCAGATTGTAGGCTTCCGGTACTTCAATGTCTTTGGGCCGCAGGAAAATCACAAGGACCGCATGGCGTCCCTCATTTTCCAAAAATACAACGAGCTGCAGGAAACGGGCAAAATCACCTTGTTTGCCGGCACGGCAGGCTACGGAGACGGCGGCCAGATTCGCGACTTCATCTACGTCAAAGACGTCGTCAACGTCGTATTTTATTTCTGGGAACATCCGGAGCTGTCGGGCATTTACAACTGCGGTACCGGCGTAGGCCATACGTTCAACGAATTTGTCCAGGGCATCATCGATTACTGCGGCAAAGGGCATATCGAGTACGTTCCTTTCCCGGAAGTCCTTAAGGGGAAATATCAGAGCTATACCCAGGCCGATACGCAGAAGCTGATGAAGGCCGGCTACGACCGGGGCTTTACCCTTCTCGACGAAGCAGTAAAGGAATACTGCAGCATCCTCGAAAAGAGCGGCGGGTACTACGAATGAGAAAGGCCGTGTTTTTTGACCGCGACGGCGTCCTCAACGTCGACAAGGGCTATTTAAGCCGTGTGGAAGATTTTGAATGGATTGACGGGGCGAAGGAAGCCGTCGCCTGGCTGACGAAGGAAGGCTACGACGTCGTCGTCGTGACGAACCAGAGCGGCGTTGCCCGCGGCTACTATACGGAAGAAGACGTGCGTCGCCTTCACAACTGGATGTGCCGGCAGATAGAAGAAGCCGGCGGCAAGGTCACGGCCGTGTATTACTGCCCGTATCTGGAAGGCGCGCCGGTCAAGGCCTACGATAAACAGAGCGATTGGCGCAAGCCTGCGCCGGGCATGATTTTGCAGGCGGCGGCCGATTGGGATATCGACCTGGCCTCGTCGGTCATGATCGGCGATATGCCCCGCGACGTGGAATGCGGCGAACGGGCCGGCGTGCCGTCGTATTTATTTGAAGGCGGTTCTCTGCTCGATTTTGTCCGAAAGAGCGTAAAAGAAGGGAAATGCCGTGAAACCATATAAGAATATCCTCATCGTCAAAATGAGTTCTCTCGGCGACGTGCTGCACGCGCTGCCGACGCTGTACGCCCTGCGGGAAAACTGCCCCGACGCGCGCATCGTCTGGGCTGTGCACAAGCAGTTTTCCGCCGTTTTGCCGGGCAAACCTTATATCGACGACATCGTGTATATCGATAAGAAGGGGCTGAAATCGCTGTCCTATTTGAAAAAGCTGCGCCGGACCTTGCACGAGTATCATTTCGATATGTGCCTCGATTTGCAGGGGCTGGCCAAAAGCGCGATCGTCGCCTTCTGCAGTGGCGCGAAGGAAAAGTACGGCTACTGGGAAATGCGCGAAGGCAGCTTTCTGGTCAGCAAGGGGCTGACGGGTGCGCATAAATTCGACCACGTCATCGAACGGTATTTGGATACGGTACGCGCTTTAGGCGGCGCTGTAGACGGCGTCGAATTTCCTCTTCCGTCTGTCGACGCGGAAAAAGCGTCGCTTTCAGGGCGATTTGCTGCCGATGGCATGACGGGCCCTTATATTGCCGTCGTGCCCGGCGCGCGGTGGGACGTAAAGGAATGGCCTGTTCCGTATTGGCAGGAGTTTCTGCGCCGCGTTGTCCAAGGTGGCATGAACGTCGTCCTGTTGGGCAGCGGCGACGATGTGCCGAAGGGGAGGGCCATTGCCGAAGGCGTTGCGTCGCCGCGTCTGTTTGATTATACAGGAAAGACCAGTTTACGCGAGCTCATGGCGGCTATTGGCATGTCCCGCTTGTACGTCAGCGCCGATACGGGGCCGCTGCATATTGCCAATGCCCTGAAGAAGGAGCTGATCGCCCTGTTTGGCCCGACCTGTCCGGATCGGACGGGGCCGTACGGCGGCGCCCACAGCGAATACATCCATATGATTATTTCGCCTACGTCGGCGGCGACGCAGGAGCAGCCCCTCGTCGACGACCCGGACTGCATGAAACAGATATCCGTCGACAGGGTCTGGGAGACATATACGGACATCGTAAAGGAGGCAGATAATGATTAACTTGCGTCACAAACGAATTATCGTAACCTTCTTAATGCATTTAGGCGATTTGGTGCTGATTACGCCCTTTCTGCAGGTACTGCGCCGTCATGCTCACGGATCGGATATCACCCTCGTCGTTGACGAAAAAGTGGCCGACGTCGTGCGCTACAATCCGAACGTGGATCATATCGTGACTGTCGACAAAAAAGGCAAGGACAATTCAGTTGGCGCGCTGTGGCGTATTGGGCGGGAGCTGCACAAAAATCATTACGACATTTTGATAAATCTTCATCCTAATGAACGGACATCGTTTTTAGCGGCGGCCATCCAGGCGAAGCAGTTCGTCGGCATGAGTCATTTTTTGATTCGGCCTTTTATGGACACGTATACGCGGCTGGATCGCCTCCATTTTCACGCCGCCGATATGTATCTCAACGTGCTGGTTCAGCTGGGCATCGACGATTACCGAAACGACGGCCTGCAGCTGGTTACCTGCCCCGCATGGGATAAAACGGCCGATGATTTCTACGCGTCTCAGGGCGTAGGGCCGAATGATAAGCTCGTCGGCTTCAACATCGGCAGCGCCGTGCCCCAGAAACGCTGGCCTCCCGACCGGTTCGCCGCCGTCGCCGATTACTTTGCCGATAAAGGCTATACGTGCGTATTCTTTGGCGGTACGATGGACGAAGAGATGGTCGGCGAAGCCGTATCGCTGATGCGGCATAAACCTGTCGTAGGGACGGGAAAATTTTCGATCGGCGAACTGGCCGCTGCGATTAGGCACTGCTCCCTGTTTATTACGAACGACAGCGGTCCTATGCACATTGCCGTAAGCCAGCGCGTACCCCTCGTCGCCTTGTACGGGCCGAGCAATCCCAAATTTTACGGGCCCTATACAGACCGGGCTATCGTATTGGAATCGACGACCCATTACGAAGTGGGCAAGAGCATGAAAAAAATCATTAAAGAAGGCAAATACAAAGGCATTTCCGTCATTCCTCTGAGCCAGGTAATACAGGCTGGAGAAGAATTGCTGGAGCGCTATAAAGAAGAATGAGAATTTCTCTTTCTTATTTTTGCCTTTTCGCGGCAAATAGAGTATAATGTAAGTAATATGACATATGATGAAATAAGTAGTGCATGATTACACGATGGAGGTGTTTCCCGTGAAAAAGATAGTGTTGGCCAGCGTATTAGCGGCCCTCGTTTCGGTTAGTGCCGTTTCTTTTGCTGCACCTATACGAAATCCTCAGGCTGGTGATTTTAAAGCAAATGTCAACTTCGGGTTTGATCAGGAAGAAGGCGACCGCAGTGCGGAAAGCCGTTTTGTCGGCGGCGATTTGACCTATGTCCTTAATGATAAATGGGATATTCAATATATTAATAACTATACGAAAGGCGATAACGGAAATAAGATCAACGAACATTATGTAGTTGGCAACTATCGCCTGGCGCCATATTTATCCATTTATGGCGGCGGCTCCTATGTCGACACGGATACGTGGCATTCGGGTAAGAATTCGTATGGTTATCAGTTCGGTCTCCGCGGCCAGCTGCCTCTTACAGACCGCCTGCAGGGCTTTGCTTCTGTCGGCGTCGGCGATGACGTTAATTCTTATGAAATCGGCGTCGGCTACGATATTACGTCGAGCTGGGACGCTCATGTAAAATACCGCAGCGCCAGCGTAGACGTGGATAACTACGATGATGACGTAGAAGGCTGGCAGGTCGGTATGGGCTACAAATTCTAAATTTCATTTCATCAACAAAAGCGCTGCGTCGGACTGACGCGGCGCTTTTTAGTACGCGCCGCAGGGCCGCATCTTGGTGTATCCATTGACAAGGAACGGCTCCGTTCCGTATAATATGAAATAACATGCGCTGTGGTTGAAAGTCGATGCCAGTCGCAGGCGAAGCGATCCACGTAAGGAGCTCAAAGCAGCTCTGATCATAGTGCGGCCTAGAAGTAAGACCTGCCGCGAAACGGCGAGAGAAGTAGTAGTGGGGGATACACATCTATGAGCGAACCTTCCAGCAGGCGAGTGTGGGGGTAAAGACCAGGTCAGGCATGTTGCAAAGCTGTGCATTGCGCACAGCTTTTTTTGTCATCCCAAGGAAGTTGCGCCATTTTGTTTGACGTATTTGCGCCGATATAGTAAAATATAAAGGTATTTATATATTTATCCAACGAAGTAAAGGAGCGGATGGCGTCGATGGAGGCTGATGTACAGGCCTTAGATGACGAATTGCAGAGAAATCCTTTCGATCAGTTTATGGATTTCCACGTCATTGCAGCAGATAAACAACTGACGGTGTTAGAGTTTCAAAACAAAGGGACGAAATGGGATAATCCCAACGGCACCTTGTACGGCGGCGTCCTGTATTCCATGTCGGCTTCCGCGATGGAAACGGCCTGCGCCGTGTATGGAAAAGCCGTGCTTACGTTGGATTTGTCCATGAATTTTCTTCGTCCTGCTTTTTCCAATACGGTCATCCGCGCTGAAACGCGGGTCATTCACAACGGCCATACGACGATGGTTGCCTTGTGCGACCTGTATGACAACAACGACCGGTATTTAGCTCATGGAAAGGGCACGTTTTTTGTAACCGGACCCTATGCGTTTGGAGGTGGAGAGGGACATGACCGCTGATAAACCCATAGATGTAGATGTGAACGCAGAGCTGCAGAGACGGCTTAGCCGCATTTATTCAGATATGCGGGACCCGAAGCACTATTTTAAAAATCTTCCCTGCAAGATCGAAGATTTCGCCGAAGGTTGGGTGCGTCTTAAATTTGAAATTACGCCGAATCTATGCAATTACCGGGGCATCGCCTCGGGCGGCGTTTTGGCTGCGTTCTGCGATACCCTGATGGGTATGGCGAGCCGTACGCTGGGCTACAAGGTTACGACGCTGGAGATTAATATGAATTATATCCGCCGCGTCAATTCCGGCGAAAGCCTGAACGGCGTCGGCCAGGTCGTTCATCACGGCGGCAAGACGATCGTCGTCGAATGCGAATGTTTTAACGAACAGGGTGCAGTCGTCGTCAAGGGACGGTCTTCTTTTTATATCATTGGCATGCTTTAACTAACGTAAAAACAAGGAAGGTTGGTCAGTACAATGGATTTTGCTTATAACGACGAACAAAAGGAACTTATCAGAGTCGTCCGCGATTTAGTAGAAAAGGAAATCGTTCCCTATGCTTCTGAAATGGATGAAACGGGAAAACTGCACGAAGGCCTGTTGGAAAAATTAGCCGCCCAGGGGCTATTGGGCGTAGCGATTCCGGAAGAATTCGGCGGCGCCGGCTTAGACGCCGTTACGATCGCCGGTATTTATGAAGAGCTGGGCAAGGGCTGCGCCGGCGTAGCTACGACGGTCGCCGCCAACGCGTTGGCTTCTTACCCGGTTATCATCGCTGGCAACGACGACCAGAAAAAACGGTATTTCGATATCATCAACCAGGATAATTTGGCGGCCTTTGCCTTGACCGAACCTGGCACAGGCTCCGACGCCGGTTCCGTATCGACCCGCGCCGTCAAGACCGAAGACGGAAAGGGCTATATCCTGAACGGCACGAAATGCTTCATTACGAACGGCGCCCTGGCCGAAGTCTTCGTCGTATTCGCCAATACGCGCAAGACTGGCGGCGTCCGCGGCCTGACGGCATTCATCGTCCGCAAGGGTACGCCGGGCTTTACCATCGGCAAGGAAGAAAATAAGATGGGTATCCGCGCTTCTAATACGACGGAACTCATTTTCCAGGATTGCTTCGTCCCCGTGGAAGACCGTCTCGGCCGCGAAGGCCAGGGCTTCCGCATTGCCATGAATACTCTTGACGCGGCTCGTCCCTTCGTCGGCGCCGTTTCTGTCGGCATTGCCGAAGCTGCTTTCCGCGCCTGCTGCGAATACGCCAAGGTCCGCGTGCAGTTCGACAAGCCCATCGCTTCGTTCCAGATGGTACAGAGCATGATCGCCGACATGGCTATGCAGATCGAAGGCGCCCGCCTGCTGGTACACCGCGCCTGCTGGATGAAGGACCAGGGCATGGAATTCAGCCGCGAAGCGGCCATTGCCAAATGCAACGCTTCCGACGTGGCGATGCGCGTTACGACCGACGCCGTACAGGTTATGGGCGGCTATGGATATATTAAAGAATATCCTGTCGAAAAATACATGCGCGACGCTAAGATCATGCAGATTTACGAAGGCACGAACCAAATTCAGCGTTTGGTTATTGCAAATAAGACGTTATATTGATACAATATATACGTTACAGCCCCGCATAGGGTATTATGGCGATGAGAAAGAAAGCATGGATTTGCAGCCGGTTACAGGAAGTGAGAGCCGTCGATTGAGAGCTTTCACCCGGAGGATTCAGGGCGTTCACTTTCGAGCTTCCTGCTGAACGGAGTAGGCGGGACGGGTATTCCCGTTACAGAATGCGAGAGACACAATTAGGGTGGTACCGCGGAATTAAAACTTTCGCCCCTGCATGGGGCGGAAGTTTTTTTATTTGTATTAGAGGAGGAATATATCAATGACGATGATCAGCGATAAGATTGAAGCTATCAAAGCGGCAGTAGACGAACAAATAGCCAAGAGCGAAGCTCTGCAGGACGTGCAGAACATACGCGTCAAATACTTGGGCAAAAAAGGCGAGCTGACGTCTATTATGAAGGATTTAAAAAATCTTTCCAAGGAAGAACGGCCTCAGGTCGGCCAGCTTGTCAATACGGCCCGGGGCATCATCGAAGACCATTTAAAGGCTCGTATGGAAGAACTCAAGGAAAAATCCCTGGAAATGAAAATCCAGTCGGAAAAAATAGATATTACCCTGCCGGGCAGAAAACCCGTTATGGGTCACGAACATCCCCTTCATTTGACGCGCCGTCTCATGGAACAGTCCTTCCTGAACATGGGCTTTTCCATCGTAGAAGGTCCGGACATCGAATCGGATTACTATAATTTCCAAAGCCTGAACCTGCCGGAAGACCATCCGGCCCGGGATATGCAGGATTCCATGTACGTAACGCAGAACATCCTGCTCCGGACTCATACGTCGCCGCTGGAAGCGCGGACGCTGCAGGCTCACAAACCGAACGAACCGTTTAAAATCATCGCGCCGGGCAAGGTATACCGCTGCGACTACGACGCGACTCATTCGCCTGTATTCCATCAGATGGAAGGCATGATCGTCGACAAGGGCATCCGCTTCTCCGACTTAAAAGGCATGCTGGAAGACTTCCTGCGCGATATCTTTGGCCCGCAGACGAAGGTGCGCTTCCGCGCCAGCTATTTCCCCTTTACGGAACCGAGCGCCGAAGTCGACATTTCCTGCGTCATGTGCGGCGGCAAGGGCTGCCGCGTCTGCTCGCACACGGGCTGGCTGGAAATCCTCGGCTGCGGCATGACCAACTTTGAAGTGCTCCGCATGAACGGCTATGACCCCAATCAGGTCAGCGCCTTCGCCTTCGGCATGGGCGTCGAACGCATTGCCATGCTGAAATACGGAATCGACGACTTGCGCCTGTTCTATGAAAACGACATGCGGTTCTTGAACCAGTTCTAGGAGGTACGAAAACGATGAAAAGCTCTTTGTTATGGATGCAGGATTATGTACATGTAGATATGACGCAGGACCCTCAGGCCTTTGCCGATACGCTCACCATTTCGGGGATTCCTGTCGAACAGGTAGAACACTGGGGGACGGAAATCAAAAAGGTCGTCACCGGCAAGATTTTGAAAATTGATAAGCACCCCGACGCCGATAAATTAGTCGTTTGCCAAATCGACGTAGGCAGTGAAACGCTGCAGATCGTCACGGGCGCTCCCAACGTGCGGGAAGGGCAGATCGTTCCCGTCGCCGTCCACGGCGCTCATCTTCCCGGCGGCGTCAAGATCAAGCGCTCCAAGCTGCGCGGCGTAGAATCGAACGGCATGCTCTGCTCGGCTCACGAACTGGGATTTGACGACAGCGTGCTCCTGCCGGAAGAACGGAACGGCATCTGGATTTTGCCGGACGACACGCCTGTAGGCGTCGACGCCGTAGAATACCTGGCCCTGCAGGACGTCGTATACGAATACGAATTGACGCCGAACCGCGCCGACTGCTTCTCCATGGTCGGACTGAGCCGTGAATTTGCCGTACTGAGCAATCAGAAAGCCAAATATCCGGATATCGTCGTCGATGAATGCGAAGAATCTATCAGCGGCAAGGTCAAGGTTTCCATTGAAGACGAAGAACTGTGCAGCCGCTATGCCGCCCGTCTGCTGGTCAACGTCAAGGTCGGCAAATCGCCCTTGTGGATGCAGCAGCGCCTGCGCAAGTCCGGCGTCCGCCCGATCAACAACGTCGTCGACGTGACGAACTACGTCATGATCGAGCTGGGGATTCCCCTGCACGCATATGACTACGACCGCGTCGTAGACCATCACCTCATCGCCCGCCGGGCCAAGGAAGGCGAAGATATGAAGACCCTTGACGGCGTCGACCGCAAGCTCAGCGGCAACATGCTGGTCATTGCCGACCCGGCGAAGCCGTGCTGCATCGCCGGCATCATGGGCGGCTATGACTCGGAAGTCACAGCCGATACGAAGACGGTTATCCTCGAATGCGCTTCCTTCAAAGGGTCGAGTATCCGTCACACCGGCCGGTCCCTCGGCCTGCGCTCTGAAGCGTCGGCCCGTTTTGAACGGGGCCTCGACGCCGAAGGCTGCATTGCATCCCTCGACCGCTGTGCCCAGCTCCTGCAGCAGATGGGCGCCTGCGACGTAGCCCAGGGCGTCGTCGATGTGTATCCCCGGCCGCAGCAGACAGTCCGCATTTCCTTTACGGCTGCCCAGGTCAACGCCTTCCTCGGCACGGAGATTCCGGAGGAACAGATGATTCACATCTTGGAAACGCTCCAGTTCGTTATCGAAAAAGACGGCGAAACGCTGACGGCTGTCGTTCCGTCTTATCGCCGCGACTGCACGGAAATGCCGGATATCGCCGAAGAAGTCGCCCGTATTTTCGGTTATGAAAACATTCCTTCGACGCGCCCCTGGTCCAACATCAGCAAAGGGGAAGAAGGCTATCACCATCAGGTAAGCGAAAAAGTCTCGGCCGTCCTCAACGGCTGCGGCTTGAACGAAACGGTTACCTTCAGCTTCGTTCATCCCGACTCGCTGAAAAAAATGCTCTTCCCCGAAGGGGACGACGTATACAAAGCCGTTCCGATTCTCAACCCGATTACGGAAGAATTCCCGTGGATGCGCACGACCTTGCTGCCGTCCCTCATGGACGTCCTCGTACGCAATCAGGCCGTAAAGAACGAATCGGTCGGCATTTATGAAATCGCTCCGGTCTATAAGCCGAAATCGCTGCCCATTACGGAGCTGCCCGTACAGGAAATGTACGCTGCAGGCCTCCTGTACGGCAAGCGTCAGACCGGCGAATGGCCGAACAAAGCGGAACAGTACGATTTCTACGACATAAAGGGCATCGTGGAAACGATTCTTTCCAGCCTGGGTATTCAGGCCGACTTGGAAGTATCTGATTTCGCGCCCCTCCATCCGGGCAAGGCGGCGAAATTCGTCAAGGACGGCAAGGTGCTTTGCCAGTTCGGCGAGCTTCATCCGAAGGTCATCGACAACTACGACGTAGCCGGACCGGTATACGTCTTTGAAATGAATTTGACTGATATCCTGCCGCTCATCAACCTGATTCCGGATTACCACAAGGTCGCCAAGTTCCCGGCGTCGAGCCGCGATTTGGCCTTCCTGGCTCCGATCGGCACGTCCAACGCCGACATCATCGGCGTCATTCAGAAGGACGGCGGCCCGTACCTCGAAGCGGTGCACCTCTTTGATATGTACACGGGCAAACAGGTACCGAAGGGATTCAAGAGCCTGGCATATTCCCTCGTATTCCGTTCGGAAACGGGGACATTGACGGACAGCGATATTCAGGGTCCTATCGACGCGATCATTGCAGAATTGAAAGAAACGCTCGGCTGCGAACTGCGGTAAGACGCACAGCGGCATAGCGGACAGTAGGAGACGGCAGGGAGGCAGAACTTTGAAAGTCAAAGGCCCGCCCAGCCTGTCTCCTACTTTTATATTGTAAAAAAGTAAACTTGTGGTATGATGTAGAGCGTAATATGGTAATTTAGAGATAAATTAGGGCTTTTGGGCCCATGAGGAGGACATAGTTAGAATGAACGTAACAGTTAACGAAGTAGACCAGCACAAAGTAACCCTGCACATTGAAGTGCCTGCAAAAGACGCTTCGAAAGCGGCTGCAGCAGCTTGCAAAAACTTGGCAAACCGCGTAAATATCCCCGGTTTCCGCAGAGGCAAAGCACCGCGCATGGTGCTGGAAAGCTTCTTGGGCAAAGACGCTGTGAAACAGGAAATCTTCGAAGCCATTGCCAATAAAGCGTACAGCGACGCATTGAAAGAAAAAGACATCGTTCCCGTAACGGACCCTGAAATCAACGTCATCTGCGACGAAAAGGGCAAGGACGTCGTATTCGAAGCTACGATTACGAAAAAGCCGGAAGTCAAGCTCGGCGAATACAAGGGCATCAAAGTCGCTAAAGACGTCGTTGCCGTAAGCGACGAAGACGTAGCGAAAGAATTGGCTAACCTGCAGAAGCAGCACTCCAAGCTCGTCGTAGCTCCGGAAGGAACGGAAATCGCAAAAGACGACTTTGCCGTTATCGATTTCAAGGGCACCGTCGACGGCGTAGCCTTTGAAGGCGGCGAAGGCAAGGCCTATCCGCTGCAGATCGGCTCGGGCAGCTTCATCCCCGGCTTTGAAGACCAGCTCATCGGCTGCAAGGCAGGCGACGAAAAAGACGTAACCGTCACGTTCCCCGAAGATTACTTTGAAAAATCCTTGGCTGGCAAGGAAGCCGTTTTCGCCGTTAAGGTCAACGACGTAAAACGCAGCGAACTGCCGGCTATTAACGACGAATTTGCAAAAGAAGCGGGCAAATTCGATACGGTCGACGAATTGAAGGCCGACATCCGCAAACGCCTCGAATCGAGAGCTTCCTTCCAGGCTTTGGAAAAATTCAATTCCGAAGTATTGAAGACTGCCGTCAACGCTGCAGAAGTAGACATTCCCCAGGTCATGATCGACGACAAGATCGACCAGATGATCGAAGAACTGTCCATGAAATTGGAAACGCAGCGCATGAACCTTGACGATTACCTCAAATACATGGGCCAGGATATGGACAAACTGAAAGAACAGTATGCCGAACCGGCTAAAGAAAACGTCAAGATGGACCTCGTATTGGAAGCTATCGCCAAAGCTGAAAGCATCGAAGTAAAGGATATCGACCTCCAGGCCGAAATCATCACGATGGCTCAGAACTTCGGCGCCGATCCGAAAGAAGTTTACAAAATTATTATGAAAGAACATCGCGTTCCGATGCTTGTCCAGTCTGTCGGCCGCAAAAAGGCCGCAAGCTTCATCTTGAAGAATGCTGTCGATACAAACGAAGAAGCAAAAGCTGAAGAACCTGCCGTAGAACAGGTAACGGCTGAAGACAAACCGGAAGCGTAATTTCCGGAGGTGTTTTTATGAGTATGTATGTCCCCATTGTCGTCGAACAGACGGCGCAGGGCGAACGGAGCTACGATATTTATTCCCGTTTGCTCAAAGACCGCATTGTATTTTTAGGCGGTCCCATTGACGATACGACGGCTAACATCATTATCGCCCAGCTGTTATTCCTGGAAGCCGATAACCCGGATAAGGATATCCACCTGTACATCAACAGCCCCGGCGGCGTAGTCACGGCCGGC
Source organism: Megasphaera sp. ASD88 (assembly GCF_002287425.1). Lineage (NCBI taxonomy): Bacteria > Bacillati > Bacillota > Negativicutes > Veillonellales > Veillonellaceae > Megasphaera > Megasphaera sp. ASD88. Next base: position 28,054 of record NZ_NQXW01000005.1, on the reverse strand, counting down.
ATGGCTATTTATGATACGATGCAGTACATTAAGCCTGACGTGTCGACTATCTGCGTCGGCTCGGCGGCGAGCATGGCGTCGGTCCTGCTGGCTGCCGGCGCGAAGGGCAAGCGGTTTGCCCTGCCCCATTCGCAGGTCATGATTCATCAGCCCTTAGGCGGCGTTCAGGGACAGGCTACAGAAATCGAAATCCACGCCCGCGAAATCCTGCGCATGCGCAAGGAATTGAACGGCCTGTTGTCCAAGCACACGGGACAGCCCATAGACGTCATTCAGAAGGATACGGATCGGGATAACTTCATGACAGCCGAAGACGCCAAAGCCTACGGCCTTGTCGACGAAATTCTCGTCCGCCCTCACGAAGAAGCGAAATAACGGGCCATACAGGAGGAAGACGCTGTGAACGATAGAAATAACGAACCGAGATGCAGTTTCTGCGGCCGCTCGCAAAACGAGGTGCAGAAGCTGATCGCCGGTCCCGGCGTGTATATCTGCGACGAATGCATTGCCGTTGCCCAGCACATCTTGGAAGAAGAAAAGCAAGAAGTATCTTCTGACTTCCAACTGAAAGATCTGCCGACGCCGCGCCAAATCAAGGAGACGCTGGACGAATACGTCATCGGTCAGGAAGCGGCTAAAAAGACGTTGGCTGTCGCCGTATATAATCATTACAAACGACTGCAGACAAACAGTGTAGTAGAAGACGTAGAATTACAAAAATCCAATATCATCATGGTAGGGCCGACGGGCTGCGGCAAGACGCTGCTGGCCCAGACCCTGGCCCGGCTGCTGGACGTGCCCTTTGCCATTGCCGACGCGACGAGCCTGACCGAAGCGGGGTACGTCGGCGAAGACGTAGAAAACTGCCTGCTCAAGCTGATTCAGGCGGCGGACTACGACATCGCCAAGGCCGAACGGGGCATTATCTACATCGACGAAATCGACAAGATTGCCCGCAAATCGGAAAACCCGTCCATTACGCGCGACGTATCGGGCGAAGGCGTGCAGCAGGCGCTGCTGAAAATCCTCGAAGGAACCGTGGCCGGCGTGCCGCCTCAGGGCGGGCGCAAGCATCCCCATCAGGAAATGCTGCAGATTGACACGACTAATATCCTGTTCATCTGCGGCGGCGCTTTCGACGGCATCGACAAGACCATTTTGAACCGGACGACGGATAAAAATATGGGCTTTGGCGCCGATATCCATTCGAAGGAAGAGCATTCCATGGAATCGCTCCTGAAGGAAATCATTCCGACGGACCTGCAGAAGTTCGGCCTCATTCCCGAATTGATTGGCCGTCTTCCCGTACTGGTCACGCTGAATCCTCTCGACGAAGAGGCAATGGTTCATATTTTGACGGAACCGAAGAATGCCTTGGTGAAGCAGTATCAGAAGATGCTGGATATGGACGACGTGGAGCTGGAATTTACTCCCGAAGCCCTGCAGGCTATTGCTAAGGAAGCCCTGCGCCGCAACACCGGCGCCCGCGGCCTTCGTTCCATCATCGAGCGGATCATGTTGGATGTCATGTTCGACGTGCCGAGCCGTCACGACGTGGAAAAATGTGTCGTAACGGAAGATTGCGTCACAAAAGGAACAGAGCCTGACCTTGTATTAAAACAGGCAAAATGATATAATATGGAAATAAAACTCATTTCTCTCAGTTGGAAATGAGTTTTATTTTTAGACTAAAGAAGGTGATACATCATGGATGAAAATTCGATTTTAGCGATGCCCTTCGTTCCCTTGCGGGGCATTGTCGTATATCCGAAACTGCTCAGCCACATCGACATTGGCCGGGAAAAATCCCTGGCTGCCGTCGATTACGCCATGGAACATGACCGGCTGCTCGTCGTTTCGGCTCAAGTAGATGAAGAAGTAGACGACCCAGGCTTTGACGACGTGTACCAGTGCGGTACCTTAGTCCGGATTCAGCAGCTTCTCCGCCTTCCCGGCGGGCTGGTGCGCATCCTCGTCGACGGGATTGACCGCGTGCAGCTCCAGGGCTTTTCCGAAAAGAAGAATTATCTGGAAGTAGCCGCTGTCAAGGTCGACGAAATTGAAGACGATTCTATAGAAGAAGAAGCGCTGCGCCGCGTCGTATTAAAGCAGTTTTCCGACTGGCTGGAAAACGTCCGCAACGGTGAAGAAATCCGGGAAAAGGCCAAGGCTATTGAAGAACCCGGCGCCGTGGCTGATTTTATCGTGTCCCAGCTGCCGCTGCGCCTCGTCGTGCGCCAGCAGATCTTGGAAATGGCTGAGGTAAAGGCCCGTCTGCGCCGCGTCATGATTCTCCTCGACACGGAAGTAGAAATTGCCAATCTGGAATCGTCTCTCAACATGGAAGTGCGGAGCAAGATGGACCAGCAGCAGAAGGAATACTACCTGCGTGAAAAGATCAAGGCTATTCACCGTGAATTAGGCGACAAGGTCGATAAGGATACGGAGACGCAGGAGCTGCGGGAAAAGATTCATAAGATGAAGCTGCCGAAAAAGATCGAAGAGCCTCTTCTCAAAGAAGTGGACCGCCTCGATTCCATGCCGCCTATGATGGCGGAGTCGGCGATTATCCGCACCTATCTGGACTTGGCGTTGGAACTTCCCTGGAAAAAGGAAACGAAGGACCGCCTCGATTTGAAAGAAGCCCAGAGCGTTTTGGATGAAGACCACTACGGCTTGAAGCAGGTCAAGGACCGCATCATCGAATATTTGGCTGTCCGCCAGCTGACGCACAGCCTGAAAGGGCCTATCCTCTGCTTTGTCGGCCCGCCGGGCACCGGCAAGACGAGCATCGCCCGTTCGATTGCCCGGGCCATGAACCGCAAGTACGTCCGCATTTCCTTAGGCGGCGTGCGGGATGAAGCGGAAATCCGAGGCCACCGCCGCACTTACATCGGCGCGATGCCTGGCCGCATCATTTCGGGCCTCAAGCAAGCCGGCGTCAAGAACCCCGTATTTCTTCTTGACGAAATCGACAAGATGACGTCGGACATGCGCGGCGACCCGTCGGCGGCCCTTCTCGAAGTATTGGACCCGGAACAGAACAATTCCTTCGCCGACCATTACCTCGATATTCCCTTCGATTTGTCCAAGGTCTTCTGGATTACGACGGCCAACGTCGTCAGCGATATTCCCCGGCCGCTCCTGGACCGCATGGAAATTATCGAATTTACGAGCTATACGGAAGAAGAAAAGGTACAGATCGCCAAACAGTACCTCGTGCCGAAGCAGCTCAAGGAAAACGGCCTCAAGGCCAGCCAGGCCCGCTTCTCCGAGGCCGTCTTGAAGACGATTATCCAGGGGTATACGCGCGAATCGGGCGTCCGCACTCTGGAAAAGACCATCGGCGCCGTATGCCGCAAGGTAGGCAAGTCGATTTTGCTGGAAGAAGAAACGCCGCTTACCGTATCGATGAAAAATCTCCAGACGATTCTCGGCCCGGTTAAATATCTGCCGACGAAGGTCAACAAGGCCGACGAAGTCGGCATCGTCACAGGGCTGGCCTGGACGCAGGTCGGCGGCGAAGTACTGGAAACGGAAGCCGTCGCCGTCAAAGGCAAGGGCAGCCTGCTGCTGACGGGACAGCTTGGCGACGTCATGAAGGAATCGGCTGAAGCCGGTATGACCTACATCCGCCGCCGCGCCGGCGAGCTGGGGCTGCCGGAAGATTTCTATTCTCATTTGGATTTGCACATCCATCTGCCTGAAGGAGCGATTCCAAAGGACGGGCCGTCGGCGGGCATTACGATGGCTACAGCCCTGGCCTCGGCCCTGACAGGTAAAGCCGTACGGCACGACGTGGCCATGACCGGCGAAATCACCTTGCGGGGCACGGTTCTTCCCGTCGGGGGCATCAAGGAAAAGGTCATTGCGGCTCACCGGGCCGGCATCAAAAAGATCCTGCTGCCGGAAGAGAATAAGCGCGATATGGAAGACGTGCCTCAGTCGGTAAAGGACGACGTGACCTTTGTATTTGTACATCATATGGATGAAGTATTAGAACAGGCATTGGTGAACTCATAATGGCAAAGAGCTTGCAAATAATCAATCCGAAATATACGGCGTCGGCTGTCCGCAAGGATCAGTATCCCGACAGCGGTTTGCCGGAAATCGCCTTTTTAGGCCGTTCCAACGTAGGGAAGTCGAGCCTCATCAACTCTCTGTGCAACTACCGCGGCCTGGCCCGGGTCAGCGGCGAACCGGGAAAAACGCAGACCATCAACTACTTCAGCGTCGAGCTGCGGGAAAAAGACGGCGAAGCGATTCGCCGCACGCCCTTTTTCCTCGTCGACTTGCCGGGATACGGCTTTGCCCGGACTGGCGGCCAAAAGCGGCAGATGTGGAGCGACTTTATCGGCGAATACGTCACCCAGTCGCCTCACCTGGTCATGCTGTGCCTGCTTGTCGACCTGCGCCATCCCGGACTGGATATCGACCGGCAGGCCTATCAATGGCTGTCGGAACATGGCGTTCCCCTGCAAATTGTCGGGACGAAGGCCGATAAGCTGAAGGCCAGTGAAAAAAGAAAAAATATGATAATGCTCAACCAGATCTTTCCGACGGGCCATGACGCCGTTGTCCACTCTTCCTTGAAGAAGGAAGGCAGCGCAGCGTTGTTAGAACGCATCCTCATGAGCCTGGACGAAGCGAGCAGCCTTCCGTGATGCCGCAGGCATTGCGTACATCCGGCGTCCTATTGCGGCGCCGGATGTTTTTTATAAGGCCGAAGCGGCAGCAAAGCCGCCTGTTATATCGAGTTTTACAGTAATTTACTGGAAAAACGGGGGCGTTTTTGCTATAATAAATTAGATAAAGCAGCTGTTCATCAGATGAAAAATTAAAAAACGTATGCAGCATATCGCAACCGGTAATTCGTAAACGGCAGATTACCGGTTCTATACTTTGTAAGTTTTGGCAGTACGTTGGTAGGGATGGTATAGTTAACGATGAGCCTTTTTGAGGGGAAAGTCCGGAAGCTCCTGTCCATTGTCGTTCCTGTATACAATGAACAATTAAACATTGAGAAGTTTTATACAGAAGCGACAAAGGCAGTTCAGAATCTGGACATGGAATATGAAATTATATTTGTCGACGACGGATCCAGGGATGCGACGCCGCTGCTGCTCAGCCGGCTGACGCAGCAGGACGAGCACGTGCGTGCGCTTTTGCTGGCCCGTAATTTTGGTCATCAGCTGGCCATTACCTGCGGCATGGACCACGCCAGAGGCGACGCTATCGTCATGATGGACGGCGACCTGCAGCACCCGCCGGAAATGATTCCCCAGCTGGTTCAGTATTGGCGGGAAGGCTACGACGTCGTGCAGACGATACGCAAGGACACGAAGGGCGTAGGCTTTCTCAAGCGGCAGACGTCCAAGTGGTATTACCGCCTGCTGAACGCCTTGTCTCCGGTGCACATCGCGCCGGGCGGCTCCGATTTCCGCCTCATCGACAAGCGCGTGCTGGCGACGTTTAAGTTGTTTCGGGAGCACGACCGGTTTATCCGGGGAATGATCGGTGATATCGGCTACAAGCAGAAGACCGTCGACTTTGTAGCGCCGCCGCGGTTTGCCGGAAAATCAAAATTTTCCGTGCGGAAAATGCTGCATTTTGCCTTAGACGGCATCATGGCCTATTCGAAGATACCGCTGCGCATATCCTTTTACGCCGGCTTGGTCAGCGCCTTTTTGAGCGTCCTCATCATACTGCACGCCCTGTATTCCAGCGCTGTTGGCTCGGCTGCGCCGGGATGGACGACGGTCATCGTCGTCATCTGCATCTTAGGGGCCCTTCAGCTCATGTTCATCGGCATCGTAGGCGAATATATAGGCCGTATTTTTGAAGAAGTAAAGCAGCGTCCCCTCTATTGGCTGCGGGCCGAGCTGGGCGGACGCGGCGAACCAGAGGAACGCAACCGATAGCAGTCGAATCCTCACGGGGTACGGAACGGCCGGGCCGTTTCGGAGACGGAAAGGAGCTTGTATGCGAAACGAAATAAAACGGATATGGATATTGGCCGCCGTGCTGGCTGCCATGGCTCTTCCTGTTGGAGCCGCCGATTATTACGCCGTAGGCGATAAGGGCGGCGACGTGCTGCTTCTTCAGAAGCAGCTGATCAAGCGGGGCTACGACGTCGAAGCCGACGGCGTATTTTCCAAGGATATGGCCAAAGCCGTATCTAAATTCCAGAAGGATCAGAAAATACAGGTCAGCGGCAAGGTCGGCGGCTGGACGTACTATCTTCTGACGGGCAAACGGACTCTCATGCCGAAGGACAGCGGCTCCAAAGCCGTACAGAAGCCGGCAAAGAGCAAGAAGAAGCCTGTCAAAAAGGCCAAGGCTAAAAAGGCCGACAAGACGTCCAAGCTGAAGTATACGAAGCTGAAAAGCCTCAAGGGCTCCGACCACATCGGCCATCAGCTCGTCGATTCGGCGTACCAGTACATCGGCGTGCCCTATGTGTTCGGCGGCAATACGCCTAAGGGCTTCGATTGCTCCGGCTTTACGAAATACGTCTTTTCCCACAACGGCATTGAATTGCCGCGCATGGCTGACGAGCAGTACCGCATGGGGTTCCGCGTACGGAAAAACGAGCTCATACCGGGCGATTTGGTTTTCTTTACGACATATGAGCCGGGCGTGTCCCACACGGGTATTTACGTCGGCGACGGCAACTTCATCAGCGCGACGAGCAGCGGCGGTATCCGCGTAGACAGCCTGAAAAGCGGCTACTGGTCCGAACGCTATATCGGCGCCAAACGGGTCAGATAAATAGAATACGATGGCTAGCAAGAGGCCCTTCCTCCGGCGGCGTCCCAGGAGCGGCTTCTGCTAGCCATTCCTTATAATGAAAAATTTGTAAAAATAAGTGAAAAATATAAGGGAAAAGGTTGCCCAACGAGGGCAAATAAGCGTATAATTTTTCCATATGAAGAATACAGGAGAGTGTTGTTGATGAAATACATGACGGGTAATGAAATCCGCAAAGCCTATTTGGAATTTTTCAAAAGCAAGGAGCATTTGATTCTGCATAGTTTTCCCCTGATTCCCCAGGACGACCCGAGCCTGCTGCTCATTGGCGCCGGCATGGCTCCGCTGAAGCCGTATTTTACGGGCAAGCTCGTACCGCCGTCCTACCGGGTTACGACGAGCCAGAAGTGCATCCGCACCGGAGATATCGACAACGTCGGCCGCACGGCCCGTCACCATACGTTTTTTGAAATGCTGGGGAACTTCTCCTTCGGCAACTACTTCAAAAAAGAAGCCATCGCCTGGGCGTGGGAATTCCTGACGGAAGTCCTCGAACTGGATAAGGACAAGCTGTACGTTACGATTTATCCGAACGACGACGAAGCTTATGATTACTGGCACAACATGATCGGCCTGTCGGACGACCGCATCTTCAAATTTGAAGACAATTTCTGGGAAATCGGCGAAGGCCCCTGCGGCCCGGACAGCGAAATTTTCTACGACCTGGGACCGGAACGGGGCTGCGGCCAGCCGACCTGCACCGTAGGCTGCGACTGCGACCGCTATTTGGAAATCTGGAACCTCGTATTTACCCAGTTTGACCGCACCAAAGACGGCGAATACGTGCCTCTGGCTAAGAAAAACATCGATACAGGCGCCGGCCTGGAACGGTTGGCTTCGGTTATCCAGCAGAAGGAATCGAACTTTGAAACGGATTTGATTTTCCCGATTATCGAAGACGTCATCGCCCTCTGCCATGGCGATTACAACGATCCCCATCAGAAAGTGGCCATGAAGGTCATTGCCGACCACATCCGGGCGATTACGGTCATGATCAGCGACGGTATCCTGCCGTCCAACGAAGGCCGCGGCTACGTCCTGCGCCGTATCCTGCGCCGCGCCGTCCGCTTCGGCCGCCTGCTGGGAATTAAAGAATTGTTCCTCAGCGGCCTCGTCGACACGGTGATCGGCATCCTCGGCGAAGAATACCCCGAACTGAAAGAACATGAAGAATTAATCAAAAAAGTTATCGATACGGAAGAAACGCAGTTCAGCGCTACGCTGGCCCAGGGGACGGAACTCCTCGACCAGCTCATGGCCGCTGCCGGCCCGGCGAAGGAACTGGACGGCAAGGACGTATTCAAGCTGTACGACACGTACGGATTCCCTGTCGAGCTGACTGAAGAAATTGCCAGTGAAAACGGCATTACCATCGACCATGCCGGCTTCGACGCCGCCATGAAGGAACAGCAGGAACGGGCCCGCGCCGCCCGCGAAGACGTGTCGGCGAAAGTGGCTACGCCCGATACGACGAGACTGGATCAGAGCAAGCTGGTCAACGACCCGACGGCCATTGATGCGACTGTCGTCATGCTGGGCAAGGAAGGCGTAGAAGTGGCGAGAGCCTGCGACGGCGAAGAAGTGACGGTCATCATCGACAACAATCCCTTCCATCCCGAAGGAGGCGGCCAGCTCGGCGATACGGGCATGCTGGAAGGAAAAGAAGGCAAGGCCGTCGTAACGGATGCCAGAGCCTTGCCGAACGGCCTGGTATACCTCGTCGCGACTGTTCAGGAAGGGGCCCTGTGCATCGGCGATATGGTCGACGTCAAGGTAGATAAGGACCGCAACCTGGCCATGGCCCGCAACCACACGGCAACGCATCTTCTGCAGGCCGCTCTGCGCAAGGTACTGGGCAACCATGTCAACCAGGCCGGCTCTCTCGTTACGCCGGACCGCCTGCGCTTCGATTTTACCCATTTCTCGCCTGTTACGGCAGACGAACTGGCCGAAGTCGAAGACCTGGTCAACGAAGAAATTTTGGCAAACGTACGCGTCGATATAGAAGAAATGCCTATTGCCAAGGCCAAGGAAAAGGGCGCTATGGCTCTCTTCGGCGAAAAATACGGCGACGTCGTCCGCGTCGTATCGGTCGACGATTTCAGCTGCGAACTGTGCGGCGGCTCCCACGTGCCGTCGACGGCCGTCATCGGTACCTTCCGCATCTTATCGGAATCCGGCACGGGCACGGGCGTACGGCGCATCGAAGCCGTTACCGGCGCAGCGGCTCTGCAGAAAGCGCAGCACGACGCGGCGGAACTGCGTCTCGTCGCCGACATGCTGAAAGCCAAGGCCGACGCAATTCCCGATAAACTGAGCCAGGTTTTGGCGCAGCTGAAAGCGGCCGAAAAAGAACTGCAGCAGCTCAAGAAGGAAGCGGCTATGTCCGATATGGACGATATGCTGGCCGCTAAGGAAAACGTCAACGGCGTATCCGTCGTAGCGGCGGAAGCCCAGGCCGATTCTATGGACAGCCTGCGCGAGCTGGCCGATACGATCATGGACAAAGTCGGCAGCGGCGTCGTCCTTCTCGGAGCAGTTCATGACGGTAAGGTCAACTTCGTGTGCAAGGTCGCTAAAGCCGATACGAAGAAGGGCCTCCATGCCGGCAAGATCATCAAGGCGGCGGCTCAGGCAGCCGGCGGCAACGGCGGCGGCCGTCCCGATATGGCTCAGGCCGGCGGCAAGGCTCCGGAAAAATTGGCTGAAGCCCTGAAGGCCGGTAAAGCTGCCGTCAGCGAATTGATTGGATAAAAAGTATTTACATACGCAATGTCGTAAAGGATGTGATTCTATGGCAATCAGCGACGAAACGATGATCGTCAGGAATAGAAACGAAGAACAGACTGTCGCTTCTATGATTTTAGAAGATGTGTATCACGCATTGGAAGAAAAAGGATATAACCCCGTAAACCAAATCGTAGGATATTTGCTGTCCGGCGACCCGACGTATATTACGAGCCACAACAACGCCCGCAGCAACATCCGGCGCATCGAACGGGACGAACTCATTGAAGAACTGGTCCGTTCGTACGTAAAGCATCGCGGCTTATAGGAGGAACATGCGGATTTTAGGATTAGACGTCGGCTCTAAGACCATCGGCGTAGCCTGCAGCGACGCCTTGCTCATTACGGCGCAGGGCGTCGAGACGATACGGCGCGTTTCCAAGAAAAAGGACTTCCAGCGGCTGAAAGAGCTGGTCGCCGAAAAGGAAGTACACCGCATCGTCGTAGGCCGTCCCCGTCATATGAACGGCGACTACAGCGAAAATATTGATAAGATCGAGCACTTTGTAGATGAACTCAAAAAGGTCATGCCAGATATGGACTTTGTCTATTGGGATGAACGCCTAACGACCGTCATGGCCGAACACGTGCTGATGGAAGGCAATGTACGGCGGGAAAAGAGAAAACAGTTCGTCGATAAAATGGCGGCTGTCCTCATATTACAAAATTATTTAGACGCTCAAGGAGGATAACATGACAGAAGAAATGGAAGAAGTAATGGTCATTACGATTACCAGTCCCGATGGTGAAGAAAAAGATTTTCAGGAAGTAGACGCAGTCGAAATCGATGGTAAAATCTTTTCGCTGCTCCTTGAAATCTGCGAAAACGAAGACGAAGCGGAAGCTATCATCGCCCGCGTCGACGAAGAAAACGGCGAACCCGTTTACGTAGAACCGACGGAAGAAGAATTTGAAGCAGCCAGCAAGGCCTTTGAAGAATTGGCTGCTGACGACGAAGAAGAATAAGCACAGGTATATAGTAGTATAGAAAGAGGCATGCCGCGGCATGCCTCTTTCTATACGTACGGCAGGAGACGTTATGACTGAATTACCAAGTATGCAGCAATTAAAAAATTTTATTTTATATGGAAAATACGGCAATTTTACATCTGCAGCTAACGCGGCCAACATTACGCAGTCGGCGTTCAGCGCGCAGATTAAAAAGCTGGAAGACGTCGTCGGCGTCCGTCTGATCGCCCGGTCAAACCGCGGCAGCCATTTGACGAAAGCCGGCGAACTATTATTTCAGCGGCTGGAGCCCATACTGGACGAATTAGAGGTCTGCTTAGACGAAGTTCGCTCTATGGACGGCAGAGCCTTGCCTCTTTCCATCGGTATCATGCTGTCGCTGGGAGATATTCATATGAACCGCCATTTGGCGTACTTTCAGCAGCACTACAGCGGAGCGTCCTTTCAGATATATAATTTGGAAGCGCAGGAATTACTGCAGAAGCTCCGCAGCGACGAGCTCGACATTATATCCTTGTTTCGGCTGCCCTCTATGGATATCGACGGCTATGAGCAAGTCTGTTTCTGTAAGGAAAACATCGTTTACTATGCGCCCCATATCGTCGTTTCCGGAGGGGTTGCGACGGCTGATTTCATCGCTTCGCAGCCTTTGGCCCAATATTCGCCTCAGTACGTCATGAACGAATATTTAAATCAATTTTTATCAGACCATACGTCCTTGCCGCTGCAAACGCAGGCTTGGTTTTCTACGCCCTACGCGATGATGAATTATTGCCAGGCTAACCGCATCGGCGCCCTTCTGCCGGAACGTTTTTTAAAAGCCCTGGGCGTCGTCGGCGGCTGGTATGACATAGACCCGCCTATCGTTTTGCCTTGCTATTTGCTGTACAAGCGGAGCAATCCCAGGTACGAGGCCATTCAGGTCTTCGTCGACTATATGAAGCGAACCTATCACGTGCCGTCGTGACATCGCCGTTTTTTATGACAAACATCGTTTTTTTCTGTTATACAAACCATACGCAAAGGAGTACAATTCTCCTTGAGTTCAAGTAAAGGAGTTGTATGTAGACGTATGGAACAGAAATCGCTGTGGAATAAAGATTTCCTGTTGGATACGGGAATTAATTTCGTCGTGTATTTGATTTATTATTTGCTCATGGTTATCATCGCCGTCGTGGCGAAAGATCAGCTGAATGCGTCGCTTAGCGAAGCCGGGCTGGCGTCGGGCATCTTTATCGTCGGCACGCTGCTGGCGCGTCTGCAGTTCGGCAAGGCCATCGAGTTGTATACGCGCCGCCGCACCTTGTATGGCGGGATTTTATTTTACCTGATTACGACATTATTATATTTTTATATTCCGAATTTGACCGTCATGTATTTCATCCGCCTGCTGAACGGCCTGGCTTACGGCATTGTCTCGACGGCTACCAACACGATTATTTCCGCCTGCATCCCGGCCGATAAGCGGGGAGAAGGCATCAATTATTACGGTTTGAGCACCAGCCTGGCCGCGGCTATCGGGCCGTTTTTGGGCATGTTCCTCATGTTGATTACGGACTTCCGCTTTATCGTCGGCCTCTGCACAGTCTTAGTCGTTGCCTGCGCCGTCGGCTGCGTCTTCCTCCACGTAGACGAAATCGAACTGAGCGAAGAAGAACGGGCGTATATGAAAGCCATATCCGTCGATAATTACGTGGAACGCCGCGTTATGACAATTTCCCTTATCGGATTTCTCATGGGCTTTGCTTATTCCAGCGTACTGACGTTTTTGGCTTCCTATGCCAGAGAAATTCATCTTGTACAGGCCGGCACGTTCTTCTTCGTCGTGTACGCCGTCGTCATTACGGTGACGAGGCCCCTGACGGGTATTATCTTCGACCGGAAGGGAGAAAATTACGTCCTTTATCCCTGCTATCTCTGCCTGGCCGCTGGATTGTTCCTTCTGTATGCGACCGGTACGGCATGGCAGCTTCTCCTGGCCGGCGTTTTCGTCGGATTGGGGTATGGGACGTTCATGTCGAACGGACAGGCCGTCTGCATTAAATTGACGCCGCCTCACCGCGTCAGCGTGGCCTTGTCGACGTATTTCGTCGCCTTGGATCTGGGCCTTGGCGTAGGGCCGTACGTCTTGGGGATGCTGCACCGCATGCTTACATTTCCCCAGTTATATGCCGTGGCCGGCGCCATCGCTATCGTCTGCTTCTTCTTGTACTACGGGTTGTACGGACGTCGAAGCGTGAAAGCCGTCCGCGTTGTTCCGGCAACGGCGCAGAAATAATTGGTTTTATAGTAAATGTTAGGGTAACGACAGGTGTCATATATCTGCCGTTGCCTTATTTTTTTCAAAAAGAGTGGACATACGACGTGTCCTACTGTTCTAATTAACGTGACTAAGCCCTAATAGAAATGAAAATATCCCGTGTTCTATTCTTATCAGATTGAAATGAGTTTTTTTAGGGAAGCGTGCCGGTACTGATATTGGCGTTGCTTTATATATTTTTCGCTTTTATACAGTAAAGTTTCTCCGTAATTATTTTACCATAACATGCTGTATTCATTAGAAAATAATAAAAAATAATCGTTATTTATTATTGACTTTTCCACTGAAATGGTATACAATAAGACCATAGCAAGAGATAATAATTATTAGATAGAAAGAAATTTTAAAATTATTTTACGCATAGATGAAGGAGATTTCACCATGAAACATGTAGAATTTTACCGCAATGAAAAAGATAATTCTATTTTAGCAGTCGTAGGCGTTCAGGCTGAACAGGAAGTCGTCGTAGACGGTCAGAAGTTGGTTCGTTTAGTCGCCGATTCTGTAGACGCTGCCAAAGAAAAACACGTACCGGCCGTACGGAAGGAAGACGGCCGCCTGTTGGTCGAAGTCGGCTCGGTAACGCATCCGATGGAAGAAAAGCACTACATCGAATGGATTGCCCTGGTATCGGACAAATCCGTTGATATCCGTTATCTGAATCCCGGCGAAGCGCCGAAGGCCGAATTTGAAGGAAATTCCGGCGTCGTATACGCATACTGCAACCTCCACGGGTTATGGAAAACGGAAGTATAATTTGCTGATATCCTGTATAGGCAGGAATACTGGTTTCTGCCGATGAACGAAATAAGGTGCTGCCGCATGAAGGAAATCCTGTTCTTCGTGCGGCAGTTTTGGTATACATAGGAGAGAAAATCGAGGTGAGCCCTATGAATTTTAAAATGCTGTACATAGATGGAGCTTGGACGCCCAGCGCGTCGGGAGCTTATATTGACGTAGAAAATCCGGCGAATAAAGAGAGATTTGCCTGCGTGCCTGAAGGAAAAGACGCCGACGTAGACAAAGCGGCGAAGGCTGCGGCAGCGGCCCTTCCGGCCTGGGCGGCGACGCCTCTATCGGAACGGATGGAGTACATGAAGAAGATGCTGACGTATTTTAAAGAGATGGAGCCGCAGCTGACAGACTGCATTGTCAAGGAATTGGGAGCTCCCGTGTCCTTTGCCGCGGCCAGCCACGTCCGATACCAGTACGTGCGCACCCAGTCGTATATCGACTTGGCGGCTGGCCTTCCCTTGGTGGAAACCCTGCCCCAGTCGACGGTATACCGGGAGCCCGTCGGCGTCGTCGGCTGCATTACGCCGTGGAATTATCCCTTGGGGCAGATTATCCAGAAGGTCGTCCCGGCGATTCTCGTAGGCAATACGGTCGTGCTGAAGCCGAGCCAGCATACGCCCTTAGCCGCCTATTATCTGACGGAGGCCTTCCATAAGGCCGGATTTCCCCAAGGTGTGTTCAACCTCGTAACCGGCCGGGGCAGTCAAATCGGAAACGCCATGTGCGACCATCCCCTGATTAACATGATATCCTTTACGGGCTCGACGGAAGCCGGCGTCGGCGTAGCCCGCAGGGCGTTGGCGACGATGAAGCGCATCAGCATGGAGTTGGGCGGCAAGTCGCCCTGCGTTATTTTGAAAGGCGCAGACTACGAAGGGGCGGCGCGCATGTGCCTCGATTCCATCTTTCTCAATTCGGGGCAGACCTGCACGGCCTTGTCGCGCCTCGTCGTCCCGAAAGACGATAAAGAGACTGTCGAACGGCTGCTGCTGCAGCTGCTTCCGGAATACATCGTCGGCGATCCAACCGACCCGGCCGTAAAGGTAGGCCCCGTCGCGTCAGAGCATCAATTCCAGACGGTATGCTCCTATATCCAGAAGGGAATCGACGAAGGTGCGGCCCTGCTGGCAGGCGGATTGCCGCCGGCTCCGGAGAAGGGATATTATGTCTATCCGACGATTTTTACCGATGTGACGAACGACATGACCATTGCCCGCGAAGAAATCTTCGGCCCCGTCCTCTGTGTCCTTACGTATGACACGGAAGAAGAGGCCGCAGCCATTGCCAACGACACGCCGTACGGCCTGAACGCCGCCGTCTGGGGGCCGAAAGAGCAGGCTGTCGCGACGGCGCGGCGCATCCGGTCGGGCAACGTCTATATCAACGACGGGCCGCGCGATGTGACAGCGCCCTTCGGCGGCTTTAAGCACAGCGGCATTGGACGCGAAGGCGGGATGGACGGCATGCTTGAATTCACGGAGCCTCAGGCTTTATTTGACTGCGGGTCGTGAGCCGGAAAGGCTGAAGCGCTTCTGTCCCTTGCGGGCCTTAGGTTTTCTGCAAAATAATTAAAATCACAAGAAGGATTTCCTATATCCCTGTGGAATATTATATATATAAGGGAAGCAACCATGAGGTAGGAAAGCCATATCGTATCTGATGGACTTCCCGACGGAAAGGAAGGGATTTTTATGGCAACAACTGTTAGAGGCAAGAACTTAGAAATTACGCAAGCTCTGAAAGACTATGTATTGAAACGCGAAAAGAAAGTGACGAAATATTTCGACAACGAAGTAAACGTACAAGCAATGCTTTCCGTTGAAAAAGACCGTAAGATTGCAGAAATTACCTTGAAAGTAGACGGCGTCGTCCTCCGCGGCGTCGAAGCGAACGACGATATGTATGCCGCTATCGATTTGGTATACGACAAGATGGTTCGCCAAATCCATAAATATAAAACGAAATTGGCTCGCCGCATGAAGGGCTCGTCCTTCAACGCCGCCTTGGTAGAAGGGCCGGCGGAACCGGAAGAAACCTTTGAAATCGCCAGAACGAAGAAATTTGCCGCCCGCCCGATGGACGTCGAAGAAGCTATTTTGCAGATGAACCTCGTAGGCCACGACTTCTTCGTATTCCTCAACTCCAAGACCGATACGATCAGCGTCGTATACAAACGGAAACACGGCAAATACGGCTTGATTGAACCGGAACTCTAAGAGCCATGCTTGACTGATACAGATATACGATACGCCCGCTTTTGCCTTTTCAGAAGCAAGAGCGGGCGTTTTGTCTGCCTTAGGGATTGGCGTGGAACAGCTGGAACAGGGCGTTTTCGTCGTCCATCATGGCCTGGAAGCAGTAGAGCGTCGCCGCTGCGTCGGCCAGGCTGTCGTGCCACTGAGTTTCTCCGTAGCCGTAGTGGGCGGCGCAGTCCTTCAGCTTGGCGTAGGAGCGCACGGGCTGATGCTCCGAATGAATGAAGGAATAGGCTTCGCCGGCGTCGAGTATCGGCAGGGCCGGCGGAAATGCGACGCCGGCCTGCTGCAGCATGCGCACGTCCTGCATCGTATTGTAGCCTACGATAAGCTGGGCCTGGGCAAACAGCTTGCTGAACAGCGGGGCGTAGCTGCTGAAGGAAGGGGCGTCCTGTACGCGTTCCGGCGTGATGTGGTGGATGGGTACCGTATCGTCCCATTCCGTTTGGTGTTCCGGCTTGAAATATTGGTTGTATATGACGGCGTTCCGGCCGTTGACGATGGAAACCTGCAGAATTTCGCCGTCGGAGGAAAGGTCGGTCATCTCGACGTCGACGGCGTAGATGCGGCTGGCGTCGAGGGTGCGGATGAAGTCCTTGACTTGAGAGGATAAAGACCTGCGGCGGGCCAGCTCTTTTTTCTGCCGCCTTTCGAGGGGATACTCGCCGGGCTTGGCGAACAGTTCCCGATAGAGCCAGCGCCGGGCCTGCTTATAGTATTTGAAGCTTTTGGAGCGGGCGCCCTTAAAGCCCTGCGTAGCCCTTTCGTATTTGGCAAAATCCGTAAAGATACCGATGCGCCGGCCTCTGCTGACGGCGTAGTACCGCGTCGGATTCTGAACATCCGGGTCCGGCTTGGCCCAGCGGGACGCGCGTATATATCGTTTTTTGTCCCTCGTATCGTAATCCATGGCTTCCTCCTCTTTTCATTTTGAAAAACTGTTCTTATTGTACTGGAAAAGCGGAAAAGTAGCAAATGTTATTATTCATGCCGACGAGATTGTTTGGTATTGCTCTGGGAAATATTAAAAATAATGGGCCCTTTCTTTATTTTATAATGGATTCGCGACGTATATTTCGTATATATTAAAATAAAATTCCAGCATACGAAAAAGGCCGGCACATAGAGAAAAGGCGGCCTTTTATATAGAGTGAAAATGTATTATAATATATAAGTACTATACTGTTAAAATGCGAGTTTCTATGGTAAAATATAAAACTATGCGACATGTTGCAATGGAGGTGCATTATGGCTACAGTTCAAGAAAAAATCGCTCAATTTCATGAAAAACTGAAAACCATTGAAATGGGCGGCGGTCAAAAACGCATTGATAAACAGCACGCACAAGGAAAGATGACAGCGCGGGAACGGCTGAACAAGCTCTTCGACGAAGGCAGCTTTACGGAAATCAGCCAGTTTATCCGCCATCGCTGCACGAATTTTAATATGCAGGAAAAAGACATTCCCGGTGACGGCGTCGTGACGGGATACGGCACCGTAAACGGCCGTCTCGTCTTCGCCTATGCCGAAGATTTCACCGTCGAAGGCGGCTCCCTCGGCGAAATGCATGCTCATAAAATCTGCCAGGTTCAGGAAATGGCCCTGAAGATGGGCGCTCCGATTATCGGCATCAACGACTCGGGCGGCGCGCGCATCCAGGAAGGTGTAGACGCCTTGTCCGGCTTCGGCCGCATTTTTATGAATAATACGTCGGCTTCGGGCGTCATTCCCCAGATCTCGGTCATCATGGGGCCCTGCGCCGGCGGCGCCGTATACAGCCCGGCTTTGACGGATTTCATTTTCATGGTTAAAAATACGTCGAATATGTTTATCACGGGCCCGGCAGTCATCAAATCGGTTACGGCCGAAGAAGTTTCATCTGAAGAATTAGGCGGCGCTATGACGCACAATTCCGTGTCCGGCGTAGCTCACTTTGCCTGCGAAAACGAAGACGACTGCATTGCTAAGATTAAATATCTCCTCGACTTCCTGCCGAGCAACAACATGGAGGAAGCGCCTATCGCCGAAACGAACGACGATCCGCAGCGTCAGGACGAAAGCCTGAATTCGGTCATCCCCGACAGCAGCAACATGCCTTACGACATGCTCGACGTCATTAAATCCTGCGTTGACAACGGCGAAATCTATCAGGTATTGGAAAATTACGCCTTAAATATTATTACCTGCTTCGCCCGCTTCGATGGCCAGACTGTCGGCATCATTGCTAACCAACCGAAATTCCTGGCCGGCTGCCTGGACATCAACGCGTCCGATAAGGCGGCCCGCTTCATCCGCTTCTGCGACAGCTTCAACATCCCTCTCGTCACCTTCGTCGACGTGCCGGGCTTCCTGCCGGGAACGACGCAGGAATTCGGCGGCATCATCCGCCACGGTGCGAAGATGCTCTACGCGTACTGCGAAGCGACGGTGCCGAAGGTAACCGTTGTTACGCGCAAGGCCTACGGCGGCGCGTATATCGCCATGTGCTGCCGCCAGCTCGGCGCAGACATGGTATTTGCCTGGCCGACGGCTGAAATCGCCGTCATGGGTCCGGATGGCGCGGCTAATATCATCTTTAAGCGCGATCCGGAAAAAGAAAAGAAGAAACAAGAATATATTACGGAATTTTCCACGCCGTACAAAGCGGCGGAACACGGCTATGTAGACTGCATCATCGAGCCGAAGGAAACGCGTCCCCGCATCATCGACGCCTTGGCTATGCTGTACAGCAAGCGGGAAGAACGCCCGTCTAAGAAGCACGGCAATATGCCGTTATAAGGGGAGGGATGGCTATGGATTTGCAACTATTGGCCCTGATCGTCTTGGCTATCCTGTGCGTGCTGCAGTGGCGTCATTCCGCAAGCCGCATGCAGGAGATGGAACGGAAGATTGCCGAGCTGGCAGAGGTGAAGGATGATTTGCAGCGCCTGTTGGCTAAGCAGGGGCAGCAGACTGCGCCTGCACCAGCATCGCAAACAGCTGCGCCGCAGCCTGTGCAGGAAGAAGACGCGCCGAAGGAAGAACCCGTTCCGACCCATGCCGTAGCGGCGCACCAGTCTGTCGTGCCCGTAGGGCAGCGGCAGCCCGCCGTCGTCGCCGCCCGTCCTATGGCGACCGTTCCGGCGGAACCGACGGCGCCGCAGGCCGACGTTTCCGACATTTCGCCGGAAGTCGTCGCCGTGATCATGGCGGCCGTCGCAGCTTACGGCTATTCGCCGGCGGCTATCCGCTCGATCAAAGCGAAAAAACGGCAGAATGCACACTGGATTATGGCCGGCCGCCTGGCCGGTATGCGGTAATAGATATATATTTTTCGCCAGGAGGATATAGAATGAAAAAGTTTAAAATAACGGTAAATGGACAAGCATATGAAGTAGAAGTAGAAGAAATCGGCGGCGCTGCGCCTGCGCCGGCAGTCGTTCCGACTCCGGCCGCTCCTGCGCAGGCCCCGCAGCCTGCCGCACCGGCAGCTCCGGCCGCTGCGCCTGCGCCGGCGGCAGCTGCACCGTCTCCGGCTGCTATGGAACCGATTCCCGACGGCGCCGTCGTCATTAAAGCTCCCATGCCCGGCAAGATTTCGGCGCTGAAATCCGAAGCCGGCCAGGCTGTCAAACGGGGCGACGTCCTGCTTGTACTGGAAGCCATGAAGATGCAGAACGACATCACGGCTACGGCCGAAGGCAAGCTCCACAGCCTGCGGGTCAACGTAGGCGACAACGTCAAGACCGGCGACGCCTTGGCCGTTATCGTACAGTAAGAAAAAAGGTATATCATATTGGCAACGGAGAGGGTCAAATTCTGCGCTGAATTTGGCCCTTTTGGCGTGCCTTCATTTGGACTCGGAATAGAGACGCGCTGCTGCAAGGTTTGCCAGAGGCAAAGAACCCGCCGGTTCGGCTGAACCGGCGGGTTGTGTCATGCTGAATGGATTATTTTTTCAATTCTTTTTTCGCTTCGGCTTTAGCCAGGAAGGGAGCCGATTCGATGATGAAGCGGTCGTGCGTCGCTTCGCCGACCTTGCCGGCGTCGTCGAAAGCTTCGATTTTGAAGGACAGCTTCTTTCTGTCCTGTTCGACGAGGGTTGCTTTCGCCGTTACGGTCAGGCCGATAGGCGTTGCGGCCAGGTGCTTGACGCTGATGGCGATGCCGACGGTGTTATAGCCTTCGGGAAGCTGGCTTTCGCAGGCCAGAATGGCTGCGTTTTCCATCAGGGCGACGAGGGCCGGCGTAGCGTATACGGGCGATTTGCCGCTGCCCATTTTGATGGCCGTATTGTCCAGTACGACGACTTCGGAAATTTCACCTTGCGAATTCGGTTTGATTGTAAAGTCCATGATTGTTCCTCCTAATTGCGATTAAATTACAGTACCACTATACCATACTTGCCAAGGCTGTGCCACTATTTTTTGACACAGTACTTTAAATATTATAGAATAACGGTATTGGGAGTATCAACAATACGGAAATGTATCCAAATGAGGATGTGACAATGGTGAATGTAAAAGCAGGAATACTCGCCGCGGCGGCCGTACTGTCCCTGACAATGCCGCTGCTGGCCAAAGACAAGGGGACGGAGACGCTCTTTCCGAACTGGGGGATTATCACCGTGCCCGACGGCCTGTATATGGAAGAAGGGTACCAGCCGCTGCTCACGGCGGAAAGCTACGGCAACGACGCGGCGGCTATGCTGGAACGGATTTATCCTATAGAGCCGCAGACGTATCAGCTGGTAAAGCGGGACGGTGCTTCGTTCCAATACGGATATATGCTCCGCTACAGCGCCAATATTTGGGAGGTCGAGGCGGCCATTGACCGGCAGCGCGAAAAGGCCGGCATATTGCACAGCGCCGGCGTCAAGCCCAATATGGACGTGCTCATGGAGCGTACGGCGGCGTTGATGAAGCAGTGCCTGCCTGAAGGCTTCAAGGTCGTACGGCCTATGAGTGCTAAAAAGTTCAGAGGCCATATGTTTTATGAATGCACGCTCCAGCGCAAGCTTATCATCAACGAGACGAATTTTGCTGAAACGATACATTGCCTGGCCTGGCAGCACGGCAGCTCCGTAGAAATTGCCATCCTGTTCGCCAATGAAGCCGATCAGGACGACAGCTTGCTTTCCGTCATGACGGATATGCTGAAAAACGCTGAAAAAATGCCTAAAAAATAAATGAGGAGGAATACAGATGGTACGATTTGAATGCGATTATTTGGAGGGAGCGCCCTTGCCGGTGCTGGAAGCCATTGCCAAGGCTAATTTGGAGCAGAATCCGGGATATGGGTTCGACCCTCATTCCGACCATGCCCGCGACTTGATTCGCCAGGCTTGCCAGGCTCCGGAGGCCGGCGTATATTTCCTCGTCGGCGGCACCCAGGCCAACCTTACGGTCATCGCCTCCTGCCTGAAAAACTATCAGGGCGTCGTCGCGCCGCGGACGTCCCATATTTTCAACCATGAAACGGGCGCTATCGAAGCGACGGGCCATAAAATCCTGTCGGTTGAAACGGCGGACGGGAAGCTGACGGCTCAGCAGGTCCGCAACGTCTGCCAGGCCTACTGGAAGGAAACGCACGCCCTGTTCTTTGTACAGCCCGGCATGGTCTATATTTCCCAGACGACGGAGGTCGGCACCATGTACAGCCGCGCTGAAATCGCCGCCATTCACGACGTCTGCAAGGAATACGGCATGAAATTATTCGTCGACGGAGCCCGCCTCGGCTACGCCCTGGCCGCGCCGGACAGCGACATGACCCTGGTCGACCTGCCGCAGATCTGCGACGTCTTTACCGTCGGCGGCACCAAGCAGGGCGCCTTATTCGGCGAAGCCGTCGTCATTATGGACGAAGACCTGTCTAAGGAATTTCCCTACCACATCAAGCAGCGCGGCGGCCTCCTGGCCAAGGGCTGGCTCTTAGGCGTACAGTACGAAGCGCTGTTTACGGACGACTTATACATGAAGAGCGCCCGTCACGCCGCCGACCTGGCCGTCAAGGTGTACAAGGGCCTGAAAGAAGCGGGCTATTCCTTCTTGTATGAGCATCAGACGAACCAGCAGCTGCCGATCGTGACGGAAGAACAGCTGAAGACGATCAGCCAATCCTATTCGGTAGACCACTTCGCCGATTTGCCCGATGGCCGCATCGCCATCCGCATCTGCACGTCCTGGGCGACGAAGGAAGAAGACGTCGACGCCTTGCTGGCCTTTATGAAGACGCTGAAATAAGCGGTATAACTCAACGATAAAAAAAGAACAGCCCTGAAACGGCGCAATTCCGTTTTCAGGGCTGTCTTTGTATTGTATATATTGTTGTATAGAAGCTGTTAGGAAATAACCCATTTGACGACGTATATTGCCAAGGGGATGGTGACGCAGGCGATGCCGATGATGTCGATGTATACGCCTGTCTTGATCATCTTGGTGATGGGGATGTAGCCGCTGGCGTACACGATGGCGTTCGGCGGCGTCGAGACGGGAAGCATGAAGCCCAGCGACGAGGCCAGGGCGATGGCTACGGCGACGGGAACGGGATTGAAGCCGGCAGCCATGGCAGCCGTAATACCCAAGGGGCCGACCATGTTGGTAGCTGCCGTGTGGGACGTGAGTTCCGACATGAGGAGGGACATGACGGCGAATACGGCGATGAGGGCTACCTCCGACGGATTGCCGCCGAGGGCGTCGATGATGAGCGTGCCGAACCATGTCGACAAGCCTGTGGCGTACATCATCGTACCCATCGACAGGCCGCCGCCGAAGAGGAGGAGGGTACCCCATTCGATGCCCTTAGCCGCTTCCTTCCACGACAAGGTAAACTGCCGTTCCTTGAAGTTGACCGGCAGGAGGAATAAGGCCAGCGCGCCGATGAGGGCGGCGACAGCTTCGGGGAACAGGCGGTTGTACAGCTTAATCATCGGGCTGCCCGGTTCGAGGACGATGCTCATGATGCCCGGCGTCACCCAGAGGACGATGGCGACGATAAAGGCGATCAGCGTATTTTTCTGGGCCCGCGTCCATTTTCCCAGCTCCTGGCGGCGGGCGGCGATGAATTCGTCGGCGCCGGCGATTTCCGAAACCTCCAGCGGATACATGCGGGCGAGGACGACGTAGGCGATGATGAAGTACAGGATCGTGCTGACGGCCCCCCAGACCATCCAGTCGAAGAAGGAGACATAAATGTGGCTCATTTCGCTCAGAAAGCCGACGATAATCAAGTTGGGCGGCGCGCCGATCGGCGTGAGCGACCCGCCGATGGATGCGGCATAGGCCGTCATGAGCATGATGCCCGTAGCGTATTTTGACGTGTGCAAGTCTAAAATTTTGCCTTGGGCAGCGAACATTTCCTTAATAGCTCCTAACAACCCCAGGGCAATAGGGAACATCATAGCCGTCGTCGCCGTGTTGCTGACCCAGCCGGAGCACAGGGCCGTCGCCAGCCCCATGGCCAGGAGGATCTTCTTGGGATTCGAGCCGACCCAGCGGCGCGACAGGAGCCAAAAGGCGAAGCGCTTGTCCAGATGGTGATGCATCATGGCCGTCGCCAGCATGAAGCCGCCCATAAACAGGAAGATGAGCGGGTTGGCAAAGGCGCTGAAGGCCGTTGAGGCCGGTACGATGCCGATGACGACGGCCAGCGTCGGGCCGAGGAGCGCCGTGACCGGCAGGGGCAGCGGCTCTGTAATCCACCATAAGGCGACGAGCGTCATCAAGGCCAGCAGCTTATGGGCTGCCAGGGATAAGTCGGGCATGGGCGTTAAAAAGACGAGAAGGGCGCAGATAGGCGCGCCGAACAGACCGATGGTCCGCCTTCTCCGATCAAATGCAGATGTATGGCTCAATATAGGGCACCTCTTTCACATAAAATCAACTTGCCTGCGCGGAAGAAGGACGCGCAGATATAAGCAACCTATATTATAGCACTGTACTTTAAAGTATTGTAGAAATATACGTCATAATACAGAAAAAGAACTGAAAAATTTCAGTCCTTTTTCGTATACTTCTCTTATAAATTTGGCATAAGCTCTTTTAAGTGTTCCGTCAGCTTCATGTTTTCGCCGTAGTCGACGGGGCAGTCGATGATGACCGGCCGGTCTTGGGCGAAGGCCTCTTCCAGTGTAGGCAGCAGGTCTTCCGTCTTTTCGATGCGGTAGCCGATGGCTCCGACGCTTTCGGCGAATTTCACGAAGTCCGGATTGGTGAAATCGACGTAGGCGTGATGGCCGAACTGCATGTCCTGCTTCCACTTGATGAGGCCGTAGCTGCAGTCGTTGAAGATGAGGGTGACGAAATTCGTGCCCAGACGGTAAGCCGTTTCAAACTCCTGGCAGTTCATCATGAAGCCGGCGTCGCCGGTAATCGCCAGGACCTTCTTGTTGGGATGGACGAGCTTGGCGGCGATAGCGCCGGGGACGGCGATGCCCATGGTGGCGAAGCCGTTGGAAATAATGCACGTATTGGGCTTGTAGCAGTTGTAGTGGCGGGCAATCCAGACCTTGTTGGCGCCGACGTCGGAAATGACGATGTCGTCTTCGCCCATGATACGGCGGCAGTCGATGAGGGCCTTCTGCGGCTTGACCGGGAAGGACAGGTCGGAGGCGTAGCTTTCGTGTTCTTCCACCATGCGGCGGCGGATATCCAGGGCGTACGTCGGTTTCTGCAGGCGGGCGGCCTTTTCCAGGATGCGGCTCAGGGAGTCCGTAATATCGCCGACGACTTCTACGGCCGGTTCGTAGTTTTTGTTAATATCGGCCGGCATGGTGTCGATATGGATGATGTCGGCCTGGCTCAGATGCCACTTGGCCGGGGCGTATTCGATGATGTCATAGCCGATGGCGATGACCAGGCTGGCCCGTTCCAGTACCTTGGTTTGGTAATCTTCCATGGGAATGCCTACGGTCCACAACGAATAGGGGTTGTCAAAGGGAATGACGCCCTTGGCCATCATCGTATTGATGACCGGGATTTTCAGCGTTTCGGCAAATTTCGTCAGCATCTCCGAGGCGTGGTTGCGGATGGCGCTGCTGCCGGCCAGGATGACCGGATTTTTGGCGTAGGAAATCATGGCCGCCGCCGCTTCGATCTGCGACTGCAGGGCCGTTTCCGGCAGGATAGCCTTGCGCTGCATAGGCCGTTCCGTATCGGCGACGGGCATGTGGCTGATGTTTACGGGCAAGTCGATGAAGGTCGCCCCCGGCTTTTCCCGTTCGGCGTATTTGAAGGCCAGGCGGGTGATTTCCGCCATCGTATCGGGACGGACGACGGTGTAGGCCCGGCGGGTAATGGGCTCGAACATGGAGCGCAAATCTAAATACTGATGAGCCGTAATATGCATCTTATCCGTGCCGACCTGGCCGGAAATGGCGACGAGGGGCGCACCGTCGCAGTCGGCGTCGGCCACTCCCGTAATGAGATTCGTCGCGCCGGGGCCGAGGGTTGCCATGCAGACGCCGGCCTTGCCGGTCAGGCGGCCGTAGACGTCGGCCATAAAGGCCGCGCCCTGCTCGTGGCGGACGGTGATAAATTCGATTTTCGAACGTTCCAAGGCATTCATGATAGACAGGTTTTCTTCGCCGGGAATGCCAAATATGTAATGGACTCCCTCTTCTTCCAGGCATTCGACCAGTAAATCGGCCGTATTGCGCTGTTTTTTCGTTCTTGTCATAGGAAATCTCCTTTCGTCGCTGCGTATCTTGCCCGTATTATAGTATGACCGCTGTACTTTTGCAATTTTATCCCGTATAATTTAATGGAAATTTAATATTTTTTCATGGCGGCAATGGGCCGTATATGCTGTAGATATGCGGTTTTTCTGTTATCGAAAGGGAAAAATTATTTTAGTATATGAAAATGCATTTTTAAGAATAGGAGCGTGCAATTATGAACGTATTGATAAGCGCCTGCCTGCTGGGCCTTGCCTGCCGCTACGACGGGCAGAGCAAAGGATATTCCGCCGTCGAAGCGTTGCTGAAGGAAGCCGATATTCACCTTATCCCCTTTTGTCCCGAGCAGGGCGGCGGACTGGCTACGCCTCGCGACCCGGCGGAACGGCAGGGCGGCGCAGTGCGGACGAAAAGCGGCCGGGACGTGACGGAGCAGTATCGCCGCGGCGCGGCTATGGCTTTAAATTTGGCGAAGACCTTCGGCTGCACCGTCGCCGTGCTGAAAGAAAAAAGCCCGTCCTGCGGCAGCGGCCGGATTTACGACGGCACGTTTACGCGGACGTTGACGGCAGGCGACGGCGTGACAGCAGAGCTGCTGAAGAACTACGGTATTACTGTCGTCGGCGAAAGCCAGATCGAAAAATTTTTGAGCCAAGCGTTAACATAAGTGGATTGTAAAGAAACAAAATCCCCTTTGCCTGTCCATGAAATACCATGATTTGCTCTCTCGGCAAAAAAATATTTCATGAACAGGCATTTTTTTACATATATTTTTTCCCTTTGTCAGCTTTAAATGCAATATAAAAACGGGGGGATTGATAGTAGCGATAAGATTGCCTGTTCCCGAATTTCGTCGGGGTGGCCTGAGAAATGAAATTACGTTGAAAATATTAAGATTATCGAAAATATACATAATATTTTAATTAAACAATAAATTTAACATAAAATAATAACAAAGCGAGGGATATTGCATTTATTTTAGTAAAGTGATATATTGAATGCTATAAAGGGGGTGAAAGATATGTTCTCTAGCTTGAACCGTTGGAATAACTGGGTGAATACATCAAAGGATAAGAACGCAAATACATATACGGGGAGGGGGGTACCATTATAGCCATAAATATGCATTCGTCCCGTATACAGTACTGACGACGATTATCCGGGGATTCGTACGCCCTGTTATGCATCATAGCGTGTGTTTTAGGCAGCATAGGTTTATGCTGTCTTTTTTGCGTGCCTGCCTTGGCTGGAAGCAGGCCGGACGGTATATGGCTGCTGGAGACGGCAAGGTCAGCCTATGAAGCGGCCGGCTGTATGCCCCATCTGCGGAAAGGAATTCCTGGCCGACAGGGTGACGCAGAAATACTGCTGCTCCTACTGCCGGCGGTACGCCCACCGGCACGGCGTGAACAACCACGTGCGGCCTCTCAAAGACGCCGAGGCCCTGCGAAGCTTCCGCTGCATCAAGTGCGGCCGCCTCGTGCGGGTCACAGAGCCGACGGACCGGCGGACTAAATTCTGCTCGGCCCACTGTGAGAGGCTCTATTGGAAGCACTCCAAAAAGGTGACGTCCATAGTCATCCGCCGCTCCTTTCGCTGCCGCAACTGCGGCGCCCTCGTCGAAGTAAGCGAGGCCAAGGACAGACGGACGACCTTCTGCAGCCTGACCTGCCGCGAGAAATGGTTTTCCTTGCACAGAAAAAAGTAAAAACACGCGAAGCCAAGTATAGACACAAGGAGGAAACATGTATGAACCGGATTTATAAGGTAATATGGAGTAAAGTAAAGCATCAATATGTCGTCACGTCGGAATTTGCTCACAGCTGCACGAAAAGCACAGGCGGCCGAATCAGCAGAAGTGCCGCCGCTGTATTAGCTGCTTTGGTACTGACTATGGGTGTTGGAAGTGTACAGGCTAATTATACGGCAGGAGGCGGATGGATTGGTTCTGGTCGTGATAATAGTATTTCAATCGGTGATGGTTCGAACACTTATGATGCACCAGTTCATGCAGACAATGCAATAGCTATTGGCCATAATTCATTTATTGGAGCAGACGCTAATGGCTCTATTGCTATTGGATTTGGGGCACAAGTAGCAAGTAATACCCAACAAGGTGGTACTGATGCAGCTACCGATTCTATTGCTATAGGATACAATGCAAAAGTTACTGCTGAGGCAAATAATTCTGTAGCTTTTGGTGCTAATAGTAAAGCTACGGAGGCGAATACCTTTTCTATTGGTTCAGAAGGAAATGAACGTAAACTTGTAAATATGAAAGACGGGGAAGCATCTACTGACGGGGCAACTGTTGGTCAGATGGAAAAGGCAGATCAAAAAACATTGAACGAATCGAAGGATTACACGAACCAGAAGTCACAGGCAGTGTTGAACGAATCGAAGGATTACACAAACCAGAAGTCACAGGCAGTGTTGAACGAATCGAAGGATTACACAAACCAGAAG
>NZ_NQXW01000059.1:0-818 GCF_002287425.1 Megasphaera sp. ASD88 | reverse complement strand
GTGAAAGACGCCCGGCAGAAATTTATGGCCTGCCTTGTAAAATATACGCCGGAATTGCCTCTGCAGGGGCCGTTATCCCTGACGACGCAGTGGATCTATCCGGCGGACAGCCGACACCCGGATAAGACATGGAAGGTAACAAAGCCCGATACGGATAATCTAGTAAAGTTACTGAAAGATGTTATGACAACGCTGCACTTTTGGCGAGATGACGCGCAGGTCGCCTCCGAGGTCATTCAAAAGTTTTACAGCGCCGGGCCGTCGGGGTTATTTGTTTTGATTGAACCAATGACAGAACAGGAGGAA
This sequence comes from Megasphaera sp. ASD88, assembly GCF_002287425.1. Lineage (NCBI taxonomy): Bacteria > Bacillati > Bacillota > Negativicutes > Veillonellales > Veillonellaceae > Megasphaera > Megasphaera sp. ASD88. The sequence goes on along the minus strand of NZ_NQXW01000059.1, from coordinate 512 downwards.
TAACCTATGGATAGACAATATTTTACGACAGATAAGGAATTGGAATTTGTGGGAGTGTTTGAGCAATATGTGCAGCGTGACGGCTGGCTGAATCTGCTGAAGAATCTGAAAGTGGAAACGGATTTCTTCGCGGCGCCGGCCAGTACTTGCCATCATGGTGCCTATGAAGGCGGCCTGCTAGATCATAGTTTGAACGTCTTTCATTGTCTGGATGATATACGGCGTATGCTTGTTGCAAAGAATATCCTGTTACCGGTGGAATCCTGCGTGATTTGCGGACTGCTGCATGATATTTGTAAGGCGAACCAGTACCACCTGGGCAAAAAATGGGTAAAAGGCCCAGCCGGCTGGCAGGAGGTATCAGCATACACGTACCGGGACGATATGCCGCTGGGGCATGGCGAAAAATCCGTTATGATGATTTTGCCGTACATGTGCCTTACGGAAGAAGAAATGCTGGCGATTCGCTGGCATATGGGGCGTTTTGATTCGTCGGCCGATACATACAATGG
>NZ_NQXW01000058.1:0-876 GCF_002287425.1 Megasphaera sp. ASD88 | reverse complement strand
ATACCACCTATGGCTATCGGCGAATCACGGGTGAGCTTACCAATCAGGGATGGTGCGTGAATAAGAAGAAGGTGCAGCGCATCATGCAAAAGCTAAGCCTTCAGGTCACTTGTTTTACGCGAAAGAGCCGCAGATACAGCTCTTACAAAGGTAAGGTGGGAACCATCGCTCCCAATAGAATACGCCGTCGCTTCCACACGACGGTTCCCCATCAGAAAATCACAACAGATACGACAGAATTTAAATACTATGAATTGGATGCCCAGGGGCATCTGACGCAGCATAAGCTGTATCTGGATCCCTTTATGGATATGTTCAATGGAGAAATCCTCAGCTATAGAATAGGGAACCGTCCTTCGGCCGAAAATATATTAGAAGCACAGGCGGAAGCGATCCGCATCACGGCGGATTGCCCCTATCGCCGAACCTTCCATTCCGACCAGGGTTGGGCATACCAAATGAAGGCGTACGTCCGTAAGTTCAAGCAAGAGCGGATTTTTCAAAGCATGTCCCGGAAAGGCAACTGTCTGGATAATGCGGTGATGGAGAACTTCTTCGGCTTACTGAAACAGGAAATGTACTACGGCGTCGTGTATTATAGCTACGAAGAATTGAAATCAGCCATCGAACAGTATATCAAGTACTATAACGAACAAAGAATCAAAGAAAAACTAGGCTGGAAGAGTCCTGTCCAATACAGGCGGTCTCTAATCCGCGACTATGTGAAGCTTTTTCTGTAAATAACTGCCAGGTATAGGTCTTCTATGATACAATCTAAATCATAGGAGGCTTACTATCATGGCAAGAGAAAAGAAACCGGTACATAAGGTCATTATGACCGAAGGAAAACGCAGCATTATTCAACAACTGTTTCAA
>NZ_NQXW01000057.1:0-1098 GCF_002287425.1 Megasphaera sp. ASD88 | reverse complement strand
GGCGAATTGTCAAGCTAAGTGCAACTTTTTAGAGTAATGTACTTCGTATGGCGTTTTGTATCCTAAACATTTTCGGGGACGGCGATTTAGTTCTGCAAAAACAGCTTGCACATAGGCTTCTGGAACGAGTGTGATGTCTGTCCCTTTCGGGAAATACTCTCGGACTAGGCCATTGGTATTTTCGTTGCTTCCCCGCTGCCAGGGCTGATGCGGCGGCGGGAAATAAAACGGCACGCCGTTCAAGGCCTCTGTGACAGCGGCATGATGGGCGAACTCTTTTCCTCTGTCCGGCGTAAGGCTTTTTACAGGTTGCCCTTGCAGTACCTGAAGCAATACCGTATTGACGGCTTGTGCTGTCTTTTTGGCTGCTTTGCCTCCTACCAGATACCGGCTCTTTCTATCTACCAACGTAACCAGACAGGCTTTTCCTGTCTTTCCTGCTATGGTATCACATTCCCAATGGCCTCGCCGGGAGCGGTTAGCGGCTCCTGCTGGCCGTTCCGAAATATCGTGAGAGATGGGAATAGAACCCCGTCGTTCCTGATATTGCCGGGTATGCCGGGATTTTCCATGATGCCGCAAGCGGCGGACCGCACCGCGGGACCCATGGGAGGACGACGTTTCATCAAACATACCGGCATATATGGCGCGGTAAATCGTTGCATAGCTAAGGAGTGCCTTCTGATGTTCCAGCTGCAAGCGTCCGGCAATTTCTTCTGGGGACCAATGATGCACCAGGAAGAGATTTTTAACCAATGCGAATAGCTCGGCATTCTCTAACCGCTTGTGAGGCTTGCATGCCTTACGGCGGCGGGCATACTGTTGTTGTGCGGTGATGGGCAGATACTTGCCGTTCACTGTATTTCTGCGTAGTTCCCGTGAGATCGTGGATTTATCTCGGCCGAGGGCCGCCGCAATTTGAGAGATAGAATAGGACTGCGCGCGAAAAAAGAGTAGATTTTCTCGTTCAGATAGAGTAAGATGATGATAGTGGCACATAGGTTTCCTCCGAGATATAGATTTTGTTTGGTAGCATTATTATATCAGAAACCTATGTGTCATTTTTTATAGGTGTTGCACTTGTATTGTAAATTCGCC
>NZ_NQXW01000056.1:0-1211 GCF_002287425.1 Megasphaera sp. ASD88 | reverse complement strand
AAACCGGACAGGACAGAGGACGAAAGTTCATCTCGTTGTCCACTTTTTATGAGGAGAAATTTCTATCTATTTTGACATGTTTCAAGGTAGGCATTACAAATCACAGGACGAACCGGACGACAGGACGATAGCGGGAAACAGCACTATCAGCAGAACAAGGCTTTCTGCATTCATGTTTAGGAAAGGATGAAATATTAATGCATTTCATTGGTCATTTAATTATGCTAAGTTTTTGAATATTTCCTTTCCTGATATGCAGTTGTGCTTTTCTTTTCGCGTTTGGGAGTTTTAGTATATAGTGTAGGAAGATATCCTTTTTTGTATAGGTCCTGGAACACGAGGGGGGCGAGTTGCGGAGCCTTTTTTGGAGTACATAGAGTTTTAGTATTTCTTTCAATCTCAAGAGTTTCTTTGATAAATTTTTTGTATAGTTCATGACTCCATACATTGAATTTATTGAGCTCTTCTTTATCCCAAAGCGATAAATCAAAAGTAGGAATTATTTTATGATAATAACTTGCCATAGGGGTAAGATGGGCTTTGTTTGTGTCAAAGTATAATAAATGTCCTTTGACTGTTGGATTAGAAAAATATTTTTCTAAATTTTTATTTATATCTTCTGTTTCAAGCCTTTTCTCAGGCTGGAATATTTTATTTTGGTTAAGCCATGTAATTAATTCTTTTGCTGCATTAGTATTATTGTGGGTTTCTTCACGTAGCGCATTTACCATATAATGAAAGGCGGTTATCAAAATAGGCAATAAAAAGCATGAGTAATATATACGGATAGCTTTTAGTAGATGTAACAGATAATCTCTTCCTTTAGATTCTAGTAAAGAAAGATTGCCGGTCAAGATTAAAATGCTCTTCAAAATACGAAGCCGAATGGTTAAAAGCGGGAAACATATCCACTTATCTAGCTCTTCAAATAAGTGATTTAGTGCTAGTGGATTATCGTAGTTAATTTCAATATATCTATGCAATGTATATAAGTTAAAAAGGTAATTTACATTAGTCATTCGTTCGAATATGTACTGGTTATGAGCTATTAATTGGCTTTTTTGTATATTCAACGTTTCTATGTGGCGAATTGTCAAGCTAAGTGCAACTTTTTAGAGTAATGTACTTCGTATGGCGTTTTGTATCCTAAACATTTTCGGGGACGGCGATTTAGTTCTGCAAAAACAGCTTGCACATAGGCTTCTGGAACG
>NZ_NQXW01000055.1:0-1309 GCF_002287425.1 Megasphaera sp. ASD88 | reverse complement strand
TCCGGTTACTTGAAGCCCGCGGGTTCCAGCATGTAGGGACGTGGAGCTTTACAGCAGCCACGCAGATGATTGGCCGGATCGCGGCCTGCGGCTGGCGGATTCCGCGGGATATTACGCCGGCGACGTACCAGCCAGAATAAAGGATGGCGGGCATATTGGAAAATATCAATCTTATACCCCTCCTGGACTATATCGACCCGTCGTTCTGTACGTATCAGGAGTGGGTAAATGTAGGCATGGCATTAAAACTGGAGGGCTACAGCGTCACCGACTGGGACACTTGGAGCCTTCGCGATGCCGGCCGGTATCACCCCGGCGAATGTGTCCGGAAATGGAACACCTTCGACAATACCGCTACTTCATTAGTTACAGGCGCCACCATTGTCGACATGGCGAAGCGGGGCGGCTGGACCGCATCAGCAGGCCCTGACATCGCCTATGATTGGGATGACTTAATTCCCGAACGGGATGACCAAGTCATCGTCGATAAAAACTGGGTCGAAGGGCGCGAACTGGAAGCCCCCGGCGATAACTGGGACCCGGTCAAAGATCTCATCAAGTATCTGTCAACACTGTTCGATAGTACCGACTACGTCGGCTATGTAACGAGTTCCTGGGAGAAAGACGGGAAGTTCCTGCCGAACAAAGGGAACTACGGCCGTACTGCAGGGGAACTCATTGAAGAGCTGACAGTCTGTGACGGGGACTTGGGCGCGGTCTTGGGAGACTATAATCCCAAGGCTGGCGCGTGGATCCGGTTCAACCCACTGGATGGCAAAGGCGTCCGCAACGAAAACGTGACGGACTTCCGCTATGCCCTGGTAGAATCCGATTCTATGGAACTGGAAAAGCAGAACGAAATCATCCGACAGCTGGAACTGCCAGTTGCCTGCCTGGTCTATAGCGGCGGGAAAAGCGTGCATGCCATCGTCCACATCGATGCCGGCAACTATGAAGAATATCGGAAGCGCGTTGACTACCTTTATGCCATCTGCCGCAAAAACGGCTTGGCCATTGATACGCAGAACCGAAACCCGTCCCGGTTGTCCCGGATGCCTGGCGTCCTGCGGGATGGCAAGAAACAGTTCCTCATCGATACCAACCTGGGAAAGGAAACTTTCCAGGAATGGCGTGAATGGATTGAGGCAGTCAACGACGATCTGCCCGATCCGGAAAGCCTGTGCGATGTCTGGAACCATATGCCGCCCTTATCGCCGGCCCTCATCGACGGCGTACTGCGGCAGGGCCATAAAATGATGATTGCCGGGCCGTCGAAGGCCGGGAAGTCCTATGCTTTGATTGAACTGGT
>NZ_NQXW01000054.1:0-1349 GCF_002287425.1 Megasphaera sp. ASD88 | reverse complement strand
AAGGTAGTGTCAAGTATTTTTCGCAAAATGGTTTGCAGGCCCTGATATGAGTGAAGTCACCCAGCAATGGAGGTATCCTCCAGAGCCGCCTGTAGGTGCTTCATGTTCATGTACTTCTTGTTGCCCCACTGGGTACCGGCCACATGGCGCAGCCGGGCACAGACCAGCATGAGGGCGGAGTTGCCGTCCGGGAAGCTGCCCACCACACGGGTACGGCGGCGGATCTCCCGGTTAAGCCGTTCCATGACGTTATTAGTACGGATACGGGTCCAATGTTCACAGGGAAAATCGCAGTAAGTCAGCGTTTCCTCAATGCCATCCTCCACCTTCTTGGCAGCCTCTTTCAGTTTCATGGAACGCAGTTCTTCTACCACGGCCCGGGCTTTCTCACGGGCAGCTTTCTTGCTCTCCTGCGCATGGATCGCTTTGAGCATTTTGGCCACCAGCTTCACCTTGGAACGAGGCGTTACAGAGAAGATATTGCGGTAAAAGTGTACAGTACACCGCTGGTACTTGGCCTCTGGAAACACTTCTCCTACAGCTTCCAGCATACCCAGGCACTTGTCGCCAACTACCAGTTTAACTCCATCCAGGCCCCGGCCTCGCAGCCATTGAAAGAAGCTGACCCAGCTAGCCTTGTCCTCCTTCATGCCCTCGGCAGCCCCAAGAACCTCACGGTATCCATCTTCATTTACCGCAATCGCTACCAGAATGGCCACATTCTCAAACTCTCCGCCCCAGTTGCGACGCAAGTAGATGTCGTCCACATAAACATACGGGTAATGCCCTCCCTGTAAGGGGCGGTTACGCCAATCCTCAATGTGGACATATGCCTTCTTATTCAGTTCACTGATGGTTGAGGGCGACACTTTGCTGCCCCACAGCGCCTCTGTAATGTCTTCCACACGCCGGACGGATACACCGGCCAGATGCATCTCGATGAGGGCTTCTTCTACGCTGCTTTCACGGCGGCGATACCGCTCAATAATGGCGGTCTCAAAGGAAATCCCTTTGAGCTTGGGTACCTTGAGGGTAACGTCCCCGGAAGTGGTAGTGAGGCTGCGCCTGTAGTGGCCGCTGCGATAGCCCTGACGCTTCTCATTGCGCTCGTATCGGGCCGCCTGAGTCAGTTTCTCTGCCTCGGCCTCCAGCAGCTCGTTGAGAGTCTCCTCTACGCTGCCACGCACAAGATCCTTGAGCTGTCCCTTGATTACTTCCTCGTTAAGCTGTACAATCTTTTCAGACATGGTTTGCTTGCTCCTTTCAGAATGGTGTGTCGCGACTTCATTCTACCAGAGTTCTGCAAGCCATGTCTCTTTTTATTTTTGCGAAACTTATTGTACCTTATC
>NZ_NQXW01000053.1:0-1363 GCF_002287425.1 Megasphaera sp. ASD88 | reverse complement strand
TTTATATATAACAACACATGCTGAACATGTCAAGTACAGACAGGATTTTCGCCTGCTTTTGCCAGCTATGCGTTACTCTGGGAGTCGGCCTTCGTACATTATGCTCAGTTCCCCATACACCTGTCCCCAGTTTCGGATTGGCATGGTCCATTTTTTGGTGGCTTCAAACGTCGCCAGATACAGGGCTTTTAAAAGCGCTGTATCGCTTGGAAATACGCTTCTCTGACGGTTCAGCTTCCGGTAGGTGGAATTCAGGGATTCGATGGCATTGGTCGTGTAAATCACTTTTCTTACGTTCATGGAAAACTTGAAAATTGGGCAGATGGCATCCCAGTTTTGCTTCCAACTTTTCATGGAATTCGGATATTTTACAGACCATGTTTTGGTTACCCTTTCCAGAGATTCCAAAGCCTGTTCTTCAGACGGAGCCTGATAAATAGTCTTTAAATCATTGGCAAAAGGCTTACGATCCTTGTCTGCTACATATTTCAGCGTGTTTCGTACCTGATGTACGATGCAGCGCTGGTATTCCGTGTTAGGATAGGCTGCGGCGATGGCTTCTTTGATCCCGCTCAGGCCATCGGCACAGAGAATCAGGATATCTTTTACCCCGCGATTTTTCAATTCATTCAGCACGGAAAGCCAATATTTTGCGCTCTCATTGTCTCCGACCTGAATCGTCAGAACTTCTTTTTGTCCGTCCACGTTGATTCCCAGAATGACGTAGGCTGCCAGCTTCCGGATCACTCCGTTATCCCGGACAGAATAATGAATGGCATCAATATAGAGGACAGGATACACTTCCGACAGCGGGCGTTTCTGCCAGTCTTCAATTTGAGGCAGGATTTTATCGGTTACATCGGAAATGAAGCCTTCGGAAGCCTCAAATCCATAGATATCCTCTAACGTTTCTGAAATTTGCCGGGTCGTCATTCCCTTGGCATACATGGAGATAATTTTCTGGTCGATAGAAGAGATATCTTTTTGCCGTTTACGGACCACCTGCGGTTCGAACGTGGAGTTGCGGTCCTGCGGTACCTGGATATCTACGGTACCATACCGGCTGTTGACCCGCTTTCTCTTATACCCATTGCGGTAATCCTCGCTGTCAGACCGCTGGGATTTCTGATAGCCAAGGTGTTCGTCCATCTCGGTTTCCATCATTTCTTTGATGGTACCGCCCAGCAGGTCTTTCAGTGCTTCCTGAATATCTTCTGCGGATTGAATGTCATATTCTTGAAACAGTTGTTGAATAATGCTGCGTTTTCCTTCGGTCATAATGACCTTATGTACCGGTTTCTTTTCTCTTGCCATGATAGTAAGCCTCCTATGATTTAGATTGTATCATAGAAGACCTATACCT
>NZ_NQXW01000052.1:0-1393 GCF_002287425.1 Megasphaera sp. ASD88 | reverse complement strand
GTATAATGAAATCACCACAATCTCACGCAAAGGAGTCCTTCTCATGAACATTATACAACAGATTCTTTCTCTCAGTACAGACTTTTTCAACACAAATATGGAATCGTTAGTAACGGGCCAGGCGTCCCTGACCGACGTGACGCTGGCTGTACAAGAGTTTGTGCAGAACCTAGGGCGGGAGGTGTTGTCGGCAATGTTAGAACAGGCCGATGAAGCCATCTATGAAACGGTGAAGCCGCAACGTACCTATCAGATCAAAGAAACAGCCCGTTCGCGTACCTTGGTAACCACGTTTGGAGAAATCACCTTTCACCGCCGGTATTACCGACAGAAAGACACGGGCCGCTACACCTATCTGCTGGACGAATGGTGCCAACTGCCGGCGTACAGCCGGATCGAGGCTTCCTGTCAGGCCCGAATGGCAGAACATGCCAAGGATATGAGTTATGCGAAAGCAGCCCAAGTAGCCACTCCGGTCCCGGTAAGCAAACAGAGCGTGCGGAACGTCTTATGCCGGTTGGGGACGATCCCCAATACGGCGGCTCCCCTGCCGGAACGGAGGCCGAAGGTATCCGAACTGTTCATCGAAGCCGACGAAGACCATGTGGCTATGCAGCAGGGAAACAGCCGGCAGCTGCGGCTGGCCTATGTATATGAAGGGAAAGTAGCGGAGGGAAAAAAACGGAGAACACTGACAGCCAAACGGGTGTTTACGGGATATGGGATGCCTTGGAAGGAAATCAAGGAATATATCCAAACCGTATACGACAGTCCAGAGATTACGATTCTGGGAGACGGGGCGGCGTGGATACAGAGCGCGACGTCGTACCTGGAAAAGAGCCGCTGCGTCACGGACGGATTTCATGTTGTCAAATACTTGCGGCAGATAGCGGGGACGGAAACGATCCAACCTCTGTATGACGCCTTGCTGGCCAATGACCGGGAGCAATTCTGCCGGGAAGCTGAACAGAAGATACGGCACCGTCCGTATCGGAGAAAAGCGATTCGAAGAGGTCAGCAATATATCCTGAACCATTGGGAAGGGATTCGGGACTGGCTGCAGAACCGGGAGACATTCGCCAGCAGTACGGAAGGGCATGTCAGTCATATCCTGTCGGCCCGGCTGAGCTCACGTGGAATGGGCTGGAGCAAAGACGGGGCGGAACGGATTGCCCGATTGCGGACGCTGGCAGAAAACGGCGGCGACGTGTGGCGCTATGCCTTAGATTGCCTGACGAAGAAACACTCCGATACAGTACCAGACCTGAATTCACAGGAACTGACGCGGCAATGCCGACGCCAGCGGCTGCCGTACTGCGTGTATGATGCAGAGCACAGCTGCCGTATGCCGGGGAGCGAAGGCGCATTACACGGAAGATGGATGAAAGATATC
>NZ_NQXW01000051.1:0-1474 GCF_002287425.1 Megasphaera sp. ASD88 | reverse complement strand
CGAGCTGCCTGCACCGTTTCAAGGATGTATACGACGCCCTGGGCTGGCCGGCGCAGAGTATCAGCAATATCGACATCTGGAACCTGCGCGGCAAATCCCTTCCTATGGATAAGCTGGCGCCGAAGCTGATCCGCCGGGCGGCCAAGAAAAATTACATGGCGATTATCATAGACCCGATCTATAAAATCATCACGGGCGACGAGAACAGCGCCGATCAGATGGCGCACTTCTGCAACCAGTTTGACAAGGTATGTACAGAGTTGAACTGCGCCGTCATCTACTGCCATCATCACAGCAAGGGTGCCCAGGGCGGCAAACGTTCCATGGACCGGGCCAGCGGCTCCGGCGTCTTTGCTCGCGACGCCGACGCGTTGCTTGATATGATACAGCTTGAAACCGACCAGGTAGGGCTGCCGGGCACGGCGTGGCGCATTGAGGGCACGCTGCGCGAATTTAAGGCCTTTGAGCCGCTGAATCTATGGTTTGAGTATCCCGTTCATAAAATCGACGATACGGGATTTCTGGCAGAGCTGAAGCCAAATGCTGAGAAAGCGCCTTGGGAAAAGAGTAAGGAAACAAGGCAACAAAAGAAAGAAGCGAAGAAAAAACAAATGGAAAGTGCTTATAATGCTTGTTCGATTAAAGGTGATGTTACCGTAGCTGACATGGCGAATTATTTAGAAACTACGGAACGGACGGTCCGAAGATATATAAAAGAAGGGAATGAGTTTGAATATTGTGACGGGAAAGTAGTCCGTAAAGAAGAAAAATCTTAAATTTTCCCTGACGGCATTTATATAAATGCCGTGCCGTCATAATTGTATATTGCAGTATGTTTATGTGGAAATAAACTTAAACGCCTGTATGTTTATGCGGACAAGACGGACGGCGGCAGTATTATATATATATAAATGCCGTCCGTATAATGTCCGGTGGGGTCCTTGGACAAAAAAGGGTTAAAAAAATGGCACGAAGTAGGCCATTTTCTTTTAACACCCTTTTTCGTCCTGAACCAGGACCATACGGCTGACCTAAGTAAAAAAAGTAGGTGAAAATTTTGAAAAAGAAAATTTACAAGAAAGCCTTGCAGATGGTCATCGATGAAATCGCAGATTGCAGCTTTTGCCCGCTAGGGGATAAAGATGGAAACATTGTAGAACTCGCCGAATGCGATCAAGACCGTTGCGTAGACGTTATCATGAATCATTGGTTACGAAAAGCGGAACAGGAGCTGAGGAACGAATGAGGATTCAATTTTTTATTCCCATGAAATTGCCGTCGGCGACGCACCAGATGAAGAAATGGGGCGTGCGTAACGGTAAGCCGTATTCTTACGAGCCGCAGAGTGTGAAAGACGCCCGGCAGAAATTTATGGCCTGCCTTGTAAAATATACGCCGGAATTGCCTCTGCAGGGGCCGTTATCCCTGACGACGCAGTGGATCTATCCGGCGGACAGCCGACACCCGGATAAGA
>NZ_NQXW01000050.1:0-1775 GCF_002287425.1 Megasphaera sp. ASD88 | reverse complement strand
TACGTCGCCGGCGTAATATCCCGCGGAATCCGCCAGCCGCAGGCCGCGATCCGGCCAATCATCTGCGTGGCTGCTGTAAAGCTCCACGTCCCTACATGCTGGAACCCGCGGGCTTCAAGTAACCGGATCTGCCGTGCCGTGGCTAAGCCCATTTCCTTGCGTTTGATGAGTTTATCCAACAGTAGCTTAGCCTTACCGGCGCTTTCGATTTCATCAGGGAAAATGCCGAACTTTTCAAGGGCTGCCAGTTGCTTCTGCGTCGGCGGCGCCATTTCCCAGCCAAAGGCCGGCACATAGCCGCTCAGGTCTTCGGCCTGAATCGACAGCTCAAACTGCAGCGGATCGACAAGCTTACGCTTCCGCTTCTTCATGGCTGCCAGTTTTTCCGCCAGAGCCCGTTCCCGGTCGGCTACGACGTCTTCAGCGGCTTCTTTCTCTAATATTTCCAAGTCTTCCGGCTTGCCTGATTCGTTGAGCTTTTCCGTCATCTTGGCCGCTACGTCGTTGCTCTCGGCAATGAGGCAGGCCGGACGGCATAACTCGTGCTTTTCCGTGTTCCACAGGAAATCTAATAACAATACGTTATCCTTTCCCGGAAAGAGCCGCGTGCCCCGGCCGACCATCTGGCTGTACAGGCTGCGGCTTTTCGTTGCCCGCAGGACGATAACACAGTCGACACTCGGGCAGTCCCAGCCCTCCGTCAGTAACATCGAGTTACATAAGACGTTATATTTTCCCTCGTCAAAATCCTGTAATATTTCGGCGCGGTCGTCGCTGTTGCCATTGACTTCGGCAGCGTGGAAACCAGCCTCATTTAAGATGTCACAAAACTTTTGGCTGGTCTTAACCAGCGGCAAAAACACGACGGTCTTGCGGTCAGCGCAGTACGTCAGCATCTCTTTGGCAATCTGCGACAGGTACGGGTCCAGAGCAGACCCCAGTTCCCCGGCCTTGTAATCGCCGGCAGACATACCAACGCCAGAAATGTCAATCGTAAGAGGGATGGTTTGAGCCATAATCTTACACAGATAGCCGTCTTTGATGGCCTGCGGCAGGCTGTACTCATAGGCCAAGCTTTCATAGTATGTCCCCAGATTTCGCATATCGGCCCTGTCCGGCGTTGCCGTAACGCCTAATACCTTGGCCCTTTCAAAATACTGTAAAACGTGCTGATAACTGTCTGAGACGCTGTGATGGGCTTCGTCGATGATGATGGTATCGAAGAAATCTGCCGGAAACTGCTTCAGCCGCTTATCCCGCATGAGCGTTTGCACGCTGCCGACGACAATACGGTACCAGGACCCGCGGCAGGTCTGTTCGGCTTTTTCCACGGCGCACTTTAAGCCCGTCGCCTGTAGGATCTTATCGCCGGCCTGTTCCAGCAGCTCGCCGCGGTGGGCCATGATAAGGACCCGCTCGCCGACACGCACGCGAGATTCGGCGATTTTCGCGAATACGATGGTCTTTCCGCATCCCGTCGGGAGGACCAGCAGTGTTCTGTCATGCCCTTCGTCCCATTCCCGCAGGACGGCCTCCATAGCCGCCTGCTGGTACGGGCGGAGCGTTACCGCGCCCATTTAAAACGCTCCCATCGTATAGCTTCCGTTCGCCTGATCTGCAACAGCGGAAGACTGGTCTTTATCGTAAAATTTCTTGACCTGATTATATTCCTTATCATTGTATTTACGGATACCCAGGCGGAACCGGCCCGTCGCGCCGATGACTTCGTTCCAGCGGATACGGAATTTGCCATCGCCCCGCTTAGCATGACCAAT
>NZ_NQXW01000004.1:0-131042 GCF_002287425.1 Megasphaera sp. ASD88 | reverse complement strand
TAGAATGGATGTGATCCATAGTGATTGCTCCTTTGTTGATGATTTCTCGCAAAACCATTTTAACATGAAGCTTCACTATGGATTTTTGTTTTTTGATTACCTGTTCAAATTCATTTTACAATTAACCTTATATTTTTCTATTCTATTTCTCTCTCAATAATATCAGCCAGCTTCAGGGCCGCATCCCTGAATTCTTCCGGCGTCGTATAGGAATAGGATAGGCGCAGGGAGTTATTGCGGCGGAAGTCGTAGATGTCGCCGGGGTTGATGAGGATGCCCTCCTTGGCGGCGGCCCGGAAGATGAATTCCATGTGAATCGTCTCCTTTAAGGTCAGCCAGATGTAGAAGCCCCCGTCGGGGACCTGCCACGAGGCGATGCTGCGGAAGCGCTTGTTCAGCACGTCGAGGGCCGCGTCGCGGCGGCGGCGCAGTTCGTTCCGCAAAAAGACGTTGTACTCGTCGTACATGCCGCTTTCGAGAAATTCGGCCATGACCATCTGCGACAGGGAACTCGCGCCGTAATCAACCTGCATCTTCACATCGCCTAATCGCTGGACGACGGGCTCAGGGCCGACGAGCCAGCCGATGCGCAGGCCCGGGGCCAGGGATTTCGAAGCGCTGCCCAAGTAGATGACCGTGCCGATCTTGTCGATGGCCTTCAGCGGCGGCGGGGCGGCGTCAAAGGACAGATCCTGATAGGCGCCGTCTTCGATAATCGGCAGGCGGCGGTTGGCGCAGAATTTCAAGAGGGCATAGCGGCGGTCTGCCGTCATCGTGCGTCCCGTCGGATTGTGATTCGTCGGGATGGTGTACAGCACGGCGTCGGTTTTCGCTGACGACAGGGGCACGATGTTCTGCAGCGACGCCATGCTGATGCCCTGGGCGTCCATGGCCACGCCGGTCAGGCGCAGCCCGGCCGACTGAAAGACGCGGAGGGAATTCAAATACGTCGGCCGCTCTGTATACACGACGGAGCCGCCTTCGAGGAGGCTGGCCGAGATGAGCTGCAGGGCTTGCAAGGCTCCCGACGTGATGAGGATAGACGACGGCGGGGCGATGATGCCGATTTTTTCCAGATGGCGAGACACGGCTTTGCGCAGGCGCTCCAGCCCCAGCGGCTCCGGATAGCCCAGGGACTCTATCGACGACGCGGCACGCGACAATGCCTCCTTCATCATGTCGGCCGGAAAGAGGCGCGGGTCGAGCTCGCCCGTGCCGAGGCGCACCATCTGCGGAGAAAATTCCAACCGGTTAATCTCCTGCACGACGGTCTTATTGGCCTGGAAATAGCCTGCCGACACGTAGCTGCCCCAGTCGGCCTGATGGGGCAGCAGCACCGACCAGGTATTGCTGGCAATGGCCGTGCCGTTGCCCCTGTTGCCCTTGATCAGTCCGTATGAATTCAGCATGTCCAGAGCTTTCCCGATAGTGCCGCGGTTGACGCCGAATAGGCGGGCCAGCTCCCGGTGGGACGGCAGGCGCGTGCCGACAGGCCATTCTCCCGTCTCTACCTTCTGGCAGACGAAGCGGACGATTTGGGCATAGACGGCGTCGGGGCCGGATTTGTCTGGTTTCCAGTCGATCTGTACTGGCTGGATACGATACATGAGGTCCTCCTTTTGGCTCACTTCAATTTTGCCGGTTTGGCTCATTGAAAGGCGAAGCCGGTTTGATATACTAATAGCAGATACGATAACGATGCTGTTATTATACACTATAACCGCTGTGAAATACTATATGCCGCCGCTGATTCGGCCGGTTTAAGGAGGAATATGTATGCAGTTCTTTTTACAAGGGCTGACCATGGGATTGGCCTATGTAGCCCCCATTGGCATGCAAAATCTGTTCGTCATCAACGCCGCCCTGACGTCGTCGCGCCGCCGGGCCCTGCTTACAGCTCTCATCGTCTTATTCTTCGACGCGACCCTGTCGATTTCTTGCTTTTACGGCGTCGGCGCCCTCATGGACCGCTACGAATGGCTCCAGGCCCTCATCCTCTGCATCGGCAGCCTCATCGTCATGTCCATCGGCGTCAATCTCATCCGCTCCCGCCAGGACGACGTATCGCAGTCCGGCCGCACCATGCCCCTGGGCAAGACGATTTCCAAGGCCTGCGTCGTCACCTGGTGTAACCCGCAGGCCATCTTAGACGGCACGATGATGCTCGGTGCCTTCCACGTCACCTTGTCCATGAGCCAGGCCACGCCCTTTATGGCCGGCGTCGTATCGGCGTCCTTTCTCTGGTTCTTCGGCCTGACCTTCTTCATTTCCCTGTACAGCCATAAATTCAACGCCAAAGCCCTGCGGATCGTCAACGTCGTCTGCGGCGCCGTCATCGCCTTCTACGGGGCCAAGCTGTTTTGGAACTTCCTCCAGCTCATGGGCTGGGTATAAGCCCTTGGAGCGTACACTACGTTGAAAGGGACGGCGGAAAAGGGTATCATAAAGGCGAGACTATCATACAGGAGGATCGTCTTATGTTCAACCGCACCGCCTTTTTCTGGAAAATCGGCGTTCTATCACTCGTCGGCAGCGTCTCCGCCTGGCACATGTACTGCGCGTCTGTGCCCTGGCTGGACACGCTGCCGGCATTTCTCCTATTCTGTATTGCGCCCTTCTTCTTTTCCTTAGCCCACAACGCCATTCACGCCGTGCCGCTCTGGCTGGCCAAGTTCTTTGCCTGGGCCGGCGGCTACTGGCTTATCTTTACGATCTATTCCTTTATGGGCGCCGTCGTGTATGGCCTGGCCTGGCTGCTCTGCGCCGCTGCTGGTTTCGACTGGCAGGCCGTCGGCCCCCGCTTGTCGGCGTACATACGGGCCTGCATCCTCATGATACTCGTCGTCGGCTCGTACCGGACCCTCGTGCCGGTATACCGCCATATTTCCGTCGAAACCGACAAAGTGGAAGCCGACACGACGATCGCCTTCTTGTCGGACACCCATTTCAGCCCCCTGCTGAGCCATTGGTTCGTCAAGAACATGGTGCGCCGCATCCAGTCGGTCCACGCTGACGCCATTCTATTCGGCGGCGACCTCATCGACGCCCATTTGGACTTCGTCCGCCGCGACGGAAGCTATACGTACATAAACGGCCTGCGCGCGCCCTTAGGCGTCTACGCCGTCTACGGCAATCACGACTACTTCGACAGCGACGTCAGCGAGCTGGCCCGCCTGCTGCCGGCCGTCCGCTTTCTCGCCGACGAGCAGTACCCTATAGGCCGGAACATCGTCCTGACGGGCATGAGCGACTATATCCACTACCCGAACCATGCCATGCCCGCCGTCGACGCCTCGTCCTTCAACATCGCCGTCGACCACGAGCCGCTGCGCATGGCGCCGGCAGCCCGGCAAGGGTACGACCTGTACCTGGCCGGCCATACCCACGGCGGCCAGTTCTTCCCGGAAAACGTCGTCACCCGCCGCATGTACACTTTGTGCTACGGCGTGCGCCGCTTCGGCCGGCTCCTGGCCGTCGTCACCAGCGGCTACGGCTTCTGGGGCACGCCCTTCCGCACCGGTCCCCGGTCGGAAATCGTCGTCCTTCACCTGCACCGCACGTAACACGCACATACCCCCTGCTTCGCATGTAGCCGAGACAGGGGGTATTATCATGTCCTATTTCATTTTAGACGCGATGAGCCTTCCCAATCGTTCCATGCCGACGCGGATTTTTTCCGGCGGCACGTTGCCGAAGCTGATGCGCATGCAGTTGCGCCCCTTGCCGCCGCCTTCGACGAAAAATCCTTCGCCGGCGATAAAGGCTACCTTATAGGCCGCCGCTTCCTTGAGCAGCTCCGTCGTATTGATATCGCCGGGGAGCTCGACCCAGGTAAACAGGCCGCCGTCAGGGAAGACGCGCTTCGTCCCCTTCGGCAGGTAGGTGTCGATGCTGTCGATCATGACGTCGCGCCGCTCCCGGTAAATCGCCCGAATCTTCTTCAAGTGCTCGTCGAAGTAGCCCCGCTTGAAGAACTCGGCGCACAGTACCTGAGCCAGGGCCGACGTATGAGAGTTCGTCGCCGTCTTGGCGTCGAGGAGCCGCTCCATGATCGGCGGAGCCGCCACGACGTAGCCCAGGCGCGACCCCGGCGAGAAAATCTTGGAAAAGCTGTTGGCCAGGACTGTATGGCCCGTCTTGTCAAAGACCTTGATAGGCGGCAGCTCTTCGCCGCTGTAGCGCAGATCCCGGTACGGGTCGTCCTCCAGGATGAGCACGTCGTACTGGCTGCCCAGTTCAGCCAGCCGCTGCCGCCGTTCTCTCGTCAGCGTCTTGCCCGTCGGGTTGTGGAAGGTCGGAATGACATAGACCATCTTGGGATGGTATTCCTTCATCTTCCGCTCTGCGTCGTCGGGCACGATGCCGTCTTCGTCCGTTTCCACGGCGACGCAATGAGCCTGAAACATTTCAAAAATCTCGATGCAGTGGACAAAGGACGGCGATTCGACGAGGATGACGTCGCCCGGGTCGATTACGACCTGACAGAGAAGGTTCATCGTTTCTAAGCCGCCGTTAACGATCATGATGTCGTCCGCCCCGGCATGGACGCCCTTCGGCTCCAGCAGGATGCGGGCCACGACGTCGCGCAAATCCTTCAAGCCGATGGGATTGTTGTACTGCAGCGCTTCCAGTCCGCGCTTATCCCTCGTCAGCACGTCGTTTGCAATCTCCCGCACGATATCGACGGGCAGGGCCTCCATAGCCGGCGCGCCGCCGCCGAAGGAAATCATCTCCGGATCGGTCATGGCGCTGAATAAATGGCGCACAATCCTTGCCGAGCCTTCCATTGTTTCCATTCGCTTTGCCAATCGTACCATATGAACCACGCTCCTTCACCGTCCGGCGCCGCCTATCTCTTTATAAACTTAACATACTACAAGCTTCTTTCCTTGTAAAGTTAATTTTTTCGGATATGCAATGAAAATTCATCATATCATACGGAACTAAGCTACGGAAGACAGGCCTGGCCGTATTCCAGCAGCAGCTTGCCGATCAAGGCGATGGTTACGACCATCATGACGAAGCGAATAAATGGCGCACCGCGCCGTATGGCCGTGCGGGAGCCGAAATAGGCGCCAATCATCAGTCCGGCTGCCAGAACGACGGCGTATTCATACAGGATTTGGTCCCACATGATGAACAGCAGCAAGGACGTGCAGTTCGTCCCAACAGCCAATATCTTGGCATTGCCAGCAGCGACGACGAAATCAAAGCCTACCATAGCAAAGACAATGACCATAAAGGTCCCCGCGCCGGGGCCGGCAAAGCCGTCGTAGGCTCCGATAGCAAAGGACGCCGCCAGTATCTTGGCGGAAAATACCTTGGCTGGCTCCGACGCACCGCTCCTCCCTATGTCGCGCTTGAAGAACACGACGGCCGCCGTCACAGCCAGTACGACGAGAAGCAGGGGCCGCAGCACGTCTTCGGGAAGATAGATCATGAAGGCGCTGCCGGCAGCCGAACCGGCCAGGGCCAGGGGAATCATGCGCCAAGCCAAGGACAGCTTCGTCTTGCCGGCCCGGATAAATTGAATCGAGCTGACCACATTGCCGCAGGCCGCGGCTAGTTTATTCGTGCCGATAGCCAGGTTGGGCGGCAGCCCCATTGCAAGCAGCATGGGCAGGGATACGAGGCCTCCGCCGCCGGCAATGGAATCGATGAAGCCGACAAATATGCCGCCGACGCCGCACAGCAGCAAGGACAGGGCCGTACCGCCTATCTCTATCATGTCCTGCCGACCGCCTTTTCATAAAAGACCAGCTCCAGCGGAATCAGGCCGTTCAGCTTGGCCGGCGACGCCCCGGCCAGACGGTATCCCAAAGCCTCGTACAAGCTGCGGGCCGGCCTATTATGCATCCACGTATCAAGGCGCACGACGGCACAGCCCGTGCGGACAGCCCAATCTTCGGCATATTGCACCATGGCCCGTCCATACCCACGGCGAGCCACTCTCGGCGAGATGCACAGCGTATGGAGAACCAATACCTGTTCCGGCAGCGCGCCGTACTGCCAGCCAGCAGCGGCGTATTCCGGCGCCTGTACATGGTTGAGTATCATCGCCGCGCCGACGGCTCCGCCGTCTTCCAATACAAACAGCGTCCCCTGAGCAGCCGCTCCTTCCGCGACGACAGCCGTCGGATACACGCCTGCCTGCCAGCCCGTCGTCGTGCCATGCGCTTCCTCATACTGCAGCAGTGCGTCGTACACCGCCGCAACAGCCGGCACGTCGGCCGCAGTTCCCTTTCGTATCGTATAGGTCACAGCCAATCCCCCTTTATTTCTGATAATACTTGATTAAGCCCTGTGTTCCCAGCTCGCCGTTCGCCCCGTCTTCCGCCGCCAAGGCTTCATAATTCGCCAGGACCTGACTCAGCATATCCAGATGAAGTCCCTCCCCTTCGGCTTCGCTCTTTGCCAGAGTCATATCCTTGATGAAATGCTTGATGTAAAATCCCGGACGATAGTCGCCGCAGACGATTTTTCCGCCGAAGGCGTTGAGCTGGGCGCTGCCGGCAGCTCCCGTCGCGACGGAGCGCAGGAACACGTCCAGGTCGAGTCCCTTGGCCTTCGCATAAGCCAAGGCCTCGCACACACCCGACAAGGCGCCGGCAATCATAATCTGATTGGCCATCTTAGCGTGCTGCCCGCTGCCGGCTTTTCCCTGATAATTGATGTTCGTTCCCATAGCTTCAAACAAGGGCCGGCAAGACTTGAAATCATCTTCGTCGCCGCCGGCTAAGATAGACAAGGTACCGTTGATGGCACCTGTATCGCCGCCGGTGACAGGCGCGTCGAGGACAGGAAAGCCTCGTTTCTTCCCTTCAGCGTATATCCTTTCGGCCAGGGTCGGGCTCGTCGTCGTCATGTCGATGAGATACGTCCCCGATGCGGCGCTATCAAAAATATTACCTGCGCCGAAATAGACTTCCTCTACGTCCTTGGGAAAGCCGACCATCGTAATGACGGCGTCGCAGCCCTGCACGCACTGGCCGATAGTCGGGCAGAATACAGCCCCTTCGGCGACGAGATCCGCCGCCTTTGCTTCCATCCGGGCAAACACCCTCAAGGAAAATCCCCGCTTCATCAAGTTCCGGGCCATGGGCTTGCCCATAATCCCTACGCCAATAAATCCTATCGTCTTCATCATCTATCCCTCCTGAGTATAAAGATAGTTCTATTATACCCTATTTGGAGAGTTCTATTGTATAACTGCACCCATTTTCCCAGACAAAACCGGCCCGAAGGAAGGACAGAATCTCCTGCTGCGAGCCGGTTATATTATAACAAAGTATTATATTTTATAAGACATAGATACCTCATGCCGCCATCTCTTACAGAGAATATTCCTGAGGCGGATTGCCGGAAAAATCGGCGATGACTGCACGGGCTTCGGCTAAATAAAAGACTTCGAAAATCGGATTGGACGCGTCGCCGTACTGGCCCTTGACGATGGGATTTGCCATGCACATGTCCTTCGCCGCCATGTTGTTTTCAAAGACAGCCTTGCCGCTCAGGCGAATCCAAGCATACGACGGGCTGGAAACGGACAGCTCCACATAGGGGTTGACCTGCATATCCTTGTACACGTCCTTTGTGCTGTTCGTGCAGAACCACAGCTTTCCGTCCATCTCGCCGGCAAACATAAAGGGACGGCATTTCGCCTTACCGTCGCGGCCAATAGTCGCTAAATACTGTACGGGGTTTTCCTGTAAAAACGCAATGACTTTCTTCATCGTAAAAGACCTCCTGCCTATGCACATCTTAAAAATTGCAACTTTCCGCTTGCAAGATTATAATAATTCCATAGAGATATATTGTAAAGTAAGCACTTTTTTGTGCTGTAGTTACCTAATAGAAACTATGGAATAGGAGGCCTTTTTATGGAACCGATAAAACAACTGCCAGCCTGCCCTGTCGAAACGACGCTTATGCTGATCGGCGACAAATGGAAAGTTCTCATCCTTCGTGACCTCTTGCCCGGAACCAAGCGTTTCGGCGAACTAAAAAAATCCATTGGCTCCGTGTCACAAAAAGTCTTGACAGCTCAGCTCCGCGACATGGAAGCAAAAGGTCTGGTCAGCCGAAAAGTATATGCAGAGGTACCGCCTCGCGTCGAATACAGCCTGACCGATTTAGGTCGAAGCCTGAGCCCTATTTTAAAAGCGATGGCTGAATGGGGCGAATACTACAAAACACTGCATCGCTAAGACCAAAGCTGCCATACGCCGCGCAGCGCATCTGACCGGCCCGTTACACGTCTGCCTTTTCCGTCTTGGTTTTATGAGCGTCTCCCCAAATGCAAAGCTGATCTAAAATATTCATTAGCGACAGGCCTGTATTCGACAGGCGATATTCAACTTTCGGCGGTATCTGGGGGTATTCTGTACGAATGATAAGGCCGTCCTTTTCGAGTTCCTTCAATGCATTGCTCAGTGTTTTATGAGAAATTGTCTTGATATATCGTTTTAATTCATTGTATCGGACAACATGGAATTCCATGAGGCAATATAAGATTACCATTTTGTATTTGCCGCTGATCAACGACAACGTATAGCTGAACCCCGTATCTTCAAAATTAGCTTTTTCTATATAATTTACAATCATATACGCTCTCCTTTTAGTTAGTATCTAACATATTTGTGCGTACTTCATTCTATCTATATATATTGCTATAATTATACCATACAAATAAAGGAGGCGTTTTATAATGCAAAAAAAAATCTGTATATTAAATGGAAGCCCTCGCGCAAACGGCAATACGAAAGAACTCATTAAGCACTTTACAGACGGCGCCAAAGAAGCTGGCTGTGACGTCGTCTGTTTTGATTTGCAAACCATGAATATCCACGGCTGTCTAGGCTGCTGCCGAGGCGGTACAGACACAGCCAATCCCTGTGTACAGCAAGATGACATGTCCAAGATTTATCCTGCATATATCGCAGCCGACATCCTTGTCCTCGCTTCACCCATGTATTACTGGGGATTCAGCGGCCAGCTAAAATGTGCTTTTGACCGCCTGTTTGCCGTCGCCGAATTAAATCCGAACTATGCCAATCCTATAAAGGATTGCATTCTCCTTATGGCAGCCGAAGGCGATACAGAAGATAATTTTGCTCCCGTCAAAGCAGCTTATGAAGGCCTGCTCCATCATTTAGGCTGGAATAATCTCGGCATCGTCTACGCTGGCGGCAATATGGCTGCCGGTGACATCATCGACAAGCCGGCACAACTCCAAGAAGCAAGAGAATTAGGAAAATCCCTGTAATAGTATAAACGGGCTGCCCCTAGGCAGCCCGTTTGCATATTTCCTATATTGTCGTCGGCAACACCTTTTGAAAAGCAATCTTCGTGCTGTTCGCAAACCAAATCGTCCCACAGTATGTAAATCCCATCGCAGCAATAATGCCCCGCATAATCGCGTTGTCTTCATCTGTATCCACGCGGACGGAATATACGCCCTTGGCCGCTGCCATCGCTTCGGCTTCAGCAAAAAGACGCTTTGCCAATCCTTTCCCTTTATAGGCGTCGCTGACGGCCATACGGTGAATGACGACGTACGGCCCGTCGGCCAGCCATTGACCTTTTAAGCCCTCATAAGCTGGTTCGCCGCCGAAATCAATGCAGCAATAGGCGATCATATCGTCGCCGTCGGTCAGGACATAGCCCTTTTCCGCAGCAATATCGCCGGCAATATCCTGTTCTTCCGGATAGCCGTCCTGCCACTGGTCGACGCCCTTGTTCTTCAAAAAGGCCTTAGCCTGATCTATTAAGGCCATGCTTCCCTGTATATCTGCTGTCGTTGCCATGCGAAATGTAATCATTCCATCCGTCTTCCTTCTTATCGTTTCATCCGGTTCCACTCGTCGGCGGCGTTCCGGCTCATGACGGCGGCCAGCCGCAGAGCCGCCGCCTTGTCTTCATCGCTCAGTCCGGCCAGACAGGCCGCGGCCTGCCGGTTTTCTTCGGCAATAAACGCATCGTATATAGCCAGTCCCTTTTCCGCAGGGTATACGTTCCATGCCCGGCCATCCCGGCTGTCGCGCCGTTTTTCCACATAGCCGGCGGCGGCCAGCTTATCGACAGCCTTGGTCGTCGTCGCCTTGTCGACGGCGCACTGCAGCGTCAGGTCGGTCAGCGTCAGGCCCGGCGTTTCGCAGATGCGGGTAAAGAAAATAAATTGTCCCCGCTGAAATCCGTAGGCTTTGAATTTCTCATCCATAATCGAATGGATGCACCGGCTCAGCGTCCCAATATGGCGCAGCAAGTCGCACTCCAGCGATTCCATCGGCAAGCCTCCTTTTTGTTTTTTTTTTTGATTGAAATTTCAACTAAAATGCAGTATAGTATACTCTGGCCCGTTTGTCAATACGGAGATACTGCCCCTTCGTGTTCCTTGCCGCCATAGCCTGTACCGAAACTCCGCGCCCTGCCCCTGCTTTAAGGGCGGCGACACCTTTGTGTTAGAACAAAACGGCGAGCGCGACGATTTCTGACACATGATGGACGGCAACTTCTGTCCCGAAGCGTGGGACTGCGTCAGCCGCTGCGCCTGCGCAGCCTTGCAGGGCGGCTCTATCATACGCGGCAGGTTATGACGAGAAGATAAGAATTACCTGATGCAGCGACAACACGCGGCCGGTTATCTTCAAAAGCGAACGCATCGACATAGACGACTAAGAAAGAACCCCGGCGGACAGCAGGCATAAGGCCGGCAGCCGCCGGGGATTCCGTAAAAGGAGACGCCCCCGCACGAGGCGAGGGCGCGAAAGAGAGTATAGAAAGATTTATGTGATAAAAATGGTATGGACAAGCAGCATAATTAGTTGAAGCAGTACTGGCAAAAGACGCCGGTCAAATCAAACTGACGGCTTTCCATCTGGCGAACCGTTTCTCCGTCGCGCACAGGCTGCGCTCCGATAGAGGCAGCTAAATCTTCTCCGCGGCAGTAAATGCCTTCGCCGTTTGCTTCTCCGCTGAACGGCAGCGGTACCATGACATTGATCATCTGGTCAAAAGAAAATCTCTTCATCATAGCATCCCTCCCTGCAGGCCTTGCCAGTTTATCTCGCCTGCTGACCATACTATAAATCAAATCTCGCCGTTAGTCAATGCTTTTATAGAATTATTTTTATCATTTATCAATTCTTTTATAGAATAGTATATCCCATCTTTTATCTATAATCACGAGTCATTTGTCCATTCAGAATGCTATCTCCGATTCATTGCCAACGCCGCCACGTCTAGTATAATGTTCTCATAACGACAATGCTGTTTATAAGGAGGAATCGTCATGGAAAATACTACGTTTACACAAGCTATGGAAACATTCGTCCAAACCTATGCCCGTTCTGTGGATACCTGCGATATCGACTTGGCCAAATCCCTTTGGAAGCAGGACGGCGCCATATTCTTTATTCACCCGTCAGGCTGCGACCATTCCTTTTCCGAGGTCGCGCAGCATTTTTACCTGGACACGATGGACGCCCGTTTTTCTAAACGCGAGTTAGTCCCTAAGAACCTGCGCTGCGCCCA
Source organism: Megasphaera sp. ASD88 (assembly GCF_002287425.1). NCBI lineage: Bacteria > Bacillati > Bacillota > Negativicutes > Veillonellales > Veillonellaceae > Megasphaera > Megasphaera sp. ASD88. The sequence goes on along the minus strand of NZ_NQXW01000004.1, from coordinate 119,510 downwards.
GTACGGCGACACGGCCGTCCTGGAATTCGAATGGGATTTCTATGCTACAGCCCGCAAAGACGGCTCCGTCGTCCATACGCAGAGACGGGAATCGCAGGTCTTAGTCCGTGAGGACGAAGGCTGGAAAATCGTCCACATCCACTACTCGCCCTTGCCGGAACCATGATTTCCAGCAACCGACGCCGTCCTATCTCAGGGCGGTGTGTTTCTTATCCAACAGGCGCATTGCTTCGTTTTTTACGTCTTAGAATAACAGGTTTATATTGATATACATTGTCAATGCAAATCTAAAAGCAGCGCCTCCTTTGCAGCCGCCGTCTCTTGGCAAATTCCCCTTTTTTTATAGCAATTTCCCTACAATTTTAGGCGAATTGTTACAGTTTCGACTAAAATCGTCATTTTGCCTCTTATTTTCTTTACTGTCATGATATACTTTGTATAAGCAAGAAAATGAATTCGCAGGGGAGATTTACTATGAATATCAACAAGAAGGTAAAAATGGCTGTCGCCGCCGTCGTCATCGCAGCCTGCGCGTTCGGCGGCTACCAATACTATCAGACCAAGCAGGCCGAAGCTCAGGCCGCGGCAGTAGAAACGGCAAAAGTCGTCCGCATGAACTTGAAGTCTACAGTCTCGGCGACAGGTACGATCAAGCCGGTTAATTCCGTTGAAGTATCGCCGAAGATCACGGCCCGTATCAGTCAGATACTGGTCAAAGAAAATGACCATGTCACAGCCGGCCAAACTGTCGCTATCCTCGACGGAAAGGACTATCAGGCCCAGCGCGACCAGGCCCAGTTCCGCGTTACCAATACGCTGCGAGAATATAACCGTGCCAAGGAGCTGTATGCAGTCGGAGCCGATACGAAGCAGGCCTTGGACAACGCCGAATTCAACTACGATACGGCTGTCAGCCAGCTCAATGAAGCCGAATCAGACGTAGCTGAAACGGTCATCACCGCCCCGATGGACGGCATCGTCGTCGGCGAACCGAAGAGCGTCGGCACCATGGCCGTACAGGGCAACAACAACCCGACGGTCATCATGTACATTGCCGACACGTCGCAGAAGCAGATTTTAGCCAAAATCGACGAAACGGATATCGGCCAGATCCAGGTAGGCCAGACGGCGACCTTCACCGTCGACACCTATATGGACAAGACCTTTACAGCCCGCGTATCGAAGATTTCCCAGACCGACACGAGCAATACGTGGAACACGACGGGCACATCCAGCACCACATCGTCCTCGTCTTCGTCGGGCAGCGTCATTTATTACTACGTCACCCTTGACGTAGACGACCCGAACGACGAGCTGCGCATCGGCATGACGGCCCGCGTAGACATCAATACGTCGGAAAAGGAAAACGCCATGGTCGTCCCCATCGCGGCCCTCAAGACCAATGACAAGGGCTCCTATGTCCTGCGCGTCAACAGCGCCGGCCATACCGAACAGGTACCGGTTACGACAGGCATTTACAGCGATGAATTCGTAGAAATCCTGTCGGGCCTCGACGTAGGCGATAAGATTTCCATTACCTACACGGCCGCCAAGGCGACGAGCTCCCAGAATAAAAACCAGCGTCAAGGACCGCCGCCTCGCATGTAGCATCCTCGCAAGGGAGAAACCTATGGAAAACGTAATCGAATTAAAAGATATTAAAAAAATATATCATATCGGCGGAGAGGACTTCGCTGCTCTGGCCGGCATTACCCTAACCATCAAGGAAGGCGAATTCGCCGCCCTCATGGGCCCGTCCGGCTCGGGGAAATCGACGCTCATGAATATCCTCGGCTGCCTCGACAGGCCTACGGAAGGGTCGTACAAGCTCAGCGGCAAGGAAGTGGCCCACCTGAGCGACGACGAGCTGGCCGTCACGCGGAACCAGCGCATCGGCTTCGTCTTCCAGAACTTCAACCTCTTATCGCGCATTACGGCCTTGGAAAACGTCGCCTTGCCTTTGGTCTACGCCGGCGTCGGCCACAAGGAACGGACCCAGCGGGCTATGAAAAAGCTCGAAGCCGTAGGGCTCGGTACCTGGGCCCATCACAAGCCCAACGAGCTGTCCGGCGGCCAGCGCCAGCGCGTAGCTATTGCCAGGGCACTGGTCAACGAGCCGCGCATCATCATGGCCGACGAACCGACAGGGAACCTCGACACGAAGTCTACGAAGGAAATCATGGCGATTTTCGAATCCCTCCATGAAGACCATAAGACGGTCATCCTCGTCACCCACGAGCCGGAAATCGCCGCCTGCGCCAGCCGCCAGCTCCTCATGTGCGACGGCCTGATTACGCGGGACGAAGGAAAGGGGGTCGTCATGGATGTTGTTTAAAGAAAGCGTGCAGATCGCCATTACGGCCCTCCTGTCCAATAAGCTCCGCTCCATCCTCACCATGCTGGGCATCATCATCGGCGTCGGCGCCGTCATCGCCATGATTTCCATCGGCATGGGCGTCCGCCAGAACGTCACCGATTCCATCGCCAGCCTGGGCAGCAACATGCTCATCGTCACGCCGGGTTCGACTAACCAGGGCGGCGTCCGCTCGGCCGCCGGCTCCAGCCAGCGCCTGAAACTGGAAGACGCTGAAGCCATTAAGAAAAAGATCAAGAACATCGACTACGTCTCGCCGACGGTCAACAGCTCGTACCAAATCGTCAACGGCAACCAGAACTGGAACTCGTCGGTCTACGGCGTTACGCCGGAATACCTGCAGATCCGCGACCTGTCCGTATCAACGGGCTCCTTCATCACCCAGGCCGACGTCAACTCTCGCAACCGCATCGCCGTCATCGGCACGACCGTCGCCTCCAACCTCTTCGACGCCCAGAACCCCGTCGGCAAGAACATCCGCATCAACGGCCAGCCCTATAAGGTCGTCGGCGTCCTCGAAAGCAAGGGCCAGTCGTCCATGGGCAGCGACCAGGACGACATCGTCATCATCCCCCTGACGACGGCGCAGGAACGCCTCATGGGCATTACGTACATCCGCTCCATCAACATTCAGGTGTCGAGCGCCGACCGCATCGAATACGTACAGGGCCAGGTCGAAGCCCTTCTCCGCCAGCGTCACCACATCGTCGGCGATAAGGAAGACGACTTCACCGTCCGCAACCTGACCAGCCTGATGGAAACGATGAACGACACGACGACGATGCTCACCTTGTTCCTCGGCAGCATTGCCGCCATTTCCCTCATCGTCGGCGGCATCGGCATCATGAACATCATGATGGTATCCGTCACGGAACGGACGCGGGAAATCGGCATCCGCAAGGCCTTGGGCGCGACCTTCCGCAACATCATGATGCAGTTTCTCATCGAATCCGTCGTCATCGGCGTCATCGGCGGCCTCTTAGGCGTCGCCTGCGGCGTCGGCCTGGCCCTAGGCATCGCCGAGCTCGGCCTGTTTACGACGGTCATCACAGCCGCTCCTATCATCATTTCCTTTGGCTTTTCCGTCGGCATCGGCCTGTTCTTCGGCATTTACCCGGCCCGCAAAGCGGCTCGCCTCGACCCCATCGAAGCCCTGCGCTACGAATAAAACTTAAAAATTTTAACGTTTAACTCGAATATTATAACGTTTAACCCATTTCAATCCTAAAAAATCCTCTTGACAAACGGCCTGTATCCATGGATAATAAGTTCAACACCTCAAAACGCCCCGCATATATGCGGAGCCTATACAGGCCATGACCAGGTAAAGAACAGGTTTCCCTTTCCTACAGAGAATCCGGCAGCGGTGAGAGCCGGACCAGAAACAGACCTGCTTCGACATCGCCTGCGAGCTGCCGCGCCGAGCGTTCCGCACGGGAGGCGCAGCCGTATGTCAGCGTTAAGGACAGCCTTCGGGCCCTAAGTGATAAAGCAGGGTGGTACCGCGAGCCTTCGCCCCTGTCGTCTCCATCGTCGAGACGGCAGGGGCTTTTCGTATCCATGGCAGTTTGAGGAAATGATCTATCAAGGGGGAGTATCGTATGGAAAATGCAATGGAAAGACAACAACCTGCCGCGGCAGCTGCGCCGGCAAGGACGAATTTCCGCTGGAAAATCGCCTTTCTTATCTTTTTAATCAGCTTCGTAGCCTATATGGACCGCGTCAATTTATCCGTAGCGACACCTGTCATCATGCAAGAATTCGGTTTTACCAAAATTGATATGGGCTTCATTCAGACGTGTTTCTTCGCAGGCTACGCCCTCATGCAGGTACCCGGCGGCATGCTCGCCGAAAAGCTGGGCCTGCGCCGCACCGGCGCCCTTGCCATCCTCTGGTGGTCTATCTTCACGGCTCTGACGGCCTTTGCCAAAGGCAAGGTCAGCTTCGCCGCCGTCCGCCTGCTCTTCGGCATGGGCGAAGGCCCGGTCTTCCCGGCCTTGGGAGCAGCGACCTTCAGCTGGTTCAACACCCGTGAAAAGGGCAAGGCCAGCTCGTCCATCCTCATGGGCACCTTCTTCGGCCCCGTCGTCGGCCCGGCTATTACAGTCGCCCTCATGGCAGCCATGGGCTGGCACGCCGTATTCATCATCTTCGGCCTCGTCGGCATCGTCTTAGCCTGGGTATGGCACAAATACGCCCACGACAACCCAGCCCACAGCCCCTACGTCAACGAAGCCGAATACGCTCACATCACCGAAGGCCGCGCCGCTGCCAGCGAAAAGAAGAGCGTCGCCCCGTGGAGCAAGTTCCTCCGCTCGTCCCAGTTCTGGGCCGTCGGCATTCAATTCATGGTCGTCGACTACATCATGTACGTCTTCCTGGCCTGGCTACCCCTGTACCTGACGGAAGTGCACAACCTGTCCCTGAAAGCTATGGGCGTCTGGGCTTCTTTCCCGTGGATCGCCCTCATGGCCATGGTCTTCGTCGCCGGCTATATTTCTGATAAAATGGCCAACGGCAAAAACAGCGAACGGCAGTACACCATGCGTACCTTCACGGCTATGGCCGGCGTCGCCGTCACCTCTATCGGCCTGTACGTCGCCGCACATACGCCGAGTGCCGAAATGAACATCTTCTGGATGACCGTCTCCCTCGGCGCATTAGGCTTCTCCATGAGCGCCAGCTGGGCCACGGTTATCTCCCTGGGCGGCAAATACACCGGCTCCGTATCGGGCTGGATGAACCTCTGGGGCAACATCGGCGGCGTCCTCGCCCCCATCGTCACGGCCTACTTCGTCACCAACTACGGCTGGAACGACGCCTTCATCGCCACATCTCTCTTCGGCATCGTAGCCATCGTCGCCTGGATCTTCGTCAAACCGGGCAAGGCCCTGACGCCGAACGAATAATATCTGTACACAGCAAAAAAGGAGTCTCTTTAGCAGAGGCTCCTTTTATTCGTGCGTATTGTATATCAATTTAGCAAACATACGGTCTATCTTTCATTGACACGGTGCAGTCCATCTTGTACACTATACCAAGAGGTGCTGCGTACACCAAACGGCAGGCGGTAATCGTGCCCCGGAAGCGGGGTGATGCGTATGGATTCTATCAATGCTACCTTCGTCTTACTGATAGTATTGTTCTATCTCATTTCGCACAAACAAAAATAGCCGCCAGCGCCCAACTGTTGCGACTATTTTTGTTGCCATAAAATATTTGGGGCTAACCGTTTGTCGGTGCAGCACCTCGTTTTCATGTTCATCATAGCATACCCCTTCCGAGCCGTCAAGGCATATGCTGATTCAGCAAACATATGATTCGTCTATCTCTTGACACACTGCACGCTTTCCTGTACGCTATCCCAAGAGGTGCTGCGTACACCAAACGGCAGGCGGTAATTGCGCCCCGGAAGCGGGGTGATGCGTATGGATTCTATCAATGCCACTTTAGTGTTACTGATAGTATTGTTCTATCTTATATCGCATAAACAAAAATAGCCGCCCACTAGAGCTCCACTTCTACTTGGCGGCTATCTTTGTTCGTTAATTAGAGGGGCTAACCGTTTGTCGGTGCAGCACCTTGTTTTTTCACCTTTATTGTACTGGATGACGCTCCCAGCGTCAAGTATATTTCATAAATAGAAAGAGCCGGGCATCGCATAGATGTTCCGGCTCTCGTCGTATATTATCTGTTTCTATGCAAGGAAAACCATTGCTTGCGGCAGTCGGCGCTGCAGAATGCCGTCCGCCTGTCCTTGGCGTCCCGTATTTCCACAAAAACGCCGCAGTTCCGGCATCGGAAGGCGTGCTGCACGGGCTGGGACTCCACGTTTTTGGAATGCTTCCAGTACAGCCGCTCGCAATGGGGCGAGCAGAATTTTCTCCGCTTATCCGCCCCTTGCGTCACGACGACCCACTTGCCGCAGCGGATGCAGCGGAAGGAGCGCAGCACCTTTCCTCCGGCTCGCTGAGACGGCGGCGCTTCGTCCCGATGGCGGTAGGCGTAGCGCCGGCAGGACGCACTGCAGTACCGCTCCGTCGCGCGGTGCGCCGTAAAGACCTTGCCGCAGACCGGGCATTTCGCTTCCCGTTCCACTGCTCCTTAGACCTTCCAGTTCATGCCAAAGTTGAACTGGTACGTGTCTTCATTGTCGTTGCCGATGGATTTTTCCATGTCCAGGTACATATAGGTGCCCTTGCTGAACTGGTGGGAGAAGCCGAGGCCGATGTCATACCACGTGCCTTCGTTTTCATAGGTCGTGCTGAGGAGGCCTGTGGCGTCGCGGGCTTCAATGTCCTGATCGCCGAGGAATTCATGGAGCACGTCGGCCTTGATGTAGAAGGTGCTCTTTTCGCCGACGTCCTTACCGAGGCGGAAGCCGACGCGGCCAATCAAGCTGTCGATGGCGTCGAGCTGGACGTGCGTATCCTGGCTCGTCGTGTAGTCAGCATCGGTGACGTGAGCGTACTGGATCTGAGCCTGGGGTTCGATGTACCAGTTATTGCCCAGGTCTTTCTTGCGGCCGTATTCGGCACTGGCCGAATAGACGAAGTTGCTGTAATCGCCGGTGACTTTTTCACCGAGAGTTCTCGTGTACAGCTCGAAATCGTTGGACAGTCTGCCAAACTTCAAGACGTAGTCCGTGTAATGGCCTTTATTGCCCAGCCACGTGTCGTAGAGCCAGATGCCGCCGCGGCGTACGTCGCCTTCACCGGCTACATTCTTGTAGTCCGCCGTGCCGCGCATGTAGTCGATCGCCACGCCCTGCCGGTGTTCGCCGTCCTCGCGGTCGTTCACCCGCGTATCGTAGCCTAATTCCATCATGGTGTTCATACTGCGGAAAGCGTCGGACTTGCCGATACGGTCATGACGCATACGAACCCAAAGCCCTTCGTCGCCGTCGATGTAGCGAGCTTCCCCCATGCGCTTGTTCAGACGGTCCATATAGATAGCGTTGGAGTAGTTAATTCGCGACATAGCTACGACGGTCTTGCCGGCGTCAGACGTCTGATCAGCCGACTTCGTACGCTGCAAATACCAGTTTGTACCGTTATCGCCGTAATTCGCATCAATATATGCATCGCCTGGTTTTACTTCGTTAAAATTATCGCCGTTATATCCCTGATTTTCAGCGTCCTCCTGATTATATGCTTCGTTTTTAATCAAGAATGCGTTATTCATAACGCCGCGATCCCGCATCATAACCATGTTAGCTCTTGCAGCTATTCCATCATTTGCAATCGTTTCGCCGTCATATTCACCAGTAAAGTAGAGATTATCAATCCCCGGCAATACCGTGGCAAAACGCAGTTTTTCTCCGTCGGCAATCTGGTCGATGCCTTCGATATTGTTAATGATAACGTGCTGTACATACGTATTCGTATCGCCCTCGCCTGTCCCTACATCATGGATATACAGCATATCGCTAAGAAAATGCTCCTTATCAAGGTTGACAACGAAATTATGACTGCCCGTTAAGTTACCGACATGGAGGGCGTGCGTCGACGTACCATTCGTCAAATCTACCGTACCGTTATTGCCGCTCAGGTTTGTTACCCAACTTTGACCAGTTACATGCCATTTTGCGCCGTCTAACTCGATGTTGACATTCCCAGAACTTTCAACGTTATTACTGAATTCCGGCGTAAAAATATCCGTATGTCCATTTTTCCACGTATCGCTGTCCGCATCTTGGTAATCGTCGGCTCGGCCATCCCATTGTGTGCCTGCTCCGAGCTTCAAGTTCAGCTCGCCGCCGTTACCAGATAAAGCATTCCCTTGAATCATTGCATTTTGGATTGCTTGTCCTTCGTTGGAAAACGTCGTAATTTCGGAACCAGCTCCCTTATAAACATTCAGCAACCCGCCATTGCCAGCCAGCATATCGCCGTAAATATAACTGCCGTCAGCTAAGTTGGCGTTAATCACGCCGCTGAACGGTTTCGTTTCTTCTTCCGGATTGCCCTCTACACGGCTCGCTCCAGCTACTAAGGCAATACCGACACTGTTCGTATCGTCAATAGAACCATTAGACGCCTGGATAGCCGTTAATCCGTTAATTGCAATCGTACCATTTTCTGCCCAGACAGTTCGTTCTTTAGCGATATCCGTATCGACATTTTGAGATACATTAGTTGCCGTTTCAATAATACTTTGATTTGCAGTACTTGTAATAGTAATATTTCCACCGTCTTTCGCATATACTGCTGATGTAATATGATCTGTATGAAAGCCATCTACATCAGATTCGTCTTTCACAACAGCCGCCGAACGGATATGATTGCTGTCGCCTGTAACAGTAACATTGGCCATCGTTGCAGATTGTACAGCGCCTTGAATATCATTTAAACCTGTTGCTATCGCACTGACGTCAGCTTCATTGGCTGCCAATACGGCAACACCCTGTCCGTAAGTATTTTTGTTATATTCACCATTTACAATCACATTTCGATAACCAGTTAATCCTACCGTGCTGTTGTCGGCATTAATAGCATTCGCTTCTACATTCTTAGTCTGTACCATATTCAGGCCTTTAGTAGCCGTCAAGTATGTTTGAGATTTATCAACAGCTTGTACGGCAATTGCCTTATCCGAAAACAAATTGTTGCCACCATTTTCAGCGATTGCTTTGACAATACTATCGCTGCCTGTATTATATACAGCCGTACTCGTACCGTATACGGTGTTATTTAATCCGCTTTGCATAGTAATGCGATTTTGATAAGTATATCCATAAGATTCATTATTTTCTACTTGAATACCAATGCCCTGCCCATTTTCATTATTAACAATTCCTTTTATAATATTACTACCATTTGTCGTTGTAAAATTAATATTTCCATCAGCTACGTCAAGTCCCACAGCTCCAATCCCTTGCTCAGACGTAGTAATAAAATTAATACCTTCTGTACTATTTAAATTGACATATACTTTATCTGATTTCTGAGCTAAAATACCAACAGCCATACCATTTTTGTTTGTAATTAAAATATCTACAATATTGCCTGTTATGGTAGTGATATTATCATCTGACATACGATATCCATCCTCATCAATATAAGGAGCATCAGCAGGATTATCACTGGTAACCGGAGGCATCTGCCCTTTTCTAGTGCCCGTTGCAAATATCCCTACATTCATATAGCTAGATTGGCTTGTGTCTGTCGCTGAAAGTTTTACTGTACCCGTTCTTTCTATTGTTATATCTGATGTACGAAGACCATTGATCCCGATAAGCTCTCCGTCTTCAGATTCTTGATTTTGCATATTCATATTTTGAATATATCCTTGAACTAAAAAGCTGCTGCTATTTGCATCAAGAATAATATCTTCATTAGCTGTCATATTAACATGACCTGATTCTGATGCACCAACTAATAATGAACCTTCAACGTCAATTAAAATTCCCTTTCCAGCATTGACATCAATTGTTCCTCCGTATGTATCTACTTGCAATCCAGACGTTGCAATATTTCCGTCGCCGTCTTTACCAATTACAAAATTTCCAGAAGCATTAATATCAGCATATACAGCTTTTTCATCGTTTCCGTAACCATTATTATTGGCATAATCTAATAAAATACCCGAACCAGTAATAGAAATATCATTACCTGTTAAGGTAACATACCCTTGAGATTCGGTTCCTGTAGTAGAAATCCCGTACCCACTGCTATTATTTAACGTAATATCGCCTTGGGTCGTAACAGACACACCATATTTCTTATCACTCAATTCAATAGCAGAATGCTCTTCGTCAGCTGTAATAATATAATTATCTGTCGAATCCTCACCACCATAAATAATATCTCCTGTATCAGCAATTAAAGAACCTTCATAAATACTTTCGGCATATCCAACAGTTCCTACAGTCAAACTCATAGCCAAGCCTAATAACACCGCTCGTCGTAATCCTGTTCCCTTCATACCTATTCCTCCTTAGCTAAATGCTATTGCATACCTAAAAACCTATTTACATACGCAGCTGTCCTCCGTATGACAAGGGGTATGCTTCGGGAAAATGGCACGACAAAAGGACAGAACTTGCGCTCTGCCTGTATGGATATGCTATATGCAGCAGGGCAGAAATTCCCTGCGTTTTCAGGTCATATCTATTATATGAACCGTACCCCCTCCCCCGTATATGATTTCACATAATTATACCGATTGGTATGATGTGCAGCTGTTTGGCATTCCTGCCTACGGAACCGGACAGGTCTCATATTCGTTCACCCCCCCCCCCCCATTCTGTTACTGTTTATTCTTGTATATCATGATTTTACTATATTTATCGGGGTGTACGCAATAAAAAAATACGCCATATCCGGTAAAAAATTTTCCCCACCGACACATCGTGTCGTCCGCATACTGAAAAATGCACCGCATATATCACAAAAACCGGCAAATGCTCGTTCGCACTTGCCGGTTTTTAGTTTCGTTTCTATCAGAACCGCAGCATGGATTTCAGGAAGCTTTGGGTTCGTTCGTTTTGCGGGTTTTCGAAGACTTGCTGTGGCGTGCCTTCTTCCTGGATGAGGCCGTCGGCCATGAAGATGACCCGGTCGGCGACTTCCTTAGCGAAGGCCATTTCGTGGGTGACGATGATCATGGTCATTTCTTCGTCGGCCAGCTGCTTGATGGTCCGCAGGACTTCGCCTGTCAGTTCCGGGTCGAGAGCCGATGTCGGTTCGTCGAACAGCATGATGTCCGGATTCATGGCCAAGGCCCGGGCGATGGCTACGCGCTGCTGCTGGCCACCGGACAGGCGCGACGGATATTCGTCCCGTTTATCCCACAGGCCGACCTTTTTCAGCAGTTCTTCCGCCGTCGGCATGATGTCTTCGGTCTTCATGCCCTTGACGATGCGCGGCGCTTCGAGGATGTTGTCGAGGACGGTCATATGGGGAAAGAGATTGAAGTGCTGGAAGCACATGCCCATGCGGCGGCAGATGGCCCGCACCTGAGCCGGCGGGGCGTAGACGGAGCGGCGGCTGCCTTCGGGCTGGCTGACCATGACGTCGCCGTCGACGGTAATCGTGCCGCCGTCGATGGTTTCGAGCTGGCACAGGCAGCGCAGGAAGGTACTCTTGCCGCTGCCCGACGGGCCGATGATCGAGACGACTTCGCCTTCGTCGACGTGGAGCGTCACGTCCTTCAAGACCTCCAGATTGCCAAATTGCTTGCGTATATGATCCATTTCAATAAAACTCATCGTGTCGTTTCCTCCTTTATTCGTCGTACACGGCGTAGCGTTTTTCCAGATAGGTGAATACCTTTGTCAGAATAAAGGTAAAGAACAGGTAGAACACGGCGGCGACGACGAAGGCCGTCGTGTCGAAGTCGCGCTGTACGATGGAGCGCGTAATGCGCAGGATGTCGTTCATGGCCAGGATGTAGACCAGGGACGTATCCTTCAGGAGGTTGATCGTTTCGTTAGCCACCGGCGGCAGGACGCGCTTGACGACCTGAGGCAGGATAATGCGCCGCATAGTCTGAACGTAGGTCATGCCGAGAACCTTGGCCCCTTCGTACTGACCCTTGTCGATAGACTGGATGCCGCCGCGGAAGATTTCCGCAAAGTACGCCGCGTAGTTGAATACGAAGGCGATGATGGCCGCCGGGAAATCAGGCAGGCGCAGGCCTTCGATGATAAAGGGCAGGCCGTAATAAATGAATAAGATCTGGAGCATGAGCGGCGTGCCGCGCATGACGTAAATATAGGCGCCCATGAATTTCCGCAGGGGCATAATGCGCGAAATGCGGGCAATAGACATGAGGATGCCAAGGGGCAGGCTCAGTACGATGGTAATAACAAAAATCTGCAGGGTGATTTCCAACCCGCCGGCAATGGCCGGGACAATATTCAATAAGTAATCCATAGTGTCTCCTCGCTTATAAGGGCCGTAAAGACGCACATAAGGTGATAGGCGCAGAAAACGCGGAGCTGCCGCCCCTCGCCCTCTGCATGCTATCACCTGCTGGGCCCTTCGTGATTATTCTACTTTGATCGTAATGTCTTCGCCGAACCATTTCTGGGAAATCTTGGTCATGGTGCCGTCGGCGCTCATCTGCTTCAAGGTTTCGTTGAGCTTATCCTGAAGCATCTTGTCTTCCTGGCGCATGCCGATGCCGTACTGTTCGTCGCCCATCTTGTTGTCGATGACCTTGAACTGTCCCGGCTTCTTGCTCATGTAGTAGCGGCCTACGACGCTGTCCACGAGGATGCCGTCGATGCGTTCCAGTTCCAAATCCATGAAGGCGGCGACGAAATCGCCGTACCGTTTGACTTCCTGAAGAGAGTTTTTAAATTCCGGCTGTTTTTCCAAGGCGTCAATCGAGCTGCTGCCTTCCTGGGTACCGATGATCTTGCCCGACAGGCCCGCCCGGTCGGCAATGGGCGAATCGGCCCGGACGACGAGGATCTGAGCGTTGTCCAGATACGGCTTGGAGAAGGCAATCTGCTTAGCCCGGTCTTCCGTAATGGTCAAACCGTTCCAGAGCATGTCAACCTGCTTGCTCTTCAAGGCCGCTTCCTTGCTGTCCCAGTCGATAGGCTTGAATTCGACGGGAATGCCCATGCGCTTGCCCGCTTCCGTAGCCAAATCGATGTCAAAGCCCACGATGTTACCGCTGTCGTCGCGGAAGCCCATAGGCGGGAAATTGTCGTCGAGACCGATGACGATTTTATCGGGCAGCTTATCTGCCGCTTTTTCTTCACCGCCGCAGCCGGCCAGCATCGTCGCCGCCGCTGCGGTCAGCATTCCTATAGCCGCTAATTTCTTTACGTCCATTTTCCATACCTCCTACATGGATACGTCCATGCCAAACCATTTTTCCGAAATCTTCTTAGACGTGCCGTCGTTGTGCATGTCTTCCAATACCTTGTCCAGCTTTGCCTTCAGCTCCGTATCGTCCTTGCGCATGCCGACGCCGCAGGGAATGCTGGGATAACCTACGTCGATAATGCGGAAATCGGCGTTGTTCTGCTGCTTGAAGTATGCTGCCGTCGTCAAGGCTACGACTACGGCGTCGATGCGGCCGACTTCCAAATCCATGAAGGACGTGACGTTGTCCGAATACTGCTTCAGTTCCTTAAAGGAATCGCGCAGCTCCGGCTCAGCGTTGATCGCTTCGAGGCCCGTGCTGCTCTGCTGGGTGCCGACGATCTTGCCGGCCAGGTCGGCCTTGCCCTGAATAGGCGAATCGCCGCGGACTAACAGGATCTGCGGGCCATTCTGATAGGGCCGGGAGAAGAGAATGTTCTTTTCCCGTTCCGGCGTGATGGACAAGCCGTTCCAGATAGCGTCGATGCGCTTGCTCGTCAGCTCCGTTTCCTTGCTGTCCCAGTCGACGGACTTGAATTCGACTTCCATGCCCAGGCGCTTCGCCGCTTCCTTCGCCATGTCGATGTCGAAGCCTACGAGCTCGCCTTTTTCGTCGTGAAAGCCGAAGGGCGGGAAGTTGTCATCCAGCCCGATGACGATTTTATTTCGTTCCGCTGCGGCGCTATCCTTAGACCCCTCGCTGCCGCAGCCGACTATATTCATTGCTACAAGTGCAGCCGCCCCTACGACTGCCAACCGTTTCCACATCATCTTGAATCTCCCCTTCATATCTTACACAGTTCTAAATACAGTCCTTATTTTACTTTATTTCGTTAAAATAATAAAGAGTTTTCGCTATTCAAAATGATGGAATTTTTTCATGAATCCCCTTTATTTTGCTCTTATCCTCTTCAAATCTCTTTTTTACGCTCGTCTTTCTCTTCTTGGGCCCTATGATTCGTCGTGCGTCTCCTGCCATTCCTTAATGCGGTCGATGATGCGCTGCTTGTTTTTCCTGGACAAGAACTGCATGTGGACCGGCAGCACGGCGATACCCCCTTCTTCGGCCTTGCCCAGCTCGATTTCCTGCCAGTTGTCGGCGATGAGGAAGATGTCCTTGTAAGGGAGGAAGACGAAGCTGCGCTCTTCGTGAATCTGCTCGTCGCAAAATTCCCGGAGAGACATGAACTGGCGGCGCACGATGAGGCCCTTGTCGGTGACGAAGCAGACGACGTCGCGCTGTCTGTGGATGCGCCACAGGCAGAACAGCAGGACGGCGATGTTGTCCAGGCGTGCCGCCAGCGTCGCTTCACCGAGCATGAGCCAGAAGAAATACATGCCGACCAAGGTGAAGACGAGCTGCATGAATACGGAAAACCATTTGGAGTTTTCAAATTCTTCTTCGATGACGCCGCAGTTCGGATAGCGGCGCATCATGTCTTCTCTCGTAACCATAGTCCCTCCTGCCGGGCGGCTTCATGAAAAAAGGGGAACGCCCAGCGTCCCCCAATACAAACTCAGCGAGTCTTTTTACTTGTCTTCGGCCCCGTCTTGATGACGACGTTGCGGCCGTCCTTGACGACTTCCAGGGAAATATCTCCGACGCCGTCTTTATAATAGGCCATCTTGATTTCCAGCAGCAGGGAGCCGACCTTTTCCTGCAAGTCGTCCGTGAAGAACTGCTTGCGGAAATCCGACGCCGTCTGCTTTTTCGCCGGTTTCTGAACGACGCGGGGCTTTGCCGCCGGTTCGTCGTCCCAATCGGCCGTTTCAAAGGTTATTTCTTCTTTTACGCCCTTGAACATGTCTTCGAGAGACCGGTTCTTGGGGATTTTATGCTTTGCCATCGTATCACCTTACTTGTTTGTATCGCCGGCGCTTTCCATCTTATCCGACGCTTCCAGCATGCTGTTAAGGGTCAGCTTGGAAAAGTCTTCCGGCGTTTTGTATGTCGCTATCTTCGTGAAGCCCTGACGCAGGCGGCCGCGGTACGCCGCAATGACCTTGTCGTCGCGGTTCAGCTCGGCGACGTAAATATCCTGGCCGTCGATGCCGACGAGGCGGTAATTGCCGACCGGCGAGATTTCCCGCCAGCTGCTCGTCGCCCCTTCGAACATGTAGACGACGCCGGTGCGCAGGTTATCATAGAAGAAGATGTCTTCGTCGTAGAATACGGCGATGCGGCCGATGTTTTCAGCCTGGACGTGGATGCGCCGCGTGTCGTAGTTGGCGTCGGTACGGTAGATGCGGTACCGTTCGGGAGCCACTTCCAGCTTCATGTATACGACGTTCGTCGCCGTCGAGTAGGCTACGTCGACGATCTTGCTGTCTTCCGGCGCATCTTCGATGGGCGTGTCCAGCTCCCGTTCGGGATATACCGGGTCGTACTGGGCGATGTGGACTTCGTAATTGCCCGTCTCGTTATCGTAGCCGTAAGTAGCGAAGATAGCCAGATTGCGGTCCGGCAGCCATTCGAAGAAGGATACCTTCTTGCCGTGCAGGTTGATGCGCTGCGGCTCGCCCTTCTTACCGGCTTCGTAAATCGACACCTGGTCGTCGACAATAGTCGCCATAAACCGCTTGTCAAAGGAATAATAGGACTGGCCGTTCGGCTCTACGCCGAAGCCCAGGGCTTCCTGCTGGTTCGTGCCGGCGATCTGGAAATCCGAAGCCGGCGCAAAGAGCACCCTGTCCAAATATAAATATACGCCTGCCTGGACGGCAATGCCGACAACGAAGGCTAAGAGAACTCGTTTCGTGTTCATACATACCTCCTATTTGACGATAAATGCCGTCGGAATCATGCGTTCGCCCAGCAAGTCCGCCGGTTTGTTCACTACATTGCCGTTGAGGTACAGCGTCGAGCTGGAGCCTCCGTCCAAATTAGCCGCGATGACCGCGCCTTCTTCATAAAGGATATTCTGCAGGTCCCGCAGCGTCGCGCCGACAGAATAGCCGGGCTGACGGCCGTCGATGACCAGGAACAGCACCGTGCCGTCCTTGCGCTGACCGATAGCCGTGCGGGGTCCGACGCCCCAGCCGCCGTCGCCGTCGGTAATCATCTTTTCGCCGTTGACGATGAGGGCCGGGCCGAAGGATATGCCTTCTTTCGCGCCCATTTCGATGATTTCGCCCTTGCTGTACGTACCGGCGATGAGATTTCCTTCTTTATTGAATCCGACGAATTCGTTCACTTCCACGTCGAGGGAATTCTGCCCCAGAAGGAACCGGCCGTCATGAATGATAAAGCCGTACGGGCTGCGGCCCGTGCCGGTACCATTGGCATCGTAAAAGCCGCCAGCGTTGATGGCCGCCACGGCGTCATGCCGCTTGGCGATGCCGCTCGTCGTGTCGCCTTTTTCATCCATATTTTCCGCCGTCGCTACTTCGATGCGCTTCGGGTCGGGGATTTCCAGCAAAAAGCCTTTGAAGCGGCTCGATTCGATCTGCTTCAAATTCAAGGTGGAGTCGGTACGGGCCGTAAAGGTAAACAGCTCCTGCTTCGGCGCCGTGCTGATGCCGCCCAGTATCTTGTCGATTTCTTCCTGAGAAAAAAGCCACGTAATGTACTGGGGATGGCGGCTCTTTAAAATCGCGCCGACGACGGTCCGCTTGATGTTGTCAAAGGGGCCGAACAGTACGACGACAGGCGACGTCACGCCGAAAAAGACCAGCAATACTATTAAAAATTTGCAAATATCTTTGAAATGTTTCTTCATAGTTACCTCAGAAATGTAAAGATAGACACGGCGTTATCGTTCTTCGTACTGCTCTGTCGTAACGCGCTGCTCAAAGTTTTCTATATCGACGGCGTTGCCAATCCAGATGCGGTTGACGACATAGGGATTGTCGCCGCGCTTGGCCCATCCCGGATTCATAGTGACGGCCAGCTTGACGCCGTGCCTTTTCATGACGTCTTCGACAGCCTCATTGACCCGGCCATAGGGATAACAGAAAAATTCGTTGTCGATGCCAAGGCGCTGCTTCAGCGCTTCCTGGCTCTTTTGCACGTCTTCTTCGACGGCTGCCGCTGAAAGCTCTGTCAGGCGCTCATGACGGTAGCTGTGCGAAGCAATAGTAATGCCTGCGTCTTTCATTTCCTGGATCTGCTGCCACGTCAGACGCGTGCCCTGGTCGGCATCATACGTCGGGATAAATACGGTGCAGGGAAATCCGAATTCCTTCATGACGGGCATGACGATGGAATATGTATCAGGATATCCGTCGTCAAAGGTCAGCACGACAGGTTTTACAGGAACGGCCTTCCCTTCCGTCATGTATTCATGGAGCTGCTGCAGCGTAATGGGATGGAACCCGTTATCCTTTAAAAACTGCATCTGCTCGCGGAAGTGCGATTCCAACAGAACGGCGTCGTTATCAGGCACGTCGCCTATCATATGATACATGAGGACCGGAATCCCTTTTTCGGGAACGGCCATTTCCACTTGTTCCTGCTGCGCTGCCGGAGCGGCGGACTCGGCGGCCGTCTTCATGTCGGAAGACGGGCTGCAGCCCCCTAACAGGGCGCAGCAAAGACATGCCATTGCGGCGAATTTCCAAATGCGCAAGACATAAAGCCCCCTTCGTATGTCGGTTTATCCTGCGGCGCGCCAGCGCCCTTGCGCCGATACGCCGCTTGTATGCACGATGTTAATATGTATCTTTTACGACGATCGGCAGTTCGTCCCGCCGCCCTTCGAAGAACCGGCGGATATATGTCTCGGCGTCGTCGCGGACCTGCTTATCGGCTTCGACCGAATGGAAGCTGACGTTAGGCGTCAGCAGGAATTCCGGCCGGGCGATCATTTTAAGCAGCATCGGACTGGGATGCTCCATAGACAAGACGTCCAGCGCCGCGCTGCGGATATGCCCGTCGTCGACGGCATGGTACAGCGCCGCTTCGTCGGCCAGGCCGCCGCGGCAGCAGTTGACGAACATAGCGCCCTGCTTCATCTGCTCGAACTGTTCATCCTGGAAAATATACCGCGTCGTTTCATTCAGCGGCATATGGAGCGATACGACGTCGCTCGTCTCCAGCAGCTGGTCCATATCGACAGGACGGACATGATGCGCGTTCATGATGTCTTCACTGACAAACGGGTCGTACGCCTGAATGCTGCAGCCGAAGGCCTGCATGCGCGACGCGACGGCCCGCCCGATATGGCCGAAGCCGACGAGGCCGATGAGGTTGCTGCTCACGCGGTGGATAGGCCAGGCCACGGAGCCGTATTCCCAACGGCTGTTGACGTTGATGTCCGTCAAGTATTCCGGCAGCTGCCGAATCAGGGCCAATATCATGGCGCACGTATGATCGGCAATATCATCGACGCAATACGACATGTTATTGACGACGAGAACGCCGTTGCGGGCAGCCCCATCTAAATCGACGTTGTCATACCGCGTCGATAAAATGACGATGAGCTTCAAGTCGTCGAGCCGGTCCAAGAGCGAGCCGGAAATCCGTTCCGATTTGCAGATAATCACGTCGGCGTCTTCCAGCCGGTCAGCCATGACGTCTTCATCGGCTTCCGGACAATATTCGACGCGGGCAATATCCCGCAACCGCTCTCCAAAATCATCTTCGTCCTGACGTCCCGTCAAAACACTTATGTGATACATATCACAGCCCCTTTTCTTTGGTAAAAACAATCATCTAATTAAAAACCTACATATATCCTTAATTATATAACACATATTTGCCACTTCGCAAGTAAATAGGGCCATTCCCCCTTCATTTCTCTCCCCCATAGCTGCCTGGGCCAGCTACAGCAAAAGCCCGCAGGAACATGGCCCGCGAGCTTTTCTATGGCTGCGCCCTTGACAGCGCTTTATTTCATAACGGCGTCTAAAAATGAAACGGCCCAGGCTTTGTCGATAACCGGCACGTCCTTCGACTGTTCTTCCAATTCCTTGCTGAATTCGTTCCGCAGCGTTTCGTACAATTCGGCAAAGCTGGCTTCGTAATCGACGTTCAGCGCTTCGTTCGTGCCATCGTCAATGAGGTGGATAATAAACTTCCCCTCTTCGTCCCGGATGAAATAGCAGCCCGTCGTATGAAACTCGGGATACTGGGCTTCCACCTGGCGTTCTGCCAGTAGCTTCAGCAATGCGATAATGCGGTCGTCCAGACCGGCGTCAGCGATGCGGAGCTTTTCCAGCATTTCGTCGAAGGAATGGACGATGCGGCAAACGTAATGCGCCGCGTCGTGCAGCACCGCCATAGCTTGCTTAAAAGCCTGCTGCGCCGTTTCCTCTCCCTGTTTGTCGGCAGCATGATAGATCATGACGGCTTCATCCATATCATGATACAAGAAATTGTAGCTGACGACGTGCTCGTACTCGCAATGAGGACAATGCATGGTAAACGCTTCCAAGGACCGCACGGCGGCCTTCATATCTTCATCGGTCTGTGTATTCACGCTGTCCCATACCTTAAACCGGCTGGTTTTGCCGCACTGGGGACAGGTAATTTCTTCCTCATGGAATCTCGACATAACGAACCTCCTTACTTCTCTCCATACGATATATGTTTCGCCGCAGACACGCCGCCTGCAGCTTTCCAGCTATTCCATTCCTATTATATTTTTACGAAAAAAAACTGTCAATTCCCTGCCGAAAATTCAACGCTTTGCGCCCCTCTGCCAGCGTTGCCGCAGCCTCGCCGCCGCTGCTTTCAAGAGCACGAATAAGCGCGCCCCGTTATTGACAGCGATAAAAAAGTATTCTATGCTGTACCTAAACTCTCCGGGCAAAATAGATTCCCGCCGGCCGCGCTGAGCCCTTCTTCCAGACGAAACACGCAGCCTCGGACTGCGCAAAGCCGGCTTTATTGCCTATAAAACAAAAAATTAGGAGGATATACGTATGGAAACGAAATGGTATGACAAAAAATGGATGTTGTGGGCTGCCCTCATCATCTGCTGGCCCCTCGGCTTGTATCTCTTGTATCGCCAGCGCCGCAACTACACGAAAACGCAGATTATCCTGTACATCATCATCACGGCCATTTGGTCCGCCTTCGCCCTGCTCAATGTATCACAAGGATGACGCATACGGCGCAGCTATGACAGGACGAAATCGCTCACAGACAGATTTTATGCCATAGGGAAGCTGCCAATACGCCTTCCTGCGCCTGTCTTTCATGAAATAAACCCCTTTTTTAAACCCCTCGTCCAAAAAACGGCCCAAACTAGTGAACTAAAAGGGCCGCCGAAAACCGGCGAGCCCTGTTGTTTGCTTGGCGGAAAGGGTGGGATTCGAACCCACGGTGCGTTGCCGCATCACTAGTTTTCAAGACTAGCTCCTTAAACCACTCGGACACCTTTCCATAACGGAATTATTATAGCAAACATCTATAATTTCCGTCAAGAAAATTTCACCTTCCCAATACGGCTTCGATGAGCCGCAGGAAGGCCCGGATGCCTTCTTTTAAAGCCGGTTCCGGCGTGTCTTCTTCCTTGCAGTGGGAAATGCCCGGGTCCGACATGACAAACATCATGATGGACGGCGCGGCCTTGACCATTTCTACGGCGTCGTGGAGCGGAGCGGAATACATGACGGCGTCCCTTCCCGTTTCCTCCTGGACGGCACGACGGCACAGCTCTTTCAGCGTTTCGTCAAACAATACGGGCTCCTTGTGCCAAAGGACGTCATGCGCTGCAGCTACGCCGTGTTCCTTGGCCCGCCCTTCATAGGCGGCGCGGGCTTCGTCTATCATCGTCTGGAACGTTTCTTTGTCGATGCAGCGGATATCCAGGGAAATGCGGCAGCGGCCGGGAGAAATGGTCACGACATTGGGCGCGACGTCTACTTGCCCGACAGTGCAGTATGCGCCGTATTTCAAGGCTATGTTGTTAAAATCAACTGTCGCTTCGGCAGCCGCTAAAAAGGCGTCGCGCCGCAACGCTACAGGCGAACCGCAATGGCTCTGCTGTCCCGTAAACGTAATGTACTCGCGGTGGCAGCCGCACACGCCGTACACGCAAGCAGCGCTCGTCTTGTTCTGCGCCAGCAGCGGCGCCTGTTCGATGTGCAGTTCCAAATAGGCCTGGACCTGCCGCGCTGCAAAAGCCGCCCTCGCCTCGTCTATCCGCTCGCCTTCCAGTCCGCACGTTCGCAGCACGTCGGCGAAGGATCGCCCGTCTTTCGTTGTCAGAGACGCCGCCGACTGGGCCGTCATAGAACCGCTGGCGACGGCAGACCCAAAGCAGCTCTTGCCGAAGGCCATACCTTCCTCATCGACCCAGCCGACGACATACAAAGTCTTCTTCGGCTTCTTTCCATCTAGGCAATACGCGCCGTAGCCCATGCCGGCCGCTACACCCAGGGCCCCGTCCAGCCAGCCGCCGTCCGGTACGGAGTCAATATGGCTCCCTACGACGACGGACGCTTCACTTTCACCGGCAAACTTCGCCCATATATTGCCGACGGCATCCATTGACACTTCGGCTCCGGCCGCTTCCATATGACAGCGAAACCATTCCGTCGCCCGCTGCCACACCGGCGTCCACGACAGGCGCTGGGCACCGCCTTCGTCTGACGTAAGCACCGCCAGTTCTCTTAAATCGGCGACGATTTGTTCTGCCGCATCTGCTCTGTTCATCTGAATCCCCCTTGTATATACATATCTATGCTATGTTCCCGAAATGGAATTAGTTTGATAATACTATGACTGCCAGCCCGTTGGCAAGATATACTTGCACTCAATCTACAAAGGCCGCCTTCTCTTTCACCGAAGGCGGCTATTTTGTCATACCAGCAACATGACAAAATACCCTCTTTGCCGTGACATCCAGCAAAGAGGGTATATAGTATCAAATTCGCGCCTTACTGCAGCACGTGTCTGGCAATGACCATTTTCTGCACTTCGCTCGTCCCTTCGTAAATGCGCAGGATGCGGGCGTCGCGGTACAGGCGTTCGATGTCGTAGTCCTTCATGTAGCCGTAGCCGCCGTGTATCTGCAAGGACAAATCGCAGATGTAGCAGGCCGCTTCAGAGGCATAATATTTCGCCATCGCCGCCGCCTGGCTGATATCGCCGCCGGCCATCCGTTCCGACGCGGCGTTGCATACGAGGAGACGAGCCGCTTCCAGACGCGTCGCCATGTCGGCCAGATACCACTGCAGGCCCTGCTTGGCCGCAATGGGCTTGCCGAATTGAACCCGTTCCTTTGCGTATTTAACAGCGCCGGCCATGGCCGCTTCGGCCACGCCGAGGGATTGAGCAGCAATGCCGATGCGCCCGCCGTCGAGGCCGCTCATAGCGACCTTAAATCCGTCGCCGACACGACCCAGCACGCACGATTCCGGCACAGCGCAGTCCGTAAAAATCAGCTCCGACACAGCGGCACCGCTGATCCCCATCTTATCTTCCGTCTTGCCCAATGAAAATCCCGGCGTGTCCCGCTTCATCAAAAAGGCCGTCATGCCGCCGCGAGTCCCCTTTTCCTTGTCCGTCACGGCGATGACTACGACGTGATGCCCTTCATGAGGCCCCATATTGCTGATAAAGCACTTCGTGCCGTTTAATACATAGTGTCCGTCTGCATAGACTGCCTTAGTCGTCAGCCCGCCGGCATCTGTACCGGCTCCGGCTTCGGTTAGGGCAAAGGCTCCCAAACACCCTTCGGCCGCAGCCGGCAAGAACTCCCGCTTCTGTTCTTCCGTGCCGCGCTTGACGATAATATCATTGACCAGCAGGTGAACGGCCAAGATCTCCGCCGTACTGGCGCAGCATTTCGCCACTTCTTCAATAGCGACGACCTTGCAGATTTCATCCATGCCGGCTCCGCCGTATTCTTCGGGAATGTTCAGCCCCATAATGCCCATGTCGGCCAATCCCTGAATCGCCTCGGCCGGGAACCGCCCCGTCTCGTCGATTTCCTTCGCCAAGGGCGCGATCTTTTCCTGCGCATAGTTGCGCACCATCCTCTGTATATCTCGCTGCTCTTCTGTCAACTGCATAGAAATCCCGCCTTTCATCGTAAGCTATACTTCTATTATGACCTACGAAAAGGCGCTTTGGCAACTGTATGCGAAATTAGCATGCCTACGTCTTTTGCTTATGAAAAAAGTGCGGCGAATCGCCCCACTGGCCGAGCCCTACGGTATCGCCGACAGACGCGACGCGGGCGGCCAGGCAGTTCTTGCATTGGCCCGGCGTGTCTTCGACACATGGCTTGTTGTCGTACAGCAAATATTGAGAGCGGAACTTCGGCACCGTCACGATGGGCATGAGGACGTTGGCCCCGGCCTTAAGGCCCAGCTCGCGGCCCATGGGATGCAGGGCCTGCAGGGCCGTCGTCGAAGCGATGTTGACGTCCGGCAAAAACAGGCGCGTCACGGCGATCATCTTGAGGCCCAGCTCCAGACGGCGGCGTTTCCCCTCGGCTGAATCGAGCCCCTGGGCTACGACGGCCTTGCCAAGAGGCGTATTGTGATGGACGACGTAGGGACCCATGCCGATCATGTCGATATCCATGTCGCGGTAAAACAAGATGTCGTCGGCCAAATCTTCTATGGTCTGGCCGGGCAGGCCGCTCATGTCGCCGGTGCCGACCTGATAGCCAATAGCTCGCAGCACGTCGAGGCAGTTTTTGCGAACCTGCCATTGGTGGTGGCCGTCCTGCGGATGAAGCTTGGCGTATAATGCGGGATTGCTCGTCTCGATGCGCAGCAGATAGCGGTGCGCACCGGCTTCAAACCAGCGGCGGTAGGCCGCCTCGTCCTGCTCGCCGACGCAGAGGGTAATGCCCAGCTCGCCGTGGCTCAGGGCCTTGATGTCCCGCACCAGCCCTTCGATGTAGTCGATAAACGCCTCATCCTGCCGTTCGCCCGACTGAAGCGTCAGAGAACCGTACTGGTTGTCATAAGCCCATTTCGCCATCGCCAGGATATCTTCCCGTTCGGTGTCAAACCGCTCCACCTCGTCGTTGTCCCGACGGATGCCGCAGTACAGGCAGTTCTTGATGCAGCGGTTGGAAAATTCAATGAGACCGCGATAATAGACGACGCGGCCGACGTTGGCCGCCTTGACCTCATAGGCACGGTCGTACAAGGCCTGCATCTCGTCGGCGTCGGTCAGGCTGAGCAGGTAAATTAAATCGTCGCGAGTTAAATCCTTTTTATATAATACATCGGCAAGCGGCATAGCGCTCCCTCCTTTGCGATTGCACAATGGATTAGGAATCATTTTCGTAATCCGATAATACTATGACCGCCGCGATTTATCAAGCCCGTTTTTCACAGCTTCCTCCCCATTGTATAGAAGACGAAAAAAAAGAGGACTCTTTCGAGTCCCCTTTGCATCGTCAGAAAGGAATCATTTTTGGCATGTCCGTTAACGTTTACCTTATATCGTACAACGGCAGCCCGCCGTCTTCCATAACAAAAGACCTGCCGCCCATGCAGCAGGTCTTTTGCATATTTTTTAATTTTTATTAGCCCAATGAAGCCGTTCAAAGAGCAGGAAGACGAGGCTCAGCACCATGGCAACGACCGTCGCAAGGCCCATGCCCTTGAGCTGGACGGGACCGAAGACGATGGTCGCGCCGCTGAGACCGGAAATCATCGTCACAGCCGTGAGGATGAGGTTCTTCGACCGGGTGTAGTCAACCTTCTTTTCGACGAGCATGCGCAGGCCTGACGCGGCGATGAAGCCGAACAGGAGAATGCACACGCCGCCCATGACCGGCGTCGGAATGGCGTGGATGAGGGCGGCTATCTTGCCGATAAAGGAAAAAATGATGGCGAAGACGGCGGCGCCGCCGATAACCCAGGTGCTATATACGCCTGTAATGGCCATGACACCCATGTTTTCACCGTACGTCGTATTCGGCGTCGAGCCGAGAAGGCCCGACAGGACGTTGGACACGCCGTCGGCAAAGAGGGAGCGGTGCAGGCCCGGGTCTTTGATGAGGTCGCGGCCGACGATGTCGCTGGTCACGAAAAGGTGTCCCAGGTGTTCGGCCAGTACGACGAACAATGCCGGCATAATCATCATGATAGCGCTGAGGTTAAACTCCGGCTTGTAGAACGTCGGGAAGGCAAACCACGGCGTTTCCTGTACGTGGCTCAAGTCGACGACGCCCATGAAATACGACAGGATATAGCCGGCGACGACGCCGACCAGGATGGGAATGATGCCTAAAAATCCGCGGCCCAGTACGCTGGTGAGAATCGTAACGATAAGCGTAAAGGTCGAGATAATCATAGCCGTTTCGTTGGACATGCCCTGGGCTTCGCCTATATAGCCCGACATGGTCATAGCCAGGGGCGCCAGCTCCAGACCGATAATAGCTACGATAGAGCCCATCGCCGCCGGCGGAAAGAGGACGTCAATCCACTTCGTGCCGATTTTGTCGACGAGAGCCGCAATGACGATAAAGGACAGGCCGAAGACGATGAAGCCCCCTTGGGCGTCGCCGTAGGACATGCCCGGCACGGCACAGACGGCCAGGACCGGCGAAATAAAGGCAAAGCTCGAGCCCAGGTACGCCGGCAGCCGCCATTTGCAGATGGTCAGGTAAATAAGCGTGCCGATGCCGTTCATAAACAGGGCCGTCGCCGGATCTACGTGCAGCAGGAACGGCACGAGCACCGTCGAGCCGAACATGGCAAACAAATGCTGCAAGCTGAGAGGAATCGTCGGCAGCAGAGGCAGCCGTTCCTCTACGTGAATAATCCTTCGTTGTTCCATATATTCCTCCTAATGCAATCAGCGCAGGGGAAAGCGGCTGCGCGTTTCTTCCTTCATGGACCGCAGAACAGGCTGCGGTTCCGCCGCGGCCCGCTCCATGGCCTGTTTGTAATTTTGCCGGCAAATGTTGAGCAGCAGGGCTGCCGCCGCCATGTTGACTACCAAGGACGTGCCGCCGTAGCTGATAAAGGGCAGGGGCACGCCGACGACGGGCAGGACGCCGCAGACCATGCCGATGTTGATAAAGCCCTGGCCGCCGAAGTACAGCGTAATGCCCAAGGCCGTAAACATGCCGAATTTATCCCGGCAGTTCCAAGCCGTCATGGCCCCGAAGTAGACGACCGTACAGAACAGGAGCAGGATAAAAATAGACCCGCGCAGCCCCCATTCCTGGGCCAGTATGGCAAAGGCAAAGTCCGTATGGGCTTCGGGCAGATAGCTGAATTTGCTGACGCCGTCGCCGATGCCTTGTCCCAGGATGCCGCCGGAGCCGATGGCGATGAGGCTCTGCACCGTCTGGTAGCCCAGGGTCTTTTCATATTCCCAAGGGTCAAGCCAGGCGATGATGCGGTTCATGCGGTACGGCGCCGACAACAGGTACAGCAGCGCGCCGCCGCCCAGTACGGCGCAGTGCCATTTGATATGGGACAGACGCGCGCCGCCGGCAAAGACCATGACCGCCGGAATCGCCAGGATGACGAAGGCCGTGCCGGCGTCGGGCTGTTCCATGACCAGCAGGAACATGAGCAGCGGCCCCCATAAGGCGATATGGGGCACAAACCGCAGCCGCCGCCAGAATACGACGTCTTTAGCATGAGACAGGCGGTATAAAAATTCAATAGGCCTGCGCTTTTCCAAGAAGTCGGCCAGATGGGACGCCGCATACAAAATACCGGCCAGCTTCGCCACCTCCGACGGCTGAAAGGTAAATCCGGCGACGCCGATCCAGCGGCGCGCGCCGTTGACGACGATGCCGATGGGAAAGACGATCAGCAGGAGGACGACGGCTCCGATGATAATCCACTTCGTATAGTTCCGCCATATGCGGTAATCTTTTTTATACAGGAAAAGCGCCGGCCCCAGCCCGACGGCGAAAAAAATGGCCTGGCGCATCAGGTGATTGAAAAACCGGCCGTGAACGCCGTCGGACACGAAGGTCGCGCTGAATACGTTGGCCATGCCCATAGCGACCAGCAGGGCAAAGGCCGTCAGCAGGGCCCAGTAGGTCCGCCGCAGTTCTTTAGTTTCCTTCGTCATGACCT
This sequence comes from Megasphaera sp. ASD88, assembly GCF_002287425.1. Lineage (NCBI taxonomy): Bacteria > Bacillati > Bacillota > Negativicutes > Veillonellales > Veillonellaceae > Megasphaera > Megasphaera sp. ASD88. Next base: position 92,354 of record NZ_NQXW01000004.1, on the reverse strand, counting down.
ATTCCTCCGGCCGGCGGCATAGCCGCGCAATGAAAAATAGGCTGTCCTTTCGCGCTGAATTTTGCTTCGTATTCGGTCATCGCTTCGTTGACGATATCGCTGTGATGAAGGTCGTACGTCACTTCCGACAGCTGCCACTGCCGTTCCTTAAATTCTTCCAGCGTAAAGTCGAACAAGCCCGCGTTATCTGATTTAAAATCGACGCGGCCGCCTTCCGCCAGCAGGCGGGCGTAGCGGTCGAGAAAATCGCGGTACGTCAGGCGGCGCTTGGCGTGGCGCTTCTTCGGCCAGGGGTCGCAGAAATTGATAAAAAAGCGGGATACCTCGCCGGGCGCGAAGATTTCTTCCAAACGGGCCACGTCGAACCGCAGCAAATGGACGTTGTTCACTTCGGCGGCGGCGCATTTCTTGCCGGCGTAATACAGGACGCCGACCTGGATTTCAATGCCGATGAAATTTGCTTCCGGATGGAGCTGGGCCATTTGGGAAATGAAATTCCCCTTGCCCGTGCCGAGCTCTACCCACAGGGGCTTGTCCGGATCTTCGAACAGCTCCCGCCATTTTCCTTTATGTTCTTCACAATGTTCCAAGTGGACGAACGAAGCGTAATCCAAAATGGCCTCGTCAATCCACGGTTTTCTCCGTAAACGCATGAGTTCCTCCTTTATCTGCGTATATAAAGAGGCTGATTCCACGCGAAATCAGCCTGTAATACTCGTATTATTATAGGATATGGCAAAAGGCAGTGTCAACTGAAATTACAGTTCTTTCCACCCTTTGACGCCTGTAATGCCCAGGCCCGGCCGTTCCGGCAGGACGAGCTCATTCGCCTCATAGGATATGCCGCCTTCTACGGGGTCGCTGGCCATCAAATCGGCGGCGTCCAGGTCGTTTTTGACGAATACGGTCCGGCCGGCCGACAAGGCTGCCGCCGCCGTAATGCCGACCTTACTCTCAAGCATGCAGCCCATCATGCAGCCGACGCCGGCGCTTTCGGCCAGGGCCGCTATCTTTGCCGCCGGGCCCAGGCCGCCGGCTTTCATGAGCTTGACGTTGATGAGGTCGCAGGCCCGCATGGACAACAAGCGGAAGACGTCGCGGAGGCTGAAAGCGCTCTCGTCGGCCATGACGTCCGTATCGACATGATCCGTCACCTGCTTCAGCCCTTCGAAATCCCAGGCCGCCACGGGCTGCTCGACCAATTCGATGTCCAGTCCCGCATCCTCCATACGGCGGATGAGCCGCACGGCTTCCTTCGGCTTCCAGCCCTGATTGGCGTCGAGGCGGATGGAAATATCCGGCCCGACAGCCTGCCGCACAGCTTGGACGCGCCGGAAATCTTCGGCTCCGTCGAGGCCGACTTTGACCTTGATATGGCGATACCCGGCGGCGACGGCGCGGCGCGCGTCGGCGGCCATCACGGCGGGCTCGTTGACGCTGACTGTCAAATCCGATACGACGCGGCATCTCGCCCCGCCGAAAAAGCGGTGCAGCGGCATGCCGTACCGCTGGCCGAACAAGTCGTGGACGGCCATGTCCAGGGCGGCCTTAGCCGACGTATTGTGGACCATAGCCGACTGGATAGCCTGCAATATCGCTTCCCTGTCGTCGATATCCCGGCCGACGAGTTTCGGCCCGATCGTATGCAGGATCGCCGCCGCAACGGACTCGTGGCTGTCGCCGGTAATGACGACCGTCGCCGGCGCATTGCCGTAGCCGACGGAGCCATCGTCAGCCCGCACCTGCACGATCAAATCCTCTGCCGTATCGACGCGCCGCAGGGCCGTTTTAAAGGGCGTCTTTAAGGGAATACTCACCTTCCCGACGCGTATATCCTGAATTTTCATATATCCTGTCCTCGTTTCTCCGCCCCTATCCCTTACAGGCGGAAGCTTTCTCGTTCTACCAGATCGGCGCTGAATTCCGTCCGCACCGGCACGGCGTCTCCGCCGTTTTCCGTCAAGGTAATCACCAAATTGACGGCGGCGGCGCAGAGACTGGCCAGCTTATTGTCTACGCTCGACAAGGTCGGCGTGGCACACTGGGCCAAAATCGAATTGTTCCAGCCGACGACGGGCACGTTCATGCCGCTGCGCAGCATAGCCCGCTGGGCGCCGACGGCCAGCACGTCTTCCGACGTCAGAATGGCGTCGAATTCGCACTGCGATGCGACGAGGCGGTCGACGCTGGCTTCCGCCGCCTCGAGGGTCCGTTCGATCTGGCAGATTCGCTCGTCCGACACGTCCAGTTTCAATTCCCGGCAGCCCTGATAAAATCCGTCGAGCTTATGGCGGCCGCTGTAGGTCAGGAAATCGTATAAATACGCCGGCTTGCGGCATCCCTTTTCTGCCAGCGAATGGACGAGCTTGCGCATGCCTTCCTTTTCATTGCAGACGACGCTGTACATGTTCGGCAGATGATAGTCGCAGTTGATCGTAATGACCGGGACAGATTCCGCGACCTGCTGCAGCTGCCGTATATCCTTTTCCGACGAAAAGGGCGTGCCGATCGTGATGATGGCATCGACGTGCTTGGCCGTCATATCCGTGATGTACTTGCTGTTGCGGCCCCGGTCCTCGCCCGTATTGGACAGCATGACGTCCAGGTTGTGGCGGCGCAGGCCCTCTTCCAGCAGCGACACGGCGCGGGCATAAAAAATATCGGCTACATCTGTACAAATTACGCCGACGATTTTCATGGAATCAAGGCCCAAGCCGCGGGCAAAGGGATTGGGCTTGTACCCCATGTCCTTCATGACTTCCAGAATGCGGGCCCGGGTCTTTTCGCTGACGCGGCTGCTGCCGTTGAGCACCCGCGATACCGTAGCGATAGACACGCCGCACTTCTGGGCAATATCGTAAATCGTTATATTCATGAACGTATCATTCCTCTTGTATTGCTCGTAAAATCTCGCCGCCGCAGCCTCTGCCGCGGAGCTTTACCATATTATAGCATAAAAATAGCAATGGGATAGCTTATTCATTGTAAGCGCTTTATACAAAAGTTATTTTTTACGCTGTCCAGAGAAAAAATCCCCTGTTTTTCCAAGATATATAGCGAAGAGGAATCTATTTTCCAACACTTTGATAGTTTTTTCACATAATTTTTAATGAGATAAACGCATGAAAACGCCTTATTTTTTCTATTCCTATACAATTGCGGCATATTGCGTTGACAACCATGTTCTTTCGTAGTACATTTACAGTAACAAATGTAAGCGCTTACAGTAAAGTAAGCGGAGATACCGTCGAAAACATGAAAGGAGACGCATTACATTATGAAACAATTCATGGACAAAGACTTTTTATTAGAAACGGAAACGGCTCGCCGCCTGTTCCACAACTACGCTGAAACGATGCCGATCATCGATTACCACTGCCACATTTCCCCTCAGGAAATCGCAGAAGACCGCCATTTTAACAGCATTACGGAGGTATGGCTCGGCGGCGACCATTACAAATGGCGTCTCATCCGCTCCAACGGCACGCCGGAAGAAAAGATTACCGGCAAGGAATCGACGGATTTGGAAAAATTCATCGAATACGCGAAAGCGCTTCCAAGAGCCATTGGTAATCCCCTCTATCATTGGAGCCATTTAGAGCTGCAGCGCTACTTCGGCATTACCGAACCGCTCAATGAAAAGAACGCCGAAGAAGTCTTCAAAAAGTGCAACGCCAAGCTGAAAGACGCCGACATGGGCGTCCAGGGCCTCATCAAACAGTCCAACGTCAAGGTCATCTGCACGACCGACGACCCGGCTGACGATTTGAAATGGCATCAGAAGCTGAAAGAAGAACAGACCTGCAGCGCCAAGGTATACCCGGCTATGCGCCCGGACAAACTGCTGAACATCGATAAGGCCGGTTACGCCGAATACATGGCCCGCCTCGGCGAAGCTGCCGGCGTGGAAATCAAGACCTTCGCCGACATCCGCACGGCCATGGACAAGCGCATCGCCTTCTTCGAAGACATGGGCTGCCGCGCTACGGACCACGCCCTCGAATACGTATTTTGCCGCCCGGCCAGCGAAGACGAAGTCGACGCCATCATGGCCAAGGCATTCAGCGGCGAAGCGGTAACAGTTGAAGAAACAGAAGCCTACAAAACGGCTGTCCTCACCTATTTAGCCGGCGAATACTACAAACGCGGCTGGGTCATGCAGCTCCACTTCGCGACGCTCCGCGACCTGAACACGGAAATGTACAAAAAGCTCGGCCCCGACACGGGCTTCGACAGCATCGCCGCCGGCAACTGCGGCAAGGGCCTGGCAGCCTTCCTCGACCATCTGCATGAACTGGGCATCCTGCCGAAAACGATCCTTTACTCGGGCACGCCGGCGGACAACGCCATGATCGGCACGATTATCGGCTGCTTCCAGGGACCGGAAGCCCGCGGCAAGATCCAGCAGGGCGCGGCCTGGTGGTTCAACGACACGAAGCAGGGCATGATCGACCAGATGACCAGCATCGCCAACCTGTCCGTCTTCGGCAACATCCTCGGCATGCTGACCGACTCCCGTTCCTTCCTGTCCTACGCCCGCCACGAATACTATCGCCGCATCCTCTGCAACTGGATCGGCAATCTCGTAGAAAACGGCGAATATCCTAACGACGAAGACGCCCTCCGCCAGCTCGTCGAAGATATTTGCTACAACAACGTAGCGGCCTACTTCGGCTTTAAGATGTAAATTTCAGCACAGGAGAAGGACAGACCTATGAAAAATGTAAGCGAACTCTATACGCGCCCGTCCCGCCCGGTTAAGATACTGCAGTTCGGCGAAGGCGTGTTCCTCCGGGCCTTTGCCGACTACGCCGTCGACATCGCCAACGAAGAAAACCACTTTAACGGCAACATCGCCGTCATCCTGCCCCGCTCGGGCAAGACGGACCGCTTTGCCAAGCAGAACAACATCTACACCGTCTGCCTGCGCGGCCAGCAGGACGGCCAGGTATATAAGGAAAACCGCGTCATAACCTCTATCGATTCGGTCATCAGCGCCCGCGACGAATACGACGCCTTCATGGCCCTGGCTCATGAAGACGCCCTGGAATTCGTCATTTCCAATACGACCGACGCCGGCATCGCATACAACGAAGCCGACCAGTTCTCCGACTGCCCGCCGTCGACCTTCCCGGCCAAGCTGACGAAGTTCCTCTACGAACGGTATACCTATTATCAAGGCGACATACAGAAGGGCCTGGTCATGGTGCCGACAGAATTAAACGACGACAACGGCCAGCTCCTCAAAAGCTGCGTCCTCCAATACGCCGCCCTGTGGAACTTAGACGACGCCTTTACCGCCTGGCTCGCTTCGGCCTGCCGCTTCGTCGACACTCTCGTCGACCGCATCGTCGCAGGTTATCCGGCCGGCAATATCGACGCCATTCAGGAAGAGCTGGGCTACGAAGACGCCCTCCTCGACCAGGCCGAGCCGTTCTCCCTCTGGGTCATCGGCGACCCGTCCTTAGCTGACAAATTTACCATCGGCTCCGACAAATTCCACGTCGAATTTACCGATAATATCCAAGCCTTTAAAGAACAGAAAGTCCGCATCCTGAACGGCGCTCATACGTCTATGGTCCTCGGCGCCTACCTGTCGGGCCTCGATTACGTCGGCCAGTGCATGGCCGACCCCGTCGTCCGCCGCTCTCTGGACCAGACGGTGTTCGGGGAAATCGTGCCGACTGTCGACTTGCCGCGGGAAAAGGCGGAAGCCTTCGCCAAGGCCGTATACGAACGTTTTGAAAACCCCTTCGTCAACCACGCCCTGCTAGCTATTTCCCTCAACTCCATTTCCAAATGGAAGGGCCGCATCCTGCCGACCTTCAAGGACAGCGTCGCCGCCACGGGCAAGCTGCCGAAATGGCTGACCTATTCCTTAGCGGCCCTGCTGGCCTTCTACCGCTCGACAGAAGAAGGCGACGGCTGCCTCATCGGCGCCCGCGCCGCCGGCAACACCTATGAAATCCACGACGACGCCGAAAAGCTAGCCTTCATCAAGGAAAACGCCGCCAAGGCGACAGCCGAATACGTACGGGCCGTCATGAGCCGCAGCGATTTCTGGGGCGAAAATCTGACGGCTATCGCCGGATTTGCCGACGCCGTGACGGCCCACATCGACCGCATGGCTGAAGTCGGCGTAAAAGCCCACATCGAAGAGCTGGGCCGGGACGCATGAGGAGACAGACTATGGCAGTATTTAAGATACACGAAAAAGACAACGTAGCCGTCGCCGTAACCCCCGTCTCTAAAGGCGAAACCGTTACGGTCGGGAATACGACCTTGACCGTCTTGGACGATATTCCGGCAGGCCATAAACTCGCCGTCGTCCCCATCGCCAAGGGGCAGGACGTCGTCAAATACGGCTTTCCCATCGGCACGGCCAAGGAAGACATTCCCGCCGGGGCCTGGGTTCACACGCACAACGTACAGAGCAAGCTCGGCGACCTGCTCCATTACACCTACGAGCCGGAAAAAGCCGACCGCCGGGAACTGACGACGGACAAGACCTACGAATTTCTCGGCTACAAGCGTCCTGACGGCACGGCAGGCATCCGCAACGAAGTGTGGATTATCCCGACAGTAGGCTGCGTCAACGGCATCGCCCGGGCCATCGAAGAGGCGTCCCAGCCGTTTAAAACGGAACGCATCGACGGCATTTACGCCTACAGCCATCCCCACGGCTGCTCCCAGCTCGGCGACGACCAGCTCCATACGCAGAAGGTGCTGAGCGGCCTCGTCCACAACCCCAACGCCGGCGCCGTCCTCGTCCTGAGCCTGGGCTGCGAAAACAACCAGGTCGACCTCATGAAAGAGGTCATCGGCGAGTACGACCCCGATCGGGTAAAATTCCTCGTCTGCCAGGACGTAGAAGACGAAATCGCCGCCGGAACCGCTATTGTCAAGGAATTGTGCGCCTATGCCGACCAGTTTTACCGCCAGCCCTGCGACGCGTCGCTCCTGACCATCGGCTTGAAATGCGGCGGCTCCGACGGGTTGTCCGGCATTACGGCCAATCCCCTGGTCGGAGAAATTTCCAACCGCCTCGTCGCGGCCGGCGGCACGTCGATCCTGACGGAAGTGCCGGAAATGTTCGGCGCCGAAACGCTGCTCATGAACCGGGCCCGCGACGAGGAAGTATTCGATAAGACCGTCTCCTTGATCAACGATTTCAAAGAATACTTCATGAGCTACGGCGAAAAGGTAAACGAAAACCCGTCGCCAGGCAACAAGGCAGGCGGCATTACGACGCTGGAAGACAAATCCCTGGGCTGCGTCCAGAAAGGCGGCCGGGCCATCGTCGAAGACGTATTGTCCTATGGCGACAGGGCCGTCAAAAAAGGGCTGAACCTTCTGCAGGCACCGGGCAACGACTTAGTCGCGTCCAACGCCCTTGCCGCGGCGGGAGCCCACATGGTCCTGTTCACGACAGGCCGGGGCACGCCCTTCGCCTGCCCCGTACCGACCATTAAGATTTCCAGCAACAGCAAATTGGCCGGATTTAAAACAAATTGGATAGACTTCAACGCCGGAACAATAACGGAAGGCGAAGCAAAGGATAGTATAGCAGACCGTTTTTTCCAGTACATCCTCGACGTCGCCTCAGGCAAGATCCACGCCAAGTCGGAAAAACTGGACAAGCACGAATTGGCTATCTTTAAGAACGGCGTTACCTTATAAGGAGGAACTATTATGAGCGAACAAGCAACGGCGGCCGTCGGAACGGACGCCGCCAAAACGGGCCACGTCAAACTGTCGTGGCGTGAAAAAATCTGTTACGGCTTCGGCGATTTTGGGAACGGCTTCATGTTCGACTTGGGCCAGGCCTATTTGACGAAATACTGGATCGACGTCTGCACTATCCCCGCCGGCGCCGTAGCCGGGATCTTCGCCTTCACGAAGATCTTCGACGCCTTCATGGATCCTATCGCCGGTTCGGCTATCGACAGCCGCAAAAACATCGGCCCCCGCGGCAAATTCCGCCCGGTCATGATGATTTCCAGCATCATCCTCGCTATCCTCACGGTCATTACCTTTACGATGCCGGAAATTTCCACAGCCGGCAAAATCCTCTTCGCCTACGGCGCTTACATGGCCTGGGGCCTGGTTTATTCTTTCACAAATATCCCCTACGCATCGTTAGCCAGCGTCATGACCCGCGACGTCGAAGAACGAAGCCAGATGGCTACGACCCGTCAGGCCGGCTCCATCGGGGCCCAGCTCATTACGGGCATCGCCTTCGTCCCCATCGTACTGCTCTTTGACCAGCCCCATCACGGCTTCTTCGTAGCTTCCATCGTCATGGCTGTCGTCGGTGTCCTCGGCTTTGCCATCTGCTACTTCAACTGTCACGAACACGTTCCCGTCAAGAGAAATACGGCGAAGGAACAGAAAGCGAAATTCTCGGACTACATCAAAATCGTATTTACCAACAAGCCGTTATTGTGCATTATCTTGATGACCTTATTCACGATTTCCGCCATGAATACGAACAACCAGATGATGATCTTCTTCTGCCAGTATAACCTGGGCCACATGGGCCTGCAGCCTGTCGTCAACGGCATCATGATGGGCTGCTCGGTCATCGGCATCCTGCTCATTCCGAAGCTGGTAAAGATGTTCGGCAAGAAAAAGACAGCCATCGGCGGCCTGCTCATCGGCTGCGCGGCAGACATTCTGAACTTCGTCATCCCGACGAACCTCTATTCCTTCATCATCCTCGTCACTATCGGCTATGTCGCCCTGGCGATTCCGAACGGCATTACGTGGGCCTTCGTCTCCGACGTCATCGACTACAGCGAATGGCACAACGGCATCCGTAAAGAAGGCATTACCTACGCGGCCTTCAACTTCTCCCGCAAAATCGCCCAGGCCATCGCCGCTATCGTAAGCTCGGGCATCCTGGTCCTCACGGGCTATGTAGCCAACGCCGTACAGAGCGAAATGACCCTGACGGGCATCAAGGCCGCCATGACCTTGTACCCCGGCGTCGCCCTCGGCATTGCCGCCATCATCCTGTACTTCTTCTACGGTTTGACAGACGACAAATTCAAACAGATTGCCGAAGACCTGAACAACGGCAAATGGGAACACGGCACCATCGAATAATCTTGGAAAATAGATTGAAATTATTGGGAACTATCTGATATAATACTAGTATACAAGTTTATACAGGAAGGGCCGACGCCGCATTCGCCGGCCTTCCCGTATTCTTTGTATCCATAGGAGGAGATTGGTTATGATCGACACCCACTGCGGATATTGCGTAAAAGGCGAGCCGCTGGCGAAGTTCGGCATCTACATCTGCGACTTGTCCGTCAGCATGCTCATCTTATTCAAGGAACAGAGCCATCCCGGCCGCTGCATCGTCGCCTATAAGGACCACATCAGCGAAATGACCGACATGAGCGCCGAAGAACGACATGCCTTTTATGACGACGTAGCCCGCGCCGCCAAGGCCATTCACGCGGCCTTTCATCCTGACAAGGTCAACTACGGCTCCTACGCCGACACGGGCTGTCACCTGCACGTCCACCTCGTGCCGAAGTACAAGGACCAGTTCGAATGGAACACGACCTTCGAGATGAACCCGCAGCGCGTCTTCCTGACCGACGAAGAATACGCAGACATGATTGAAAAGATCAAGCAGAATGTATAGGAGGAACTCACATGATGGATAAGATCGACGTAGTAAAGAAAATTCAGGAAGTCGGCGTTTGCGCCGTCATTCGCGGCAAAGACGCGGAAGAAGCCATGGCTATGTCCGACGCTTGCATCGCCGGCGGCGTCACGATTATCGAATTGGCCTTCACGACGCCTCAGGCTCATGAAGTCATCGCCGCGTTGTCCAAGAAATATGCCGATAACCCCGACGTCGTCATCGGCGCCGGCACCGTCCTCGACGCCGTCACGGCCCGCATCGCCATCTTAAACGGCGCGCAGTTCATCGTTTCGCCGGCCTTCGATTTGGAAACGGTCAAGCTGTGCAACCGCTACCGCATCGCCGTCATGCCCGGCACGACGACCCTCAACGGCGTCATCGCAGCTCTTGAAGCCGGCGCCGATGTCATCAAGATCTTCCCGGGCGAAATTTTGGGCATGAAAGCGATCAAAGCCATCCACGGCCCCATTCCCCAAGCTTCTCTCATGCCGACAGGCGGCGTCAACGCCGAAAACGCCGGCGAATGGATCAAAGCTGGCTGTGTAGCTGTCGGCGCAGGCGGAGCGCTTACAGGCGGCGGAAAAACGCCGGCTGAAATCACCGAAGCGGCTAAAAAATTCATCGCTTCCGTCAAAGCGGCTCGTCAATAATTCCGATACCACATTCCTTTATATATTTTCTCTCTCTCAGCAAGCAGGGACTGGCACACATAAACACGTGCCAGTCCCTGTTTTTACTTAGTTTCTTCTAAACGTGAATTTTGTTTTTGATATTTATAAAATTCTTGTTTTGCTGTATCAATTACCTTTCTATACAGGTCCTTATATTCTACAAGATCTGTTCCATAAACAAAATTTCCCGTATATTTAAATGGATTTAAATCAGAAGAATAAATATCTCCATGCGAAGCCATCCCTCCTTTTCCAACAATTAAGCAATTGTTATAGGGATTTACATAAAAAATCACATAAGATCCTAAATGAGAACCTCCCGAACTACAATAAGCTACAGGAATTAACCCAAAATCTTTAAATACACGCATAGAGTATGCAGCATTTTTAGAAACCAGTCCGTTTTCTAAAGTCATATCAGCCATGACCCAACCGTTATATGGAGAGTATCCTTCATTTTTATTTATTGTTACAGAAGTTCTAGCAAAACAAATTCCACTTACCATTAGAAAAAAAGCGCAACAAAGAAAAACGATTCTTTTCACCATCGTCTCTCACCTCACTATCAATGGCCAGATATAAATACATAGAAAATGCATTAGAAAAATGATCAACTCTATTATTCTTAAATAGGGTATTATTTTAATATATTCAATATATCTTCAACAGAATCGACAATGTAATCGGCCTTCTCCGCTTCGAACATAGCCCGCGCCGCCGGGCCGTCCAGTCCCGTAAGCGTTCCGATCATGACGGCTCCCATGGCTTTGGCGCACCAGATGTCGGCCATGGAATCACCGACAATATAGTACTCGCCGTCCTTGAAATCGTCGGGACGGCTGACGTACTCGGCATACCGTTCGGGATAGGTGCCGAAGGCTCCGGCATAATAAGCGAAAGGATTTGGCTTGTCGAGGGACAAGCCCAGCATCTTCGATGCTTCGTCTACATCCGTATAGGTCGCCACGTGACGGGGATCAAATTCTTCATCCCAATGATAGGCCGCAAAAGGCACGGCCGTCTCCATGCGCGACCGGCCCGTAGCGACGGCCAGCCGGTAGCCTCGGCGCTTCAGTTCCTGAAACATGCGTCGTATGCCCTCGGCAGTTCCCAAGGGAACTTCGCGGCGCAGAAAGCCTTCTTTGCCCGGCGCATAGGGAGCTTTTCCATACGTTTGTTCATACAATTCATCTCCAAAATACCACTCCTGGAAAGCTTCGAAATGAAGCTGCCACAGGGCGGAATCGAGGTGCGACCACGGCGCAGCCGTACCTAATGAAGATTCTATGGCTGCCGTCAAGCAGGCGAATACGTCGTCCTTTCCCGCCTCGTCCGGCACAGCGTTGACCAGGCGTTCCCTTACCGCCGCAGCATCGGGAACGGCATACCCTTGCAGCCGTTGGCCCAAGGCGCGGACATCGGCCATTGATTCTATAACAATATCAGTCAGCAAATGGCCATCAGCCTTGTACTGCTCTAACAACATCCACAGTGTCGCCGCGATATGGGCATGGGTCATATCCCAGTTGCTGTTGACGCCGTGCTTTTTAAGCCAAATCAAGATGGCATCGTCGAGCCAAAAACGGGCCCGCAAGGCGTCGATTTCTTCGTCCGTCAGCCCCGTCCTGACCTGCTCATGGCCCAGATTCATAAACGACGGACTATAGTACCATTCCCATACAGTCAGGGCCGATACGTCAAAATAGCGTTTTTCGCTGAGAAGCACGCCGTCTACGTCGAAAATAATAGTTTTCATAACTACTCCTTAAAAGGTCTTATCTAAATGACCGACCGTTTTCTTGTTGCCCTTGACGTGGGACCGTTCTTCCAATACGGCCATGACGTCGTTAACGCTGACGCCGGCCGCCTCCCACAATACGGATAAGTGATAGAGCAAATCGGCCGATTCTTTACATACTTCCAGGCGCAAGTCGTCTCCGTCGCCGACAGCGGCGTTTTTGGCGGCAATGATGACCTCCGCCGACTCTTCGCCGATTTTCTTGCAGATCTTATCCATGCCGGTCTGGAGCAAATAGGCCGTATACGATTTTTCCGTCGGATGAATCTTCTTTTCTTCAATTTCGTCGCGCAAATCGGACAGCATAGACAGGCTGCCCGCATACGTCCCGTCCCAGCCGCCGAGGCGGCGGAAGAAGCACGACTTGCTGCCCGTATGGCAGGCCGCGCCGATCTGGTCTACGACGACCAGAAGCGTGTCGGCGTCGCAGTCGACAAAGATATCCCGTACCTTCTGGAAATGGCCCGACGTTTCGCCCTTATGCCACAGCTCCTGCCGGCTGCGGCTGTAAAACCACGTTTCGCCGCTTTCAACGGTCTTCTGCAGCGACTCGGCGTTCATATAGGCTACCATGAGGACCTTGCCGCTCCGCCCTTCCTGCACGACGGCCGGCACGAGGCCTTTGTCGTCAAATTTTACATCTGTCAAACCTACTGTTTCCACTATTCTGCTCCTCTCATGGCAACGCCCTGTTCTTTCAGGTATTTCTTCAGCTCCGGAAGGGGGATTTGTCCGAAATGAAAGACCGACGCTGCCAGGGCCGCGTCGACGCCGACGTCAAAGACCCGCTTGAAATCTTCCATCGTCCCGGCCCCGCCGGATGCAATGATCGGCACGGGAAGTTCCAGCGCCAGCCGCCGGTTCAATTCTAAGTCAAAACCAGCCTTTTCCCCGTCGGCATCCATGGAATTGATACAGATTTCCCCAGCCCCCAAGGCCACGCCCTGCTTTGCCCAGGCCACGGCGTCGATGCCCGTATTTTTCCGGCCTCCTTCAACGTATACCTGCCAGCTGTCGCGGCCGTCGCGCTTGGCGTCGATGGACAAGACGACGCACTGGCTGCCGAAGCGCAGCGCCGCCTCGCGGATGAGGTCGGGCCGCATCACTGCCGCCGAATTGACCGACACCTTGTCGGCCCCGGCCCGCAGTACCTGATGGAAATCGTCGATACTGGCGATGCCGCCGCCGATCGTAAAGGGAATATCTATGGCTTCGGCAACGGCCCGGACGACATCGATGAAGATATTCCGCCTTTCATGAGTCGCCGTAATATCGTAGAAGACGAGCTCGTCGGCTCCCTGCTCTGAGTAATATTTTCCTAATTTTACCGGGTCGTCTACGTCGCGTATGTTTTTAAACTGCTTGCCCTTGACGACGCGGCCGTCGCGCACGTCCAGGCACGGTACGATTCGTTTGGCCAGCATCCTACATTCCCCCTAACGCCCGGATTTGAGCCATTGTGACTTTCCCCTCGTACAAGGCCTTCCCCGTAATAGCCCCGTAGACCTTCATGGCCTGGAGCTGCTTCAAATCGTCGATGCCGCTCACGCCGCCTGAGGCGATGAGGCGGATGAAGGGCAGCTGCTGCAGCAGGGACAGCATTTCCATGTTCGGCCCCGTCAGCATGCCGTCGCGGCTGATGTCGGTGTACACGATGGTGTTGACGCCGATGGACAAGAGGAAATGGGCAAAGGGCAGGACTTCCTTATCGCTGCCGTCTACCCAGCCCCGCGTCGCCACCATGTCGCCCTTGGCGTCGATGGAAACGGCCAGGGCCGAGCCGTATTTCTTGGCCATGTCCGTAATAAAGGCGGCGTCTTCTACGGCCTTGGAGCCGATGATGACCCGGTTGACCCCTTCTTCCAAATACGTTTCAATCGCTTCTTCGCTGCGGATGCCGCCGCCTACCTGGACGGGAATGTCAACGGCGTCGCAGATGCGGCCGATGACGTCGGCGTTGCGGCGATCGCCGGAAAAAGCGCCGTCCAAATCGACGACGTGCAGGAACATAGCCCCTTCGTCGCGCCACTTGACGGCCGTCTCTACGGGGTCGTCAAAGTAAGTCGTGCTGTCTTCCTTCACGCCCTGGCGCAGGCGGACGACCTTGCCGCCTTGTATATCTATCGCCGGAAATACGATCATAGTCTCATCCTTTCTCTTGTACGTACGCAATGACATTCTGCAGGAGCCGCGCCCCTACGGGGCCGCTTTTTTCGGGATGGAACTGAAATCCCAAGACGTTGTCCCGGCCGCAGATAGCCGGCACGGCCTGCCCGTAGTCGGCCGTGGCGATGACGTCGGGCGAATCGGCCGGCGATTTATGATAGGAATGGACGAAATACACGTAGGGATGAGCCGGCAGTCCTTTCTGCAGCCAATGGCTGCCGCGGAATTCCAGCTCGTTCCAGCCCATATGAGGCACCTTCAGCGTCGTGCGGAACGGCACGATATCGCCGGGCAAAAAGCCAAGGCAGTCGTATTCGCCGCCTTCGTAATCCTTTTCAAACAAAGCCTGCATGCCCAGGCACACGCCCATGAAAAACTTGCCCGCCCGGACCTGTTCTTCCAGTACGGGAATGAGCTCAAATTTCTTCAGGTTCGCCATGGCGTCGCGAATAGCCCCGACGCCGGGCAGCTCGATGAAATCGGCCTGCCGGATGACCGCCGGGTCGCGGGTAATGTCGACGGACACGCCCAGACGCTTCCAGGCGTTGTACACGTTGGCCAAATTGCCAACTTCGTAATCGATAACAGCTACCTTCACGCTACAGCACCCCCTTCGTAGACAAGACGGCCGACTCGTCGCCGCTGAGCGACACGGCTTCGCGCAGGGCGTGGCCGAGGGCCTTGAAAACCGATTCGACGATGTGGTGGGCGTTTTCGCCGTAGAGATTCATCACGTGCAGGTTCATGCGGCCGTGGACGGATAAGGCGTAGAGAAATTCCTTCAGCATTTCCGTCTCGAAGGCGCCGATGCGCTCGACATTCAGCTTCACGTCGTATACCAGATAGGGCCGTCCGCTCAGGTCGACGACGACGCGGGTCAGGGCTTCGTCCATGGGGCAGTAAAACATGCCGTAGCGGCGGATGCCCTTTTTGTCGCCCAAGGCCTGGGCCAGCGCGCCGCCCAATACGATAGCCAGATCCTCCACAGTGTGATGGGTGTCTACGTCCAAATCGCCGTGGACGTGGAGGGTAATATCCATGCCGCCGTGGCAGGCCAGCAAATTCATCATGTGGTCGAGAAAGCCGATGCCCGTCGTGCCGGCAAAGGTCCCCGTACCGTCTATGTTGAGGGAAAGGGCAATCTGCGTTTCCGCCGTTTCCCGTTCTATCTGGGCGCTACGCATGGCCGACCTCCTTTCGAATCACTTCGACAACTCTTTGTACGACGTCCCTCGTCGTAACGGTAATGCGCAGGCAGTTCTGCAGGGCCGCGGCCTTGTAAAAGCGTACGCAGATGTCGGCCTTCTTCAAGGCATTGACGACGGCCGGCCCGTCAGGCACCCGGATGAGGACGAAGTTGGTCACGCTGTCGTATACGGTGACGCCGTCTATCCGTTTCAGCTCCGCCGTCAGGTACTCGCGGGCGGCAATGGTCGGCGGGATGTTATGGGCCAATATCACATCGCGGTATTTCATGGCCGCCAGCGCCGCAATCTGCGCTAAATTACCTACATTGTAGACCAGCTTGACCAGCGACAAGGCGTCGATGACATCCTTCTGCGCCACGGCGTAGCCGACGCGGACGCCGGCCAGCCCGAAGGCCTTGGACAAGGTGCGGATGACGATGAGGTTGTCGTAATCGGCCAATTTAGTAATGATGCTGTCGCTGCCGGCAAATTCGATATACGCTTCGTCGACGACGACAGGATTCGGCGAGGCCTGTAAGACCGCTTCCAAGAACGACAGGGGCAGGAGCTCGCCTGTCGGGTTATTGGGATTGCAGAGTACCGTCAGCTTCGGCTGCAGCTCCTGTACAGCCTGCAGCAAGGACTTCCTGTCGCGCGTAAAGCCCGGCAAATCGGGAATCTCTACGACCTTGGCCCCGACGATTTGGGCGTCGATGCCGTATATGTCGAAGGTCGGCCCGTGGACGAGAACTGTATCGCCTTCGTTCAAAAAGGTATTGGCAATAATGCTGATGATTTCATCGCCGCCGCAGCCGACGAGGACTTCCTCAGGCCGGCACGACACGTATTCGGCCAAGGCCGCCCGCAGCTCCTCGGCGAAAGGATCGGGATAGTGATACGACGGCGTTTGGCTCAGGCGGGTCAAAAATTCCGCCTTCACTTCAGGAAAATCAAATATATTATAAGGACTTTCGTTGGCGTTGATGACGGTGCGCTCCTTGATTTCCGGGACGACGTAGGGCTCAAAGGAGCGTATCGTCCGGCGCAGCCATTCTTTATTCATGCTCCATCCTCCTCTTTACAGCCAGCCCGTGGGCCTGCAGGCCTTCGACATTAGCAAAGGCCATGACTTTTTCCGCGACGGCTTCAAAGGCTTCCTTATCGTACTGCAGCAGGCTGCTGCGCTTGACGAAATCGTACACGCCCAGAGGCGACGAAAAGGCCGCTGTCCCCATCGTCGGCAAGGTATGGTTCGGCCCGGCGAAGTAGTCGCCGATGGGCTCCGGCGTATAGGGGCCGATGAAAATCGCACCGGCGTTGACGATATCTCCGGCCAGAGCTTCGGCGTCGGCTGTATCCAGCTCCAAATGCTCCGGCGCGATGAGATTCATGACCTCGACGGCCTGGTTCATATCCTTCGTCACAAAAATCTTTCCGTACTGCTCCACTGACGGCGCAGCAATATCCCGCCGCGGCAATTCGTCGAGCTGCCGACGGACTTCTGCTTCTACCTTTTCCGCCAAGGCGCGGCTCGGCGTGACGAGGAAGACCGCCGCCCGCGCGTCGTGTTCCGCCTGGGCCAGCAGGTCCGCCGCCACCCAAACGGGATTGGCCGTATCGTCAGCCAGCACGCCGACCTCGCTCGGCCCGGCGATCATGTCGATGCCGACGGTACCGAAGACGAGGCGCTTGGCCATGGCTACGTAGGCGTTGCCCGGCCCGACGATTTTAAAGACCGGCGGGATGGACTCGGTACCGAAGGCCGCCGCGGCGACGCCTTGGGCTCCGCCGGCCTTGTAGATTTCCGTCGCGCCGGCGACGCGGGCCGCCGCCAAAATATAGGGATTGACGGAGCCGTCCTTCTTGGGCGGCGTAAAGACGGCAATAGACGGCACGCCGGCCACGTGAGCCGGGATGATATCCATGAGCACCGTCGACGGATAGGCCGCCGTGCCGCCGGGGACATACACGCCGACGCGCTGTATCGGCGTAAACTTCGCCCCTAAACGCACGCCGGGGCGGAACGTATCCATCCACGTCGTCTCGACCTGCCGTTCGTGATACGTCCGGATATTGGCCGCCGCCTCTTCCAACACAGCCATGAAGTCGGATCCGACAGCCGCGACGGCCTCGTCGATTTCTTCTTCCGTTACGAGAAACGAATCGAGAAAGGGCCCGTCAAATATGGCCGTAAATTCCTTCAGGGCTTCGTCGCCCCGTTCCTGCACAGCCTGCAAAATATGTTCTACTCTCTGGCGAATGGCCTCGCTTTCCGACTGGTTCCGCGCCGTAATCGCCCGAACCTGCCGCAGCGTCAGCCCTTCTTCAGGAACTTCTATCCATTCCACTGTCCATGCCCCCTCGCTTATGCTTCCAAATTCTTCTCTTTGACGACGTCGACGAGACGCCGTATGTCTTCATATTTCATCTTAAACGACACGGGATTGCAGATCATGCGGGCGCTGAAATCCATGAAATACTCGACGACCTCCAGGCCGTTGGCTTTCAGCGTATTTCCCGTCTCGACGATATCGACGATGACGTCGGCCAGCCCCACGATAGGCGCCAGCTCGACGGACCCGTTCAGCTTGATAATATCGACGCTGCGGTGATTCTGCTCGAAATGGCGGCGGGCGATGCGGGGATACTTCGTGCCGACGGTAATGCGCTTCGTCATATCCACGGGCTTGCCGGCAATGGCCGCGACGGCCATGCGGCAGCGGCCGATGCCCAAATCGAAAATTTCGTACACGCCGGCTCCCGGCGCTTCTTCCAGCAGGACGTCTTCGCCGACGATGCCCACGTCAGCCGCTCCCCGTTCGACGTAGACGGCTACGTCCGGCGATTTGACGAGGGTCACCTTGAGCGTTCCCGTACTGTCTTCAAAAATCAGCTTGCGGCTGTCGGCGGTATAGGTCGGAAAGGCATAGCCGCTTTCCTGCAAATAGGCCATGACCGCCTTGTGTATGCGCCCCTTAGCCAGGGCAATGTGAATTGCCATCTTAAAGCCCCCTCATCGCGTCTTCCAGGTCTGCCGCCGTCACGGCCCGGCCGTCCTTGTAATACGAGCCGCCGCGGTATACGGCGTGAATGCTGTAATCGCGGCTGTCGATAAAGGATGACTCGGGATAGGCCGCCACGCGGAACCCCTGGCTGCGCCAGCGCATCAAATCGCGGACCATGACCTGATCCGACGCCGCGTAGGAAACGGCCAGCTGGAACGACGGCTCTGTTTGCGCCAGCAGGCCGGCGTCGTTCATGAATTCGTACAATAAGTTGATGTTCATGCCGAAGCCGCAGGCCGGCCGGTCGATGCCGAACTGGGCCGACAGCGTATCGTAGCGGCCGCCGTCGATGACGTCGTACAGCGCGCCGTCGACGTATACCTTGAACACCATGTCCGTATAATAGCCCAGCCGGCTGGCAAAGCCGAAGTCGAGCTGCACCTTGTCGGCAAAGCCGGCGTATAAAATATAATCGTAGATTTTTTCCAGCCGCGCCAGGGCGTTGAGCATGCCGCTGTTCAGGCAATAGTCCTTCGCCTTGCCCAGGGTCTGGGCGTACGGTCCGAACAGGACCGGCAGCGCTTCCAGGGCGCAGCGGGCATTTCCCGGCAGGGACAAACCGCTCAGATAGCGGCGCAGGGCGACGAGATTGCGGTCGGCCAGATAAGCCCGCAGCCGGTCCTTCTCCGCTTCCTGCAAGGGCAGGGCGTCGAACAAGGCCTGCGTATACGCTGCGGTGCCGATGTCAATGCGGATGTTTTCGACGCCGACGGCCTTTAGGATTTCCGCAGCCATGACGATGACCTCGCCGTCGCACTCGGGGCTCGGATCGCCGAGGATTTCAATGCCGCCCTGCAGGAAATCCTTGCCGTAGGTGCTGCGGCCGAAATATTCCCGAAAGACGGTGCTCACGTAACCGAACTTCAGCAGCTGGTTCGGCCGGGGAAACTCCCGGGCCGCCGACTCTACGAGGGGCAGCGTCACGTCGGGACGCAGGACGAGGACCCGTCCGTCCGTATCGACGGTCTTTACCATCTGCCGGCGCAGGTGCGGAAAAAAATGCTGATATACGTCGTAATCTTCAAAGCTCGGCGTCTCGACGATCTTGCAGCCGTGGTTCATGATTACGGAAATAATCTTTCCCTGAATTCGGTCATAATTGCGCATTTCGTCATGATGAAGCATTTTCACCCCATCAAGCGTATTCGGTTTCATCGCATGACCTCCTTTTACGTCTGTCTATTTTGCTTTATTACTTTATCAAGGTAAATCGATAAAGTAATGGCTGACATAAATTGTAACACACTGGAGGCGAAATAAAAATACCTTTTCTTAAAAATTTTACTTTTTTTACACGTCTTCTTCGGCTTGTTTTAAAATTTTCTTCACGGCCTTTTCAAACTTCGGCCGGGGAATCATGACCCGATGGCCGCAGCCGCAGCAGCGGATGACGAAATCGACGCCGATACGCATGACCTCCCATTCGTTTGAGCCGCAGGGATGGGGCTTTTTCATCTGCACGACGTCGCCGATATGATACCGAATAAAATTTGCCATATACATTCTCCTTTTCTGATAAAAAACGATAGTATATATAGTATATAGGGTAACGCCCGAAAAGGATAGAGAAAAAGAGGCCCGGCAGCCCTTCTATTCCCTTTTCTCCCTCCCTGTGGTAGTATATTGGATAATAGCCGGCCTATCGAGCCCCTATCTTTTTTATTTTCTGCAAGGAGGCACCGACTTGACACCGAACTTACAAAAACTGCGCTATACGTATTTGCTTCTCTATACTCTCGGCGGCGTCTGCACGCTCATGACCCTGGCCCTGTTGATCTGGGTCGCCGTTTGTATCGCCCTGGAAGCCGAACCGTTGGCGGCTATTTCCTTCTTATCCCACTTACCGACGCCCCTGCGCTTCGTTATCATCATCGCCGTCATGGCCATTTCCATCGCCGCCTGGCAGTACGGCGCCAAATACCACCAGCAGTACGAAGCGGCCCTGAAGCAGCGCCGCACGGAAAGGTAAAAAACCATGAGAAAGACGGAATTCATGGACCTCTTGAAGTATTACTTCCGCCGCAGCGACAAGACCGATTTGAAAGGGATCTTGGAAGACTGCGAAGAACAGTTCCGCCTGGGCGCGAAAAAGGGCCTGACGGAAGAAGAAGTATGCGCCAAACTGGGCCATCCTAAAAACATATACCGCTACTATATCGGCAAGCCCATCGTGCCGGAAGACAATCTCAGCATGACCGGCTCCGCCGACGCGCCGGCGCAGGAGGCGCCCGAGGCTGCTCCTGCCAAGCCTTCCCAATTCTACGATTGGGAAAAAGACCCGGCCCATCGCCGCCGCCCCAAAATCCGGAAAGCCTACTACCCCATGCCGCAGCCTGAGCCGCCCCGAAACTACGATGCCTACGCCGAAGGGCCCCAGCGTCCTAAGGCGAAAGGGCCTACAAAACGGACAGCCGATGAAGACGAGCTGCAGTGGAATGACAAGGCGGCCATCCCCCAGGCGGCAAAGGCCATTGCCAGCCCCTTTTTAGACATATTCGGGGCCTTGTTCAATATCGTCAGCACCATACTATTCTTCGCTTTCGCCTTGGCGCTCCTCGCCTCCATCGCCGTATACAGCCTGCCGCCGTATATCTTCTCGGATTTGCTGCCCCTGCCGACGCTGTCCGTCTCGACGATGGCCTTCGCCGTCCTGGCCTTGCTGTTCGCGGCCCTGACTGCGTCGTACGCCAGCCAGGCCTGCCACCGCACGGCCCGCAATGCCAGAAACCCCCAAAGGAGGGACGGATAATGGGAAAAGTCGTCATATGCCTCGTCCTGACGCTGGTCTTTTCCTTTCTCAGCGTTCAGTCGTTTCTGAGCAACGACTACGCCCGCCTCCAGCGTTGGCTTGCCTATTATCAGGAATACAAGGCCTTCGAAGAAGCGGTCAAGCGGGGAAACGCCTCGAAGGCCGAGCTCTTCGAACGGCTGAAAACGATGTATCCCGGCCAAGTCAGCGAGCTGGAAACCCATCTCAAGGAAAAGTACGGCGACCTGACCGACACGGCAAAGGATACGCATAGCACCTTGTCCGACACGCTGAACGACACGCTCGAAACGTTCTCCTCATCCCACGCCGACATCGACGCCCTAAAAAAGGAAGCCGAAAGCAGGCTTTCCTCTAAGGCCGAAGACGCCGAACAGGCCATTTCAGAGCCGAAGCGTTCTGCTTCCCGTGACAGTAGTAAAGACACGGAATCGAAACACACTGACGATGCCAAAGAGCCGCGGCGCTCTGAGTCGGACACAGTGAAAGAATAATTTTTTCATATTTTATTAAAAAATAATTATTATCCATTGATTTTATTTTGCAAATAGAGTATAATGTACTCAGAGGTCAGGAAAGAGACCTGACAAGAGGCAGCACAGGCTGCGAGTTTACGTATGAAATTATGGAGGTATCGATATGGAATTAAAAGGAAGCAAAACTGAAAAAAACTTAATGGCAGCATTTGCCGGCGAATCCCAAGCAAGAAATAAATACACCTATTATGCAAGCGTAGCGAAAAAAGCCGGCTACGAACAGATCAAAGCCTTCTTTGAAGAAACAGCCAACAACGAAAAAGAACACGCTAAAATCTGGTTCAAACTGCTCAACGACGGCATGCCGAACGACATCGACGCGCTGAAAGACGCAGCCGCCGGCGAACATTACGAATGGACGGAAATGTACCCGACCTTCGCCAAAGAAGCCAGAGAAGAAGGCTTCGAACACATCGCCTACCTGTTTGAAAAAGTAGCGGAAATCGAAAAACACCATGAAGAACGCTACCTGGCCCTCCTGGCCAACATCGAAAACGGCACGGTCTTCAAGAAACCGGCGACGAAAACATGGGTATGCCGCAACTGCGGATTCATCGTCGAAGGCGAAGAAGCTCCGGAAGTATGCCCGGTCTGCGCTCATCCGCAAGCTTTCTTTGAATTGAAAAACGATAACTACTAAACCACCATATATAACGAGACACCATCACACATCCGAAAGCGGAGGCAGGAATCCTGCCTCCGTCTTTTGTCGTCGGAAAATTTTTGCCGCCAAAATATTGACATTCGGCACAAGAGATGGTATGATTCTTATCAACAATCATATATTGATTTCATCAAGAGCAGCCGAGGGAATGGCCCTATGACGCTGCGGCAACCCCCAAATGGGATAGGTGCCAAGTCCAGCGGATACATCCGACAGATGAACACATACGTAACCAAAGCCGTCATCTGTCGACGGCTTTTCTTTTTACCCGTATCGTCGCCGGCCCATCCTATGGCAGGCCGTCCTGCCTCTTGCCATGTGATTGATTCAGTATCAGAAAGGATGAACAACCCATGAACTCTTCTATCAAAAAACTCCTTGCTGCGGCCCTCATCGCCGCGACCTGCGTATTTGCCGCCGGCTGCGGCAGCTCCGACAGCGGCTCGGCCGACAAAAAGGAAATCGCCATCGGCGTAACGGCCGGCCCCCATGCGGAAGTCATGGAACAAGTAGCTAAAGAAGCAGAAAAACAAGGCCTGACCATCAAGGTCGTCGAATTCAACGATTTTGTACAGCCCAACAAAGCCTTGGCCGAAGGCGATTTGGATATGAACTCCATGCAGCATCAGCCCTACCTCGACAACGTCGTCAAAAACCAGGGCATGAAGCTGACCTCTATCGGCAAGACCATTATCCTGCCCATGGCCGTATATTCCCACAAATATAAAAACATCAGCGAAGTCGCCGACGGCGCTAAGGTTACCATTCCGAACGACCCGACCAACGGCGGCCGCGCCCTCCTGCTCCTGCAGCAAGTCGGCCTCATCACCCTTAAAAACGGCACCTCCGTCGACGCCTCCGTACCGGATGTCGTAAACAATCCGAAGCACCTCGAATTCATCGAGCTCGACGCCGCCCAGATTCCCCGTTCCCTCGACGATACGGACTTGGCCTGCGTCAACACGAACTACGCCATCCCGGCCGGCTTAAACCCGCAGAAGGATTCCCTCCTCGTAGAAGACAAGGATTCGCCGTACGCTAACGTCATGGTCGTCCGCGAAGATGAAGCCAATAACGAAACGTATAAAAAAGTCCTGGCTATCTACCAGTCTGAACCGATTAAAAAATTCATCAACGAACACTTCCAAGGCACGATTCTCCCGGCATTCTAAGAGAAACGGACATCGAGCCACCACGGCATGGCCCCTCGCGGCTATGCCGTTTTTAGTTATACGCTTATACGCTGCAGGAAATAATATAGTATAATGAAATAGTAAAAGGAAACTACGCGTTAAGGAGATGACAGCTGATGAAACACATCGTAATCCTATCGGGCAGCCCCAGAAAAAACGGAAACACGAACCTCTTGTGCCGCCAATTTCAGCAAGGAGCCGAAGAGGCGGGCCACAGCGTACGCTTTATCCCCCTGGCGGAAAAACGCATCGGCTTCTGCCGGGCCTGTGACGCCTGCATGCGCAGCGGCGGAGCCTGCATCCAGAAGGACGACATGGAAAATATCCTCTGCGCCTTCCAGCAGGCTGACGTCGTCGTACTGGCGACACCCGTCTATTTTTACGGCGTCAGCGCCCAGATGAAGGCCTGTATCGACCGTACCTATCCCATTTGGCAGCACCTCGGCCGCAAGGAAGTATACTACATCGTCTCCGCCGGCTTAGGCGAAGACATCATCGCCCGCTCCCTCGGCGACCTGGACGGATTTGTCGAGCACTTCGAGCAGTATGAAATCAAAGGCCGCCTGTACGCGTCCAACGTCATGGAAGCCGGAGCCGTCCGCACCCTGCCGGTCATGGAAGCAGCCTACCAGGCCGGCCTTCACGTATAGAGCAGGAGGATACTGATGGAATCATTACGATACAGAAAAGCCCGGACCGAGGATATGGAAGCCGTCATGGCCCTGCAGACCGCCGTCTTTCACGGCGAGCAGCTTATCCCCCGGGACGCCGTTGAAGCCTTTCTAGCCATGGAGCCCCAGTGCTGGGTCGCCGAGCTGGACGGCGTCATCGTCGGCACGGCTGCCGCCTGGCATGAAGGCGGTCAGCTCCATTGGGGCCGGTTCATCGTGACGAAGGCCCTGCGGGGCCGGCACATCGGCACGAAGCTGGCAGCCTTTACCTTTGCAGAACTCTTCGCCCAAGGAATCGATTCCATTTTTATGGAAGCCCGCGACACGACCGTCGCCATCGTCGGCAAAATGGGCGGAACCGTCGCAGGAGAGCCCGTCCCCTTCTACAAAGGCACGGTCACGCCCGTATGGATCACGAGAGCAGCCTTTGCCCGATGCAGCCAGGAAATGCAAAATGGATGCTCCTCGTAATATACAAGAAAGCATCCACAAGCTGCGGTTTCAGCCACAAGCCATGAACCGGCCCTCCGAATGCCGGTCCCACGCCTGGCAGTCCTATTATGAATTATTTTGCTGTGATTTTCCCGGCCAATCGTCCATTTCAATGGTCTGTTCTACGATGATTTCCGTAATTTCCGCCATCGTGTTGGCTTCGCGGACCTTTTTCTCGTAGCGCTTGAGCAGCACGGCGCCGACGATGCCGCCGAAAATCATGCCGGCGAAGGCCGACAGTTCCTTGGCCCAGCCGAGGGTTTCGCCGTTTACGTAGCCGAAAGCGCCCCAGATGAGGACCATCAGGAGGGGCATGCCGAAGCACATCGCTCCGCCGACGCCCATCTTCCCGTCGGGAATATTAAATCGTACATACTGCCCTTTGATCGCTCCAACAGGGTTCTTCGCGTCGATCAGGGCGTTGTTTTTGCAAATCATGCCGCTGCACGGCGTATACAAATTGTTGCGGTTCGTCCGCAGCTTGACCATGCCGTTGTCAAATACGGTATCGACAACTCCCGTTCCAGTTCTCATACGTATCTCCTTATCTGAATATCAAGTGTAACTGCCCTTATTATATCTTACTTTTACCGGCCTGAACAGATATATATTTGTCAAATCCATCCTTTTTTGGTATACTATAGATGTCTTTGAAAAATCTATCCCAAGGAGTGATATATATGGCAGTTACTACGATTACAGCAGCGAATTTTCAGCAGGAAATCCTCGCAGCCCAGGGCGTCGTCCTCGTCGATTTCTGGGCCGCCTGGTGCGGGCCGTGCCAAATGCTTTCGCCCGTCGTCGATGAAATCGCCGAAGAACAGCCCCAGATTAAAGTCGGCAAGGTAAACGTAGACGAACAGCGGGAGCTGGCGTCGCAGTTTCAAATCGAGCTCATCCCGACCCTCGTCGCCTTTAAGGACGGCGCAGAAATAGGCCGCCTCGTCGGCGTCCATCCCAAGGAAAGCATCCTGGCATTAGTGAAGAAATAAGGAGGCCCCGGTCATGTACAGCTATACCCCTGCGGGAGTATGCTCCCAGCAAATCTTTTTTGATCTGGACGGCGGCGTCGTCAAAAACGTCCGCTTTATCGGCGGCTGTCCCGGCAATTTGCAGGGCATCAGCCGACTCGTCGAAGGCATGGATGCAGCCGAGGTAATCCAGCGCCTCGAAGGCATTCAGTGCGGCGGCAAGCCCACGTCCTGTCCCGACCAATTCGCCAAAGCCCTGAAGCAGGCTCTGGAGACGGAACAAAACTGATTCCTCTTATAACAAACGCAAAGACGGTACCGCAAGTTCCAGCAGTACCGTCTTTTTATATGGTGTTCTTATTTCAGGAAATCTTCACGGATCGGCGTGAAAATATCGAAGACGACGAGAGGCACGTCTTCCGTATTGACGACGCTGTGTTCTGCATTTGACGGAAACCAGGCTACGCCGCCGGCTTCCAAGTGCTGCACCTGGCCGTCTGTAATGACGTCGCAGGCTCCCGACTCTACGTACAGCAGCTGTTCGTGCCGATGGCTGTGGGCCGGCATCGTCGTCTTCGGATGTACTTCGTTGCGCACGAGCATGACGTTCTTGCCTGTAAAAATCTTGCGGTCCATGAGGTCCAGATGAATCGTCGGCATATCCTTCCAGTTGTCAAATAATTTCATTTCCATAGTGCAATTCCCCCTATACGATTAATATCCTAAATTTTCGCCGACCAGGATAACCTTGATGCGGCCGGCAGGGCGGCAGACGCGCGTGCGCAGCAGCTGGGCGCAGACGCTGTTCGTCGTCGCGCAGTGGGCGCACATACCCGTCTTATAGCACGGTGTGTCCGAGCCGGCAAAGCGGTTGATGTTAATAGGCGCCGCCGTCGAGCGGGCTCTGGCCATAGCCGACTCGACAGTCGGACAGACCTTGTTCATGCCGACGATGACAAGGACCTGCTTCGGCCCGTAGGATAAGGCGGCGACGCGGTTGCCGTTGCCGTCGATGTTGATGAGCTGGCCGTCCTCTACGGCGGCATTCGTCCCCATGAGAAAGGTGTCGCACAGCAAGGCCCGGCGCATGAGTTCCACCCGTTCTTCCGGCGTCTTGGCCCTATCCCTGTCGATGACGGCGTAATGCTCCAGCACGTAGGGCCGCAGTCCAATATCGTCGATGGACGCCGAGCCGCCCCACGACACGACGTGGTCCGCCGGAATATAGGACAAGGCCGTCTGCAGGGCCGCTTCCTTCGTCGGGCAATACACGGCCTCGAAGCCCCGGGCGGCAAAGCGCTTAGCTACGGCCGGCCCTTTCTTGTCATACATGACGTGCATCATATCCGTTCTGTCCATGTCTATCCCTCCTGACATTTCCTATTTCGCTCCATCTTATGCACTGCTTTCATCATAGCATATAAAAAAATCATATACAATATACAGTTTTCTTACATACAGTAAAAATCTTAAAATATGGAATATGCTGTAAAAAAACGCCGCTGCAATTGAAAACATATATGTTTTCAATTGCAGCGGTGTTTCTATATATCACAGTGTTACACATTCAGCTCCGCGATGGAATACAGGCAGGCGTATTCTGCCAAGGTCACGCGGCTGCCGTCGAGTTTGCAGTACAGCTCACCGCCCCGTTTCGACGCCTGGTAGGCCTTGATGTCTTGCTTGCCCAAACGTTCTGCCCAGATAGGCACGATGTGGCAGTGGCCGGAGCCGCAGACCGGGTCTTCGGCGACGTTGAGCTTCGGCGCGAAGCTGCGGCTCACGCAGTCGTAGTCCATCCCTTGGGCCGTAATGTGCAGCAGCAGGCCGTCTAAGGATTTCATCCCTTCCATGTCGGGCTTCGCCTGCCGCACGTCGTCTTCCGCCGGCAAGACGCAGACCAAGTCCCTCCCCATGTACGCCGCTGTGGGCCGCGCGCCGATGACCGCCGCCATAGCGTCCGTCACGGGGATTTCCTTCATCTCGTAGGCCGGAAAGTCCATGGACAGCCGTTCGCCGTCCCGCGAGACGACCAATTCGCCGCTCATCGTCTGAAAGCGGAATACCTGTTCTTCCGGCGCTACGAAATGAGCCAGCACGTAAGCCGTCGCCAGTGTGGCATGGCCGCACAAGTCGATTTCGCCGCCCGACGTAAACCAACGCAAGCGGTAAGCGTCCCCTTCTTTCACGGTAAAAGCCGTTTCGGACAGATTGTTTTCCATGGCGATGCGCTGCATGAGGTCGTCTGCTATCCACGAATCGAGGACACAGACTGCCGCCGGATTTCCCTTAAACACCTCTTTCGTAAAGGCGTCGACAACGTAACATTTCATCATATAGCCCTCCTTTGCATTCTCTGTACTGTCTTTACAGATTCATCATAGCATAGGAGAAATTTCCATACAATGAGAAAATTGTATAGCATACAATTACGGGCGCCAACCGTCCAGCATGGCTTTCAAACGCCGCAGCCCCTCGGCCAATTCATCGTCATCAGCCGGAGCGGTCACAGCCAGGCGCAGGCCGTGCTGCCGGCTCGCAGGCCCGACGGCAAAGTGGGCGTCGCCATATACGGCTACGCCGCGCCGTCTCGCCCCGGCTTCCGCCTGCGTCCCCGTCAGTCCTTCCGGCAGGACCAGCCAGCGGCTCAGACACTCCGAACTTCCTAACAGCGTATATCCCTGTAGGATTTCCTCGGCAATGGCGTTTCTCCGGGCAGCCCCTTCCCGACGGGCCGCAATCAGCGCCTCCGCCGCGCCGGACACGAGAAGGCGAGCTGTCAGCTCCGCCAGCAGTTCCGACTGCGATAGGTGCAGGCTCTGCACGATGTCCTGCAGCGCGCCGGCATAGGCCGGAGGGCAGAGGATATAGGCCATGCGCAGCGTCGGCAACAGTACCTTCGACAGGCTGAGGATAAAAAAGGTTCTCTCCGGAGCCAAGGACTGAATCGTCGGCAGCGGATCGGCGGCCATGAGCCGGGCTACGCCGTCTTCGATGATAAACAGCCCTTCGTCTTCGGCAATCTGGGCTATCGTGCGGCGGCCTTGTTCGCTCATGACGTGAGCCGTCGGATTTTGAAAATCCGGCACGACGTACAGCCCCTTGATCTGGTGATTCTGCACGGCATAGCGAACGCCGTCGGCGCTCATTTCGCCCTGTTCCTGCGTGACGGGAACCAGCCGCACGCCCAACAGCCTGGCGGCCTGCTTGAGTCCGGAATACACGAGAGGGTCTACGCCCAGCCGGTCGCCGGGACGGCACAGGGCTAGAAGGGAAGCGACAATGGCGTTTTGCCCGCCGTTCGCCGCCGTGACAGCCCCGTGCTCTCCCACCGCACCGGCACGACGCAGCAAGTCCAAGGCGGCCAGTCTGCGCCACGCCGCGCTGCCGCAGCCGTATTGAAAGAACGACGGCGCCTTCTCCTCCGCCAGCATGGATTGCAGCGACGCGACGACGCCGTCGACGGCGATCGTCTCCGGCATCATCGAGGCCAGCTCGATCAAGGGCTCCATCCCGTCGGGGGCAAGGGACAAATTCGTCACAGCATCGTAGGCCACAAAAGTCCCGCTGCCGGTCACGCTGGTCAGCAGGCCTTTATCCGAGCAGATGCGGAAGGCCTGCGATACGGTGCTAACGTTGATGTCCAAAAAATCGGCCAGCTCCCGCTGCGGCGGCAGCTTCGTCCCCGGCAGCAGCGCGCCGGAACGGATGTCCTCTTCCAAACGCCGCGCCAGCGACTGGTACAGGGGCCGTTCCTTACTCCATGCCGGCTTCCAGGACATGGGATAGGTTTCAAAAGAATTGACAGGCATAGGCGGCTCCTTTCTGACGCGCTTATTTCGCCAGCATCATCTTCGCCGAGCTTTCGGCGGCGACAGAGCCGTCTTCGTGGACGACGCGCCCTTCTGCCGTGACCAGCCGGCCCCGGCGCGACGTAATCCATCCCTCTACCTTGACCGTTTCGCCGATGCGCACGGCGCTGCGGAAGCGGATTTCCAGCTTTGCCGTATAGGCAGGCCTGCCGGCCTTGCGGAACACGCAGTCGCCCATGACTTCGTCCAGCAAGGTGCTCGTCAGCCCGCCGTGCATGCGGTCGCCGTAGCTTTCGTGCTCTTTCTTCGGCGTAAAGTAGGCTGTCCACACGCCGTCGATCTCTTTCATATCTAATTTTAACCCGATGGGATTCTCTTTTCCGCAGCCGAAGCACCAGCTCGTGTCGACGGCCGTCGTTTCCTGTGTCATTCAAATTCCTCCTTCCAGCGCAGGCGCTGCGCTTTACTTTATTATATACTCTCGCAGCGCAGATAGCTATCAGCCATCGTCGACATTATTTAATATTGAAAAATTATATCATTTATATATTGACATTTACTTTCATTATTGGTATGATATAGCCATCAAACGACGAAACGGAGGATGCACATGAATATCGATGCTATATTAGTCAATCACTGTTCGCCTACCTTAGCGGGATTAAAGATGGGCTCGCTTCTCTGCCTCCCCCGCTTGGAATCTCGAACAGATTACGAAAAATTAATTGATAAATACAATCATATGTATAACCAAAAAGGTCTTCACTTCCGCATATTGTACGCCTGTCCCAAACGCACCCTGTTATATGTATACAGACCGGCAATGGTCGCGTCCTACGTGCAGAATCAGGCCGTCATGGCCTTTTTAACGCAGTACGGCTACGCCGCCGGCGATGTCCTGGAGCACATGCTGGACCACCTAGCCGACCGGTTCCGCGAAGGCGGTTGTTTTCCCCATGAGTCCGGGATTTTTCTCGGATATCCCTTAGAAGATGTATGCGGCTTCATTACCCACAAGGGGAACCACGCCAAAATCTGCGGCGACTGGAAGGTCTACGGCGATGCCGACAAAGCGTCCCGTATATTCCGAATGTTCAGCTGCTGCCGGGAAGACTACATAAACAGATTTGCCGTTGGGACAACGTTAGAATCACTCATCGTAGCATAAGGAGGAATTTATAATGGTAGAAATCGTATATTGGAGCGGCACTGGCAACACAGAAGCCATGGCGCAGGAAATCGAAGCAGCCGTCAAAGCTGCCGGCGCCGATGTAGAATCGGTTCGTTTCGAAGATACAAGTGTAGATGCCGTTGCATCGAAGGACGTTATTTTGCTGGGCTGCCCGGCTATGGGCGCGGAAGTGCTGGAAGAAACGATCGTCGAGCCGTTCTTCGCAGAGCTTCTGCCAAAATTAAAGGGTAAAAAAGTAGGCCTGTTCGGCTCTTACGGCTGGGGCACGGGCGAATGGATGGACGTGTGGAAGCAGCGCACGGAAGACGCCGGCGCTGTCGTCATCGGCACGGCCATCGTCAATGAAACGCCGGACAACGCCGAAGAATGCGCCGCGCTGGGCCAGGCCGCCGCGCAGGCATAACCATCTCTTTTCAAGTTCATTCATACCTCTCTAACATATAAAAAGAAAACAGCAGCGATTCCCGCAGAGTCGCTGCTGTTTTCTCGTGCCGAAATATCTTCAGCATATAGAAAAGGTTTCATGGAATATGATACAATAAACACGATATTGTCATCCTCGCAGCCGCACGGCCGCGTAGATATTTCTGTCATTTTTTATATCCCTATTCCAAGGAGGAATCCGTATGAAAGACCAAGTTTTCAGCGTGCTGCAGGCCATCGGCCGAAGCTTCATGCTGCCAGTCGCCATCCTGCCTATTGCCGGTCTGCTCCTCGGCATCGGCGCGTCCTTCACGAACGCGACGACCATTCAGACCTACGGCCTGGAAGGCGCCCTCGGCGACGGCACGCTCCTGCACTCGCTGCTCACCGTCATGAGCAGCGCCGGCAACGTCATCTTCGGCAACCTGCCGATCATCTTTGCCGTCGGCGTCGCCATCGGCATGGCGAAGCAAGAAAAGGAAGTCGCAGCCTTAGCGGCTATGATTTCCTTCTTTGTCATGCACGCCTCTACGAACGCCGTATTGAAATTGTCAGGACAAATCCTGCCGGACGGCTCTGTTGCCGACGGTGTTCTCGAAGGTACGATTGCCGACGTCTGCGGCATCTTGTCCCTGCAGGAAGGCGTATTCGGCGGCATCATCGTCGGCCTGGGCGTCGCCTGGCTCCACAACCGCTATCATAAAATCGTCCTGCCCAACGCCTTGTCCTTCTTCGGCGGCTCCCGCTTCATCCCGATTGTTTCCACCGTCGTCTACATGTTCGTCGGCATCGCCATGTGCTTCGTATGGCCAGTCGTACAAAACGGCATCTTCGCCCTCGGCGGCCTCGTCACCGGCACGGGCTATATCGGCACCCTGATTTTCGGCATCATCAAGCGGGCCCTCATTCCCTTCGGCCTGCACCACGTCTTCTATCTGCCCTTCTGGCAAACCGGCGTCGGCGGTTCTATGATGATTGACGGCAACCTCGTCCAGGGCGGCCAGAATATCTTCTTCGCCCAGCTGGCGTCGCCGAATGTCACCCATTTCAGCGCCGACGCGACGCGGTATTTCTCCGGCGAATTCATATTCATGATCTTCGGCCTTCCCGGCGCGGCCCTGGCGATGTACCGCACGGCAAAGCCGGAAAAGAAAAAGGTAGCCGGCGGCCTCCTGCTGTCAGCAGCCCTGACATCTATGCTCACGGGGATTACGGAACCTATTGAATTTTCCTTCCTCTTCGTTGCGCCCCTGCTGTTTTACGTGCAGGTCATCCTGGCCGGCGCAGCCTACATGATCGCCCACATGCTGAACATCGCCGTAGGCCTGACCTTCTCCGGCGGCCTCCTCGATCTGTTTATCTTCGGGATTCTCCAAGGCGAAGATAAGACGAACTGGATGTACATCATCCCCGTAGGCGTCGTCTACTTCTTCCTGTACTATTTCATCTTCACCTTCCTCATCAAGAAATTCGACTTTAAGACGCCGGGCCGCGAAGACGACGACACGGAAACGAAGCTGTTCACCAAGGCCGACGTCAATGCCCGCAAAGCGGCGGCTAAAGGCGGCGACTCCGACGGAGCTCCCGTCGTCGACGCCCTGAGCCAGACCATCGCCCGCGCCCTGGGCAGCAAGAAAAATATCACCGCCGTAGACTGCTGCGCTACGCGGCTCCGCTGCTCCGTCGCCGATTCATCCCTCGTCAACGACGCCCTCCTGAAAGCGACAGGAGCCGTCGGCGTCATCAAAAAGGGGACGGGCGTACAGGTCGTATACGGCCCGCAGGTCGCCGTCATCAAAGCCAATCTGGAAACGTATCTTGAAACAGCGCCGGATGTCGAGGCGAAAGAAGAAGCACCTATGCAGGCGCCGGAACCACAGGCGACAGCTGCGGCTCCGGAACCTTCCGAAGCTGCTCCGGCAAATCCAGAAGATCCGGCTGAAAAAACGTACTTCAACTCGCCCTTTACAGGTGAGCTGCATCCCATTACCGACGCTCCTGACGAAGCCTTTGCCGGCAAGATGACCGGCGACGGATTCTTCGTCTATCCGACGGAAAACACGGTCTATGCTCCGGCCGACGGCGAAGTCACCTTCGTCTTCGACACGAAGCACGCCATCGGCATGACCACAGCCGACGGAGTCGAATACCTTCTCCACATCGGCATCGATACGGTCAAATTAAACGGCCAGGGCTTTACGGTCTTCGTGGAAGACGGACAGGAAGTCAAGCAAGGCGACAAGCTCATGGAATTCGACGACGAATTCATCAAGCAGAACGCCCCGTCTGACGCCTGCCTGTGCATCTTCACCGACATGGACGCCATTCCCGAAGTCCATACCGTGACGACCGGCCAAGTCAAAGCCTTAGACAAAGCCGTTTGGTTTTGATACGCGACCGTAAGCACTCCCTTCGGCTTTCCTAGCCCCGCGAAATATCCTGCCCCGCCAGGACACCGCGGGGCTTTTTTTTTACCGGTCCGCCTATAGATTTTTATGCTATATGAGAAAGGCCGCGCCTCTATATGGAATAAAAAAACCGTGATACAATATGTTTAAGGAGGTTCCCATGACG
Organism: Megasphaera sp. ASD88; assembly: GCF_002287425.1. Classification (NCBI taxonomy): domain Bacteria; kingdom Bacillati; phylum Bacillota; class Negativicutes; order Veillonellales; family Veillonellaceae; genus Megasphaera; species Megasphaera sp. ASD88. The sequence continues at coordinate 58,511 of NZ_NQXW01000004.1, read as the reverse complement.
CGAGAACTCAACAGACTCAACGACGTATTTTTCAAATATCTCCTCGGCGATGAGAAGAAAAAATCGCTGACCCTGAGCTTTATCAACGGCATCTTAAACCGAACGGGAAACGACCTGTTTACCGATTTAGAGTTTCTGGATAAAGAAATGACGCCCATCACCGAAGCCGGCAAGGTGTCTGTCCTCGACATACGGGCCCGAATGAACGACGGCTCTCAGGTCAATATCGAAGTGCAGGTCTGCAAAGACCCCGATATGGCCCGCCGTTCCTTATACTACTGGGCAAGAATGTACAGCGGCGCACTTCATAAAGGCGCGCCCTACCGCAGCCTGATGCCGGCCATTTCCATCAACTTGATGGACTTCAACGCCTTTGAGCAGTATACGACGTGTCATCACTCCTACCACGTACGCAACGATGAAACCCACGACATCCTCATCGGCGATTTGGAAATGCATTTTATCGAGCTGGAAAAAATACGCATCGGAGACATTCGAAAATTGCGCAAGTCTGAACAATGGATCGCTTACTTTTCTCATCAATGCAGCGACGAACAACGGGAGGTGTTAGCCATGAGTGAACCGGCCATCAAAGAAGCGATGAACTGCGAAATGCATTTTACTCAGGATGAAAAGCTGCGCCGTAAATACGAAATTCAAGAAAAAGCGCGGCGCGACTACATTTCCATGATGTACAACATCGAAAAGGGCCGCGAAGAAGGCTTGGAAGAAGGACGGAAAAAGGGTTTGGAAGAGGGACGGCAAAAAGGTCTGGAAGAAGGACGAAAAGAAGGACGAGAAAAAGGTCTGAAAGAAGGGCAGGATCAAGAACGACGGCGCATCGTCCTGTCTATGCTCCAAACAGGCTTTCCCTATGAAACCATTTCCCAAATTACAGGCATTCCGGCTGAAGAAATCGCAGCCATCGCCCAATCGCAAGCGCGGCAAATCAAAGAATAACATCCCGCAGCAAAACAGGACAGCGACGCACAGCCGCTGCCCTGTTTTTTCATTCCCAAATAGGATCAAACTGGCTGATGGCCGTAACCGTATCGACAAATCCTTTCAATAATAGTGATGCCGATGATAAAGATCAAACCGACAATCAAACTTCTCAACAGGTATATCTCTCATTAATCAGAAAAAAGAAAATCCCGGTGCTGCTATGCAAACAGTACCGGGATTTTCCTGTTATTAGAAACCCGCAAAAAGGTTTTCCGCTATGTAATTATAATCGAGCGTCCTTTATCCTTCTACGCAGGCGATGCCGCGTTTCAAGGCTTCCATGTTCAGCGGAACGAGCTTTGCTTTCTTGCCCGTGAACATTTCATGAATCATGTTTTCGATGGTTTCTACTTTCAGCACCTTCGTAGCCGCTACGTATGCGCCGAGCATAACCATGTTGCTGACCTTGGGATTGCCCAGTTCGCGGGCAATGTCGTCGCACGGTACATAGTATACCTTGACGTCGTCACGGTCTACCTTGTCCGGCACAATGCTGCTGTTGATGAACATAATGCCGCCTTTTTGTACGTGCGGGCCGAATTTCGCCAAGGCCGCGCGGTTCATGACTACGACTTCCGACGGATATTCTACCAGCGGTGAACCGATCCGTTCGTCGCTCAATATTACCGTACAGTTCGCCGTGCCGCCGCGCATTTCCGGGCCATACGAGGGCACCCAGGAAACCTGCAGATCTTCTTCTACCCCTGCTTCTACCAGGTTTTTACCGATGGACATGACGCCCTGGCCGCCAAAACCGGAGAGGATGACTTCGTGTTTCATATTATTGCACCTCCGCATCTTTAATTACGCCAAGAGGATAGTACGTAGCCATGTTTTCCATGAGCCACTTGTTTGCTTCATGAATATCCATACCCCAGTTGGTCGGGCAGGCGGCTAATACTTCGATAAAGGTAAATCCGTCGCCGTTCATCTGACGTTCAAAGGCTTTCTTAATGGCCTTTTTCGCTTTCATCAAGTGCGGAATGTCGACAACGCAGACGCGTTCCGCATAGACGAGACCGTCCAACGTCGACAGCATTTCTGCTACGCGCATCGGTTTGCCCGCCTGTTCTACCGTACGGCCCAAGGGAGCCGTCGTAGCGCGCTGGCCAATCAGGGTCGTCGGAGCCATCTGGCCGCCCGTCATGCCGTAGATTGCGTTGTTGATAAAGATCGTCGTGAATTTTTCACCGCGCATGGCAGCGTGTACGATTTCTGCCGCGCCGATGGATGCCAGGTCGCCGTCGCCCTGATAGGTGAAGACGGGGACGTTCGGATGGGTGCGTTTTACGCCCGTCGCTACGGCAGGCGCACGGCCGTGAGCGGCTTCCAGCATATCGCAGGCAAAGTAGTTGCCGGCGAATACGGAGCAGCCTACGGGGCATACGCCGATAGCCGTCTTGATCGCATCCATTTCTTCCAGCGTTTCCGCAATTAATTTATGCACGATACCGTGGCTGCAGCCGGGGCAGTAATGTAATTCGGTATCCTGCAAGCCTTTGGACTTTGCATATATAGTCTTCATATTATTTTACCTCCCCCATGACTGCTTCTGCCTTGGCTTCGATTTCCGAAACGGTCGGGATCATGCCGCCCAACCGGCCATAGAAATCGATCGGTTTCCGGTCGCCGACGGCAAGCTTGACGTCTTCGACCATCTGGCCGGCGCTCATTTCTACGTCCAGGAATACCTTAACCGATGCCTGTTCTGCAATTTCTCTCAGGCGGGCATACGGGAACGGCCACAGCGTAATCGGGCGGAATACGCCGGCTTTGATGCCTTTCTTACGCAGGTTTTCCGCAACGGTAATGGCAATACGGGCCGGCGTGCCATAGGCCGTGAAGACCAGCTCTGCGTCTTCCAGCATGATTTCTTCCCAGCGTACTTCGTTCTTTTCGATTTCCGCGTAGATCTTCAGCAGCTCTTCGTTGTGTTTTTCGCACGACGGAGCGTCGATAAGCAGGGAGTTGATGAAGTTGTTGTGGTCACGATCGCCGCGTCCGCTCGAAGCCCAATCCTTCGGCGGCAGGGGACGTTGTTTATGTTCTTTCCATACGATCGGTTCCATCATCTGGCCGATGAGGCCGTCTGCCAGGACGACGACAGGCGTGCGGTACTGATCGGCAATATCGAAGGCTTCCTGTACGAGGTCAACGGCTTCCTGCAGGTTGGCCGGAGCCAGGACCGGCGTACGATAGTCGCCGTTGCCGCCGCCGCGGGTCGCCTGGAAATAGTCTGCCTGGGACGGCTGGATGGAGCCGAGGCCCGGGCCGCCGCGCATGACGTTGACGATAACCGCCGGCAGCTGTGCGCCTGCGGCGTAGCTGATGCCTTCCTGTTTCAGGCTGACGCCCGGAGACGACGAGGACGTCATAGCGCGAACGCCGGAACCGGCTGCGCCGTATACCATGTTAATAGCCGCTACTTCCGATTCAGCTTGTACGAACACGCCGCCAACCTGAGGCATTCTCAGCGACATATATTCAGGGATTTCATTCTGCGGGGTAATGGGATATCCGAAGAAACCGCGACAGCCTGCGCGAATTGCGGCTTCAGCTATAGCTTCACTGCCCTTCCAAATTTCTCTTTTCATGGAACAGTTCACACTCCTCTTTGTTAGTCCTTTTCAATAGTAATGATCGAATCCGGGCAAATTCTTGCGCAGCTTGCGCAGCCGATGCAGAGCGATTCATCCGTGCAGTGTGCCGGCCGGTAGCCCTTAATATTCGTGCCGTCTTCTAAGGCCAGAATCTGTTTGGGACATACGGTGATGCACAATCCGCATCCTTTACAACGCTCTTTTCTGAAAGTCAAATGCATTGCCATAGGTGTTACGTCTCCTTTCTTTGCGGGTGTCATTCCCAAGGTTTCTTCATGTACAACTGCATAGGGAATACAGGATATACTAAATCCGAAACCCGATCTGCCAAATGTAGGGGGACAGCGTGGCAGACTACGGGGATTCCGGTTAATACCGATACTTCCTGGGCCATCTTCGCGCCGGCAACGACGTCTTCAACATCTGTCAGCTGGCAGCAGTGCGTATTGTTGATCAGGCCATCGATTTTCAAGCCCGACGACTGTTCAATCGCCCGTACATATCGTTCGGCTTTTTCTGCCGTATCCGATAAGGGCCGATTGGCATTGACGACACACAGCACGCGAGCTCCGCATCGCTGAAGATCATGACGATAGCGGGCCAGCACTCTGGCTCCCGACGGGTCGCCGCCAATATCTAAAATCCCATATAACTCAGGATTATCAAACAAGGCAAATACATCGGGCGGCATAGACGGCAAGTCAGCATCTACATGCATCTGCGAGCTGGCTATGAGCCGGCCGCCTCGTTCTTCTATCATATCCCGGCATTCGCGCGAGCGAAAATACGGGTCTACGACATCTAAATCAGCCAAGGCAAAGGGATGCCCCTTATCAGCCAAGGCCATTGCCATATTTACGGCAAATTCCGTTTTGCCGCTGCCAAAGTGCCCTACGATGACCGTAAGCCGAGCGGCATCTATCCAATTATCCATGGTGCAAACTCCTCATTTATTGGGGAATCCATAAAAATCCTTGAATCCGTTCCCTTATTCTGTCATGTTAAAAGAATTGGTTTTCTCATTCTTAAATATTGTTGTACATTTGCTTTAAGTGTACATTGTATCATGACCATTTGGTATTTATATTATACCTTAAATCGAAGACTTTCGCAAGATAGATTCAAGTAAAACGTTCATCTTATGCGAATTGAATCTAGCTATATTTCACTTATTGCATCGAAAACATAGCCTATCTCAGGTAATTCCATTATCTAAGTGAGAATAAAATCCTCTGGAAGTAAATCTTGATAGAGAAATATTATGTAAGTGATCATGTAACATTCCAAGGGTATTAGAAAAACAAAAAAATCGATTATATACATAGCATAATAAGAAAAAATTTCAGCATTGACTATATGCCGAAAACTTGGTATACTCAGCGTGTAGACTGAAAAGTATGCAAAACACAACGAGCCCCTTCAAGAGTGCCATCTTGAAGGGGCTCTTGCGTTGTTTACGGCCAACGCCACGCCGAGGCTAGTTGCTTAATATCATAACAGCAAAACGGGCTTGCCCGCGCGATTGCGCGAAGCAGGCCCGTTTTTTTATGCACTGCACCATTCGCTTTTACTGCCAAATGGCCTTCATCGTGTCTTTGTACGATTCGTTCAAGTGGTTGATGATGACGTTGAACATGGTGTAAATCATGTCTCCGTCGGCTTCTCCGTCCTTGAACAATACGCACGTGTCCATGACGAGGTTGCCTTCGTCGTCGGCGTAGTATTTAAAGGACTTGTACTTCTTATTGTAGCCGTTCATGAGCTCCAGCACGGCTTCCTTATTGTCATCGCGCAGGGCTTTCGGCGCGACGAGAAGGCGGATCATGCAGTAAATGCTGCTGTCCAGAATGACCAGCGTCGGAAGCTGGTTGCCGCCGACGTCGATGTGGGAGCGGAAGACGACGGTGTTCAGCGCATCGTCCTGGATTTCGTCGACCGTAAAGGCCGCGATTTGTTTTTCTTTTAAATAGTCTTGAAATAATTCTGCTTTTTTATTCATGGGAATCCCATCCTTTCTCTTACAGCAGCTGGGAGCCCTGTCATGCAGGGCCCCTGCCGCCATATAGTTCATACAAACTGCCTTTCCTTATTCGACGATGACCTCGTCTTCTTCAGCGTTTTCCACGCTGTGACCGCTGCCGCTCGTCAGGCCGTACCGTTCGTGGTACGACAGGTCAGGCGCGTAATACTTGTCGTAGAAGTTGTAGAAATCCTCATCGGTGAATATATTCATCCAGTTGACCTGGCTATACCGCTGATTGTATGCGTAATTGTGGTCAGCCAGATGGAGCAGGTTGCCGTTGCTGATCTGGACGGTTCCTTCCGGCGAGAAGAAGATATGCATCCACTTGTCGTTCAGCTCGTCGCTGTTCCACGCCGCGAGGTCGTCCTTCGGGCTGTTGATGCTCGTGTTGACCCAGTACGAGCTCGATACGCTGTCATCGTAGACCGGAGCCGAGCCGAAGACGTTCGTCGTCATGTCGTCGGTGCTGAAGGTGGCCTTATCCTGTACGTAAACCTTGTCCAGATGCAGCGCTCCCTCACTGACGTGGATATTGCCGGTATTCAGCCACAGATGGTCGAAGCGCACGCCGCCGTTGGTCAGGATGTCGCCGATCACGAGGTTGTCAATCGGCTGGTCGTCCGCCGTTCCTTCCGGCGTAATGACCAGGAAACCGTCGCCGTCTTCACGCTGCGTGATGCTGTCCAAATCCATGTTGGAGCCGGAAATGGCAATCTGCTGGGCCGCTTCGATGTTTTCCACATCCATTTCCTTGCCTTCGGACTTCACGAAAACAGCTACGAGGTTGCCGCTGACATTGACGAGATGGAGGTCGCCGTCAGCTACGGAAATACCCGCGTCTTTCTTAGCATAGACTTCATATAAGTCGACGTCGCCTATGCCGTCGTGTCTAACGGTTACATTGCCTTCCTCCGCTTTAAGATGCGCCCAGTCTCCTGTCGGGCCTTCGCTGTTCGTGTCTTTGATGACGCCGCTTCCGCCTTCGTTGATGGAAACGGTCACGTCGCCGCCATTCGACGTTACATAGATGTCTTCATGGACGCCGTCCTGCGTACCTTCAAAGAGGATATTGCCGGAATTTACATTCAAATCAATGTTTTGCTCAGACTTCAGGTCATCGCGAAGCGTCATATTGCCTTCAGTCAGTACCTTGAAAACGATGTCCTCGCCGGCAGTTACCGCGCTGTTTGCCGTGATATTTCCGACGTTCGTCGTGAATTGAATATCCTTGTCCGCCTTGAATACGGCATCGCGGTCCGTCGTAATATTGCCTGTGCCGGAAACAGTTGCCGCAATGTTGCCTCCTGCGTCGCCTTCCGATACAGCCGTTACGGCGCCATTAAACGTGATATCACCGTCGCCAGAAACGGTTGCCGTCACGTCGCCGGCGCTGGCCGTCGTTATGCCTTCAAAACGAATGTTGCCGTTTGTCGCTGAAGCATGTACTTCTTTGCCGGAAGCAATTTCGCCTTTGACGATGATGCTGCCTGTATCGTCTTCCGTAATGCCGGCCTGCAATTCCGTATCGAGATCCGAATAGACATCGCCTTCGACTTGGATCATGCCGCTGCCGGTCTGAGCAAGGACCTTACCGGCTTCAGCCGTTACCGTTCCGCCTAACGTAACGCCGCCTCTACCTGTCGCCGCTGAGAAGTTGCTGCCAGCCGTCGCGCTGCCCTTTACAGTAATATCTCCGCCGTCGCTGCTGAGATCAATGTCCTGGCTGGCGTCAGCCTTCCCGCTGACGCTGACATCGCCGCTGCCCGTATGGGCCGTCACGCTGCCGCCGTTGGCAGTTACGTCACCGCCAAGGGTAATCGTACCGCTGCCTGTCTTAGCCGACACATCGCCATTTGCCGTCGTCAAGCTGCCCGTCGTCGAAATGTTGCCAACATTACTCGTAAACGTGATGCCCGTTCCGGCGTCGGTCGTGCCGCCGAAAAAGATACTGCCCACAGTTGTCTCAGCCGTCACGGCGCTGTCGGCATGGACTGCGCCGTTGACCGTAATGTCACCGGCAGCCTCTTCCGTACCGCCGGCATGGAAGGTCGTATCCGTACCGGACCATACAGCGCCGTTCACCGTAACGGAACCGCTGTTTGTCGAAACGTTGACAGTGCCCTTTTCTGCTGTGACGTCGCCAGTCACGATGCCAGCTTCATCGGCCTCGCCGATGGTCACGTCGCCGCTCTGCGTCGCAGCAGAGAAGTGGCTTCCCGCCGCAGCTCCACCGAGGACGGTAATAGCTCCGGCACCACTCGTAAGGTTTATATCCTGTCCGGCCGTCATTTGACCGGTCACACGGATTTCGCCGACCTGGGTATTTGCGGTAATGCTTCCTTGTGCTGCCGACACGCTGCCGCCAAATTCGATGGCCCCGCTCTGCGTCGTCGCTTCGACGTCGCCGTTATGAGCCGTGACGTCGCCCTTAAGGGTAATGGCGCCGCTGTCGGTCACAGCGGTGAAGCTGTCGCCGGCAGTCATGGTGCCATCGACATGAATAGCGCCTTCATTGCTGTGGAAGTTGATGTCGGCGGCTTCTTCGCTGCCGTCAGTCTTCTGCGTCGTCGCCGAACCGGTCACGTTGAGGCCATTGGCGCCGGTATGGTAAACATCGATGCTGCCGTTGTTGACCGTAATGCCGTTGTCTTCGTCATCAGAGAAATCGATATTTACAGTTCCTGCATTGCTCACAAGATGAACATCTCCAGTAAGACTGTTGTTTTCTTCCAAACCGTGAACTACGAAATTCGTAACTACGTTATTTGCATTTTCAAGCAGCTGGCTTCCTTTGCTGGAAACATTGACCGTGGCTGCATAGATACCGGTATCGCTGCCTTCCAAGCTTGCGTTCTGGGTCACACTGCCGTTTTCAGCCGTCAGGGTTAACTCGCCTGCTCCAGCATTAACGCTGATAGTTCCATCAGACAACTCGATATTATCTTTTGCAGTAATTACTGCATCTCCAGCCGTCGCAATAGAACCTTCAACAACTTCCACATCCTCTCCTTCATCATCTGTACGTCCTAAGGCTACGCTTCCTTTTTCATTATAAACGTTAAGGTTTTCACCAGAAATCGCACCCAAAACCAACGTGCCGCCATCACCGCTGCCAGACAGATAAATGTCGCTTTCTGCCTGCGCATTGACAACTGCGCCGTTGGCTTCGACATTCAATCCATCGTCAGCGCTGCCAATACCGCCGCCGGCAACTAGAGATATTATGCCTTGTCCTTCGCTGGTAATCTGGCCTTCCGCACCACCGGCCAATGTCACGCCGGAATTGACAATACTCCCAGATGCCTGCAATACGATGTCTTCACCAGCGCCTACAGACACAAGCTCTAAATCACCGCCGAGCTGCTTGACATAGATACTTCCCTTAGATTGTGCTTGCAGCGTTCCATTCAGCACTACGTTCATCATTCTTTCATCCGTGCCGATAGAACCATTTTCGCCGCCTTGGATTACTAAATCATTGCCGATAATCGCCGCGTCGTCGCCTTCATGGACATTATAGATGCCATCATGTCCCTGTAAGGTAATATTTCCCTTTCCGTCGTTAGCGTTAATCAGATCGATGTTCAGCTGATTTTCAATGGCAGCATTGTCTTCTGTACGGCCAGCTAAGTATGCATTGCCGTCCGTTTCTATATGGATAGCTCCGCTGCTCTGGATGCCTAAGGGCAGCTTGTCTGTAATAGTAAATTCTTCCTTCGCCGCATCCCACGTTACATTGGATGCACTGGCGTTGGCAAGAGCTTGCAGGTTAGCCACATCAGTTAAATCGGAAACGCCGATAACTTTCGTTGTATCGCTGTTCAATCCGGCGCTGCCGCCATGGACGACGACAGTAATATTGTTCCCCTTAAGGTTCGGGTCTTTGACAACTTTGTCCGTCTCGCTGATGTCAGGATTGAGGATATTATCGGAAATCGCATACAGCAGTTGCTCTTTGTTCCAATATTCCTTTCCAGCTTCCTGCAATTCAGCAATGTGCACTTGAGCATCATCGTTATGCTTCAGATAATCTTCTGCACTCGTATAGTTTCCATAAGTTTCTGCCAATGCTTCATATGCCGCATATCCGTCAAAGGCAGATTTCATGTCGAGCGTATTCTGAACCATTGTGCCATCTTGTGCAGTTTCTGTCACAGTTACAGAAGGCTTCATGTACGCATTATATGCGTCTGGAGAAGTTGCTTCCATATATGCACCAACAGAATCATAGCCTGCAAATTTTTCTTTGGCCGCTTCAAACGCTTCTTTGCCTTGTTTAAATTCTGCAAGGGCATTTTGATAAGCATCTTCCGTTTTATACTGGTTCCTCTGCGGTTCCTTATCCGGACTTGTATAATATTTTTCGCCTTTCTGGTACACGGCATATTCAGCTTGCAAGTCATCGTACTGCTTCTTGGCCTCGCTATAGGCCGCATAAGCGTCCTTATATTCCTGCGAAACTTCGCCCTGCTGGCCGTAATAATCTTTCAGTTCTTCGTAATTGCTGAATTCCTCTTTCACAGCCGCTGCGTACTCGGCTACATCTTGTTCTTGGCTTTCCGTGTATTTACCGTCGCCATCGATGAGGCCCAGGTCTTTCCACTTCTGGATAAGCGCGTCTGTACTGCCGCGGTCGATGGTCTCGCCGTCAGGCAGGGCGTCGATGAGACTGCCATTTGTCACCGTGATGGTTACGTCGCCATTGTCCGAATAAACGCGGCCAATACGCATGTCGCCTTGGGCCTGCGTCAAGTTAATGTCGTCTTTGGCCTGGGCGTTGACGCTGGCCGACAGCGAATCCGTGCCGTCGACAATACTCTGCCCGCCGTTTACTACGATAGCCTGTTCATCTGTGCCGATGGCACCGTTTTCGCTCGTCAGGTCGATGCGGTTACCGCTGACGCTGACACCCGTACCACTTTGAGTAATATTTCCAGCAGCTGTCAACGATACGTTGCCTTTCTGCGCATCGGCTGAACCTGCAAACAACTGATTGATGACGACGTTGCCCTTCGTACCGTAGGCAGCGCTAACATCGATGGTTACGTCGCCGCTGCCACTGTTGACGGCATTGAGCTGAACTGTATCGCCCATAGAAGTGATATTTACATCGTTGATACCCGCTGCCGCTTGCAAGTTAATGTTATCGCCGACAAGGGAGCCGCCTTTTTGATTGATGGCGCCGCCTGTGCTGGCGATGTCAATGACAGAACCGGTTCCGCTGCTGGCCGAGCCGATCGTATTAGTCAGGTTGATGTTGCCTGCCGCATTAATGTTGATTTTACTGTTGCCGTCGGCGTTGCCGAAAAAGCCGATTTCGATGGGCTTATCGGCTTTGACGCTGGCGACGTATTGCTGCGATGTCCCCGTCGTCACCGACCACGTATATTTTTCCCACTTGAACCAACCGAGGAAGCCTGTGCTCCACCGTTCCGGCTCGCCGGGACCAACGCGGTCTTCGTTGAGTTTCGTATTATCATAAATGACGATAAAGTTGTCGTAGTTGTCGATGCCGTCCTTGCGCGTACTGATACTGCCAATGTATTCGCCGTTAGGCTTGTCTTTTTCCGTTTCTTTCGCCGGAGTCGACGGCTTATGCTTTTCCTCGAAGTCATCCAACTGCTTTTTATTCATAGTATCTACAGCGCCCCACAAGCCGGCTTTAATGGTATTGCTATATTCTTCCTTTGTCGTAACTTCTTGCCCTGTAGTCCAGTTGTAACGGAGGCCCTCCTGAGGCTTATATACGTTTGAGCCGCCTTTAATAGTATCTAGGGTTACATAATCGCCATCTTCAAGTTTCGTCAAATCTTTGACGATAGTCTGGCCGCGAGTAAATTCTGTCAGCGTATTTTTCGCCGTATCCGTAATGCTGATGAGGCCGGATACGTCGTTGCTGACCAGCTTGCCCAACTGGAGATCCGTCGTCGTATCGTTGTGGACGTTAATATCATACGCGCCGTCCAGCACCTTGATGCTGCCGCTGCCAGTGCTGCTAATGCGGCCTGTGAGATAGACCTGGCCGCCGTGGGCGTCCACGTCGGGCACGACGAGCTGTCCCGTATAAGGATTGTAATATACGTCTAAGGTGCGGTAATATACGCCGTCTTCGCCGCATACATCTTCGCCCGTAACGATGCGGTACGTATCTCCCGTCATGACTTCAGCATCAGACAAAACACCGCTGCCGCTATCCAGCCAGTTCTGCCGGAGATCATTTATCTTATTTTGTACTTCACTCGTATCTTTAATTTCAACAACGTATTTTTCATATCCACTCTGAATTTTACCATTGATATTGATGTCGGCTGCGCTGATATAGATATTTTCCCCGGCAATCCGGTTGCCGTCAGATTTTACCTCTTCGTTCTTGCTCCATTCGTCATGGACCGTATCATGTTTGAATCCGTATATATCGTCGAAATGGGTCTTACCTTCTTCATATTGTGAAGCATATTGATCCTGTACGTCGCCGCCGATGCTCACGATGCCTTCCTGGAAGCCCTGGCTGACCGAACCATTGCTGGCGCTCAGCCTGACGGTCTTGCCTTTCACACCGGCGCTGTCAGAGGCGCTGTCCCCTTGGATGACGATATTGTTCGCGGCACTTCTGATTTCTACTATACCGTCGCCGCCGTCGACGAGACCATTAATCTCGATGTCGGCCCGCGGCGTCATCTGGATATTCTGGTTCTGGCCGTCAATCGTCACCTTCGCATACACAGCAGTACCGCCATAATTGCCGTTGATGACGATGCGACCGCCCGTTTCCGCTGCGGCGTCCGGGGAAATGCCGGCAAAGTTTGCCGACATCCCATTTTTGTTGAGCCCTTCGATAGTTGCATTGTCTTTCGCCGCGTCGCCGGTGAGGGACGTATTGTTGTAATGGATTTCACCGCCAGCTTCACCAATCGTAATGTCATTTACTTTCAGATAGAGGTTCGTGTTGTTATTGACGACGACTTCCGGCGCACCTTTCGCCGTAAGGGAGCCTTCGCCGCTGAGGTTATCGCTCTGGATGTTGATATTGCCGCCGCTGGCCACAATGTCGGACAGCTCGATATAGTCGATGGTAGCGCCTTCGACAGGAGCCTTATACGTTTCTCCCGTTGGCTTGCCTTTATTATCGAGAACTTTAATCTCTTCGATCAGGCCCATCGACTCCATCTGACTCATTATGCGGTCTCGCTCGGCTTTATAGCCCAAATAAGCAGTCGATCTTGGGTCTTCCGCATAGGCCTGCATCAATTCGCCCAGCTCATTGTAGCGCTCGAACAGTGTCGTGCCGTAGTCCATAGTCCCCGTGCCGATACCATCCGTATCCACGCCTTTTGAAGCATTAATGATGAGGTCGTCCTTTCCTACGGCCTCCTGCCCATTTTCATAAGCATTTACCGCATCTTTGACTTTGTCGTCGAAGAAGACGAGCTGCGAATCGTCTCCGCCAATGGTGATATACTGCTTGTTCTGTACGCCTGCCGTGAGCGTCCCGTCGGCTTGTACAAAATTATTGCTGTGCTTATTGTCCGGTTCTTCGTGGCCGACTGTCGAACTGGTGTAGTTTTCGTCTTTATCGCTCCAATACCAGGTGTACAAGACGCTGCTGTCGCGAATCGTTTCCTTGCCAGCATCAGCATACAGATTGATGTTGCGGACGCTGCTGACTTTGCTGCCAGAACCGATGGTAACAGTGTTATTCTGGTTCACCGCATCGTTTAGTTTGGGATTCGATACGGCCAGGGCCGTCTTATTGTACGATTCCGAATCGGCTTCCAGATCCAGTTTTCCTTCGCTGCCGTCTTTGTCCTTGCCGGCATAAAGGTTGACATCGTTCATGCTGTACAGCGTGCCGTCGACAGCAATGCTGTTGTTCCGTTTCATGGTGCTCGTCACATCGGAGCTTGCGCCGCCAACGGCGCCGCCTTGCGTATCGGCAACGCCGATGACTGCCATATCCATATTATCTACAGCGGCCAGGACGATATCTTTGCCGGCCTTTTTCGTCTTCAGCGAGCTGTTTTCGTCGACAGCCACCGTATCGGTAGACGTAACGGTATTATTGACATCTACCCAAGTAAATGCGCCTAAGCCGGCAGCCTTGATATATCCGCCTATGTTCAAATTGCCCGTCGTCTTCGCTTCATAATTCTGAGCACCGTCAGTCGTGATAGTGCTATTGTCAATGGCAATATTTGCCTTCTTATCGATAATATTGTTAAATACCGCGCCTTGTACGTTGACGCCGCCGTATCCGCTGCCTTCGACAGCATAGTTTTCCTTGTCACCGAAGGTCACCGTATTAGCCGCGTTGACATCCATATCTCCGCCGCTGGTAATCACGGCGTCGCTAATAGAAATCCCCGTCGTTCCCGTAATCGAGTTGTCAGCCTTCGTCGCGCTCGCCCCGACGACAGCCGCCTTCAGGGCGTCGGCATTGATGTTAGCCGTGTCGCTTTGCAGGGCTTCGATGCGCACGTCGCCTTCGACTTCCAACGTGCCGCTGATGTCGACCTGCGTCGTCGCGTTCATTTCATTTTTGACGTAAGCCGCCAAATCGCCGCTTACGAGGCCACCGCCGCTGCCGTCGGCCTTCGCCGTGTTGTCTCCGGCACCGGTTGCCGTTACGTTCAAACTGCCAAGCAACGTATTTTCACTGCCGCTGGCGAGGCTAACCTTCGTCTGTGACGTATTCGAAGTGAATGCCTGATTGTTGCCGCTGGAGAAGATGCCGCCAATGGTGATGCCCTGCGCATCGGCCGCCGCCTTGGCGGCGTTGTTGCTGCTGAGCGTGAGGTTCGTCACGCCTTTCGTATCTTCTGCATATACTTCTGTACGCTCGCCTTCCTCACTGCCCTCGACGTCTTTATAGCCAATGAGTTTTTTCGTCGTCTCCGTCTTGTAGGCGACATCGTCGACATCTACGGTAACATTCATGGCTACGTCGGCCTTTGCCAAGTTTTCGGCAAGGGTATAATACCCGCTGCCGCTGGCGCCGACGACAGCCGCTTCAGCCGTATTTTTACCGTCTTGCGTCGCCGCATCAGCGGAAATATCTACGGTATCGGCGTTCAGTTCGTTGCCGTCAGCCACGGTCACGGCAACAGTACCGTTGGCCGTCGCCTCCGCACCGGCGCCGCCAGCCGTGCCAAACACACTGACGGCTGCGCTGTCCGCCACAGCTTTAACGGCTGGACTAGCCTTTGCTGCGATGACGATATCTTTCGCAACTAATTTATTTCCACTATTCAAGGTAATACTGCTTTTGCCGCTGTCGCTGGCAGTCGCTGCGACGCCCTGGGCCGCTAAAGCACCGCCGGCGCCGCCCATGGCATGAGCCGTCACCGTATTGGCCTTGTCCGTCTTAATGGAAATACGGCCGTCATTGCCGCCGTCCTTATCGGCTGCTTCACTCCCTGCAATTGTAATGGCTGTACTGCCTTCATTATCAGCACCGGCAACAATGGCTCCGACAGAAACGGCTCCGGCCGTAATGCCGAGTACATCGACAGTCGTTACGCCATGATCAGCTGCCAATATATCCAGTGAATTGCTCGTAAATCCTGCATTGCTAATATTAATCTTGCTACTGCCGCTCGTACTGGCTTGTCCTACAGCGGCATTACCGGCCACGACACCGGCGCTGCCTTGATATACATCAAGGTTGGCATCGCCTGTAATATCCGTATGGATATCAATGTCATTTGCCGTCATACTGCCGCCTGTAACATTAACACCTACATTACGGTTTACATTGAGAACGCCAACGCCAGCATTGAGAGCTGCGCCGCCAACGGCACCACTGCCTAAGGTCATATCAATGTCGTCTTGTTCCGTCGCTTCAGCCTTAATCGTGCTGCCTGCCGTTATGTTACTATTTGAAACATTGACGGTAATCTGCGAATCTTTGCCGCTGCCTCCAGATTCGGCGCCGACGGAAAGAGTGATGTCATTAATATCAGCAGTATCCAATGCCGCTTCCGATCCTTTTAATAAATCAGCTGCAGCCTCATTATCATAGACAGCGTTAGCCTCGGAAATTTTTTTCCCCGTATCTGTATCAGCAGAAATTTCTTGTCCGACTGTCGTCACGGCAATATTAGCACCAGCAGCTACGCCGCCTGCCGTAACGTTTGTCGCTGTCTGCTCAATATGACGCGTTTCGTCAGCAGTGAATATCACATCATTTGCTGCCTGCAACGTGCTGCCACTGACATTGGTCTGTACCGTACTGTCAATCGTATTAACTGTTACGCCTGCACCGGCTCCGACAGCACCGGCACCAATTGTACCCATATAAGCCTTTATATTAAATGTATTATTTGCTTTTCCACTAATACCACCCTTTGATTCTATTTCCGTATTGATGATATTAGTTTTTACATGACTATTTAAATTATTGATAGAAGTAGCTCCAGCGACACCGACTGCTCCCACGCCATTGGCTGAAATCATCGGATTAACGGTCGTCGTATTTTCAGCTGAAATAGTGACTCCACCAGAGCCGCCAGCAGTAATACTAGCTTTTTCAGCCTCTGTGCCTTCGACTATAACTTCTGTATCCGAATTATCCTTCAATACGCCTACAGAAAGGCCGCCGCCTACACCAAGGCCAGCACCGCCTACGCTGACGTTCCCAGCATTTACGATACCGGTATGATGAGCTGCCATACTGACAGAATCAGCCAATACGGTACTGCCTGTGAATATGGCTTTGGTCGCATTATTAAGCTCCGTCACCGTCACGACGCCGGCTATGCCGCCACCGATGCCGGCAATACCGCCACCTGCCGTAAACGATGAAATACCTTGTGCCGAATCTGCATCTAACTTAAATTCAGTACTCTTGATGTCACTATTTTCAACAGAAGCTGCAACAGAGCGGCTAATGGTATTCGTATCACTGCCAAGGCCTACGCCGGCACCTATGCCACCCACGCCTATACTGCCAACAAAGCCTGCGCTATTGGAATAATCGCCAGCATTAACATAGACGTTTCCTGCTGTTTCATCCGGTGATATGCTGCCGTTTACGACTGAATTGGCAAGACCCGCATTCGTCGCGCCGTTAATTTGATTTACATTTACTGTACCAGCAATACCAGCACCTTCTCCGGCTCCACCGCCAGTAATTAAGAAGGACTTCATATCACGCGTAGACGAAGCATCGATAATAAGCCCGCTTCGAGTCTCTGTTCCGCGTGTAATATGTGAATCCATATCGACGGTCTTACCATCAATGAGCGCATCATTTATAGACTTTTTATCAATTGCTGTATTCGTCGTTAACGATTGCTTGCCCTTAGCAGTTACTGTTGTATTCTCTTTATCATCCTTGCTGCCGACAGTTGCACTCGTAGTACCAGCAATTTGGTTGACACTGACGGATATGCCCACGCCGGCACCTTTCGCACTTGCAGCAAGCTGACCGGCGTAATTGCTGATCTGTTCATCGCTTGTTGCTATAACGCCGACGCTTCCATCAGCAATAACCGTTGCGCCGTCACCAATATGAGCCGTCACGTCATTGTCTATCATATTGACTGCCACAGATCCCGTAGCACCAGCACCGGTTACAGCTGCTGCAATACCAATGCCGATATTTTCAATCCGCGGCGTTCCATCAGCCTGGACAGTCATATTGCCGACATTCATCGTGCCGCCGTTTACAGCAGCGTTTGTCTGCTGCACAATGCGATTTACAGCTACGCCTGCGCCAACACCAGCACCTTGGGCAGCAAATGACGCCGTATCAGCAGAACTGGTAATCTGGCTGTTATTTTGCGCATCCACTGTTACTTGAGCAACGTTTTCTCCATTTTTATCTACATCCGTATTCTCAATGACAGCAGATACATTTTTATTAACCAAAGAGGTTGCTGCAGATCCCTGTACAGCAGCATTGGTTGAAGCAGCTACCCCTGCAGCAATGCTCGTCAGCTTAGATTGATCTTTAGCACTAACATCGATATGATGTGCGCTGTCATCCGCATTTGACGGTGCGTTATCCGACATATCAATAGTTGTGTTCCGTATAGCTGCCAGCGTATTCTGACTGCTGTTTTCATTGTCTGCCGACGAACCGCCGACGTCATTATAGGCGACACCGCCGCCAACAGCCGCTTTGCCGCTAGCTGAAACAGAGCCGACAACTGCCAGGCGATCTGTGTCATCCGTTGCTGCAACAGTTACCTGACTAGCATTGGAAATAACGGAATTCTCACTATCGCTCTTATCGATTATAGCTTCTGTATTACTGCCGCCGCGATTGACAGCAACGCTGCCGTTGATAGCGACCGTTTTGGAAGCAGCAACACCGGCTCCTATGCCATAGACCTTTCCCGTATTATTAGCTTCGACACTGACATCAACAGTCTTATCATCACTCAGCGCCCGGATCGTATTTCCTTTCATATACGCGCCACTCGTATTATCCAGACCATTATACGCTAATGCCGCACCGATGCCAGCCGTTTTGCCAACAGCAACAGCGCCGGCGACATTGACAGCCTGCGTACTGCTGCTCGCGTTGGCCTTTGCTTCATTCGCAGTAATTACAGAGTTTTCAAACTGAGCCGTGACGTCATTATTTATGTCCTGCCACGTTACGCTTCCCATGCCGCCGAAGTTTTTCGTACCAGCAGCCACGCCAGCAGCGACACCGACGAGAAGCGTGTCCGCATTAGCCTCAGCCTGGACGGTGTCGGCCGTGACGGAAGCGTCATTATTAACAGAGGCCGTAAACGTGTTATCAATATCGGCGATATTAATAGCTGCCCCGGCAGCATTGTCTTTGCTGCCAGCAATGACAGCTGCTGCGCCGACAATTGTGCTTCCATTTTTGTCGTAACCAACCGATACACCGGCTGTGTCCAAGCCATCATTGGATTGATCAGTGCCAATATAGAAGCTGGTGCCAGATGTATCAATGCCTCTATCTGCAGCAAATTTATTATGATCGGCGTAACTGCCAAGCAAATCCTGATACGGCTTTGCTTCTTCCGAACTAGCTTTCGTATCCTTAGCTGTTGCAGATACAGTTCCCCCAGCCGTAATCATTGCGCCATCAATAGCCGATTCAATAGTATTGCTGAGTCCATTATATACGGCGGCTCCACTGAAAGCATTGTTACCGGTGCCGTTGCCGCCTGCTACTACGCCTGCCGAAACAGCTGCCGTAACCTGCGTCGTCGCCAGCAGGCCTTTTACATTGACATCGTTTACATCGGTATACGTACCGCCAGAAATGCCCGCGTTGATATCGTTATTAATATCAGCCACTGTCACGCTGCCGCCGACAAGACTGCCGCCGCCAGTAGCTATATCGGCGCGGACGCCTCCTGTAACCTGCACGTCACTTTCATAGGCTGCCACGTCAATATTCGTGACCTTTTTCTGTGTATCATTTTCAGTTTCTATGACGCCCGTCAAGTCTACGCCGTCCATGTTGGCATGGACATCCTTATCAATCAAGTTTACCGAAACTGACGCGCCGCCGCTGTAATTTTTGCCGCCCGTCGAGTCTTTGGTCAGCGTTGCTCCCAAGCCGGCAGCAACGGTTGTGCCGCCGCTGACAGCAGCTACATCAATATCTTTGGCACCGGTAATCTTGCTGTTTTTAACGAGAGCCGTAATTTCGTTGTCGATATTATTGACGCCAACAGCACCGGAAACGGCGACGCTCGTATTGCCGCCCGATTCACTGTTTCCTTTGCGGAACGAAAGGCCGGCTGCACCGCTCCAAGCTCCAGTAAAGGCAGAGTCTCTTGCCCCTACTTGCAGCTTGCCGTCATCAGTCAGATCAATCGCAGCGCCATCAATTACAGCTTTCGTCGTATCGCCTACTAAATTAAGGGATACACTTCCTGCTCCAGCTAAGCTGAATCCAGGAACACCTGCTCCTTCATCGGAAGTTGTACTTTCTGATGATATACTTCCAGAAGAAGAATTCAGATTCATGGTGCGAAGCACGTCCTGCAATTTATTGGATATATTCGAAATTCTATCCAAGGCCTGTGTCTGCGTTTCTTCCACTTTTTTAACAGGCGCCTGTATTTTGTCAAAGAACCCTTCTTCCCCGTCTTCGCTTTCGCCGCTGCTCGTCATGCCGCCGGCAACGCTGATGGCATTGATAAGACCCGTTGTTTCAGCATTGACGCTTAATGACGATGCCGAAATGTTTCCCTTCACATCTTCTTCGCTATCAGTGCTGTCAATATCGGCAATCTGGGCAGTGTTCTGTACATCGATATTATTGAAAGCCACGCCTATGCCGGCACCAACATTGGCTCCGCTGGCGGAGATAC
Organism: Megasphaera sp. ASD88; assembly: GCF_002287425.1. NCBI lineage: Bacteria > Bacillati > Bacillota > Negativicutes > Veillonellales > Veillonellaceae > Megasphaera > Megasphaera sp. ASD88. The sequence goes on along the minus strand of NZ_NQXW01000004.1, from coordinate 38,580 downwards.
TGAGAATTGCATTATTGACATTCGTATTATTATTTGCCCAAATATCAATATGCCCCGTTGTATTAGCAGCTTTAATAGCTTTCAAAACAGCATCCGTATCAACGATGACATTATTGTAACTGTCACTGTCCGTTATCGTTACCATGCCATTGACAGCGCTGCCATCGCTTTTCCCTGCGCCTAACATCGCACCGACATGGGAAATATTGCTGTCACTGCCAATGGAAATATCACCAGCCGTAAGGTCTGCGCCTTTCTGAACGATTACATTAGAATCAGTATCAAAATTCTGGTAATTGACACTCGCGCCGACGCCTGCACCGCCTTTTGCATCAGCATCACCTTTCCAAAGCTTTGTCTTGCCAGTAATATTGACGTCTTCGACTGTATTTTTCGACGTTAGCCCCAATGTATTGCCAGCTTGCATCGTTGTAAACGTTCCGACCTTAACAGAGCTCGTATTACTGAAATCAGTTACGGTAACAGCTCCGCTGACAGATAACTTGGTGCTTTCTGTTCCGCCTTTGGCAGACGCTGAGGCCGCGACGTTTGCATAATTATTAGGATCAACAAACGCAATAGAATTCGTCACTACGCCAAGGGCGTTGCTTACGACAGCTTTAAATGGACTCGTAACATCCGACATATCGTTAAACGTCTGCTGCAAATTCATTACTTCATTATAAATGCCAATGGCACCTGAAGCAGCGTCAAAAATCTGACTGGCTGTCCCTTCGGCTGTAATGGCATCTGGCTTATCCACAGCATTTACAAACTCGTCACTGTATGTTGCGGCGTACGTTTGTAAATCGCCGCTTAATGTTCCTAGACTACTAATAAACTCTGTATATTTTTCCTCTTCATATTCCGGCAAACCCTTAATCGTTGCCAACGCATATTCAAGGTTTTTGATGCTTCTGTCAATTTCTCGCTTAATCCGTTCCGGACGGTGATATTCCATTGTCGTACCGCTGGTAATAGTAACATCGCGAGCCGCTGTTACGCTAGCATGATTTCCCTCACCAGCCGTTCCATCTTCAAAAACAACAGCGGCATTATTATTCATTCCTGCATAGACGACTCCTGTCCCTACAGTTACCATATCGGTATTGCCGTTATTGTCCTTTTTATAGGAATTAGCCGTACCGGAAGCGTACAAGTGAGAATCATATATCGTAACATCAGCGTCTGCACGGATATCTCCACTAGCTGAAATCTGAGCCGTGTTTCCAAACGTAACGTTCGCTTCGTTAGTTTCATCAGCAACGACAACAGCTGCGCCGACAGCCATCTTTTCACTGAGTTCTTTTAGCAGTCCCGGTTGTTCTGCCGTAGAAGTTCCGTCGTTTTTGATTATCTTCTGCACTAATGGGTTTTCTTTGAGCGCATTGGTTATGCCTCCAACGTTAGCTGCATTCATAGCTTCAGCCATGAGTTTTCCCATTCCCAGAGAGTTATCCGCCGTAATAGTATTTTCATCAGTATAATTGGTCGCATCAATAGTTACATCCTGCGCTGTAATATTACCGTTAATACCAATATTGGCATGACCGCTGTGCGTGATGACGTTAACCGCCGTTGCTAATGCCGTATCATCTGGCGCCTTCGTTGCAGCACTCGTTACCAATGCATTTTTCGTATCAGCTTTAATAACAGCGTCTCCCGCCGCTACCGTACCATTAATCGTAACATCTGCATTATTTTTACTATCACTGACAGCAACAGATGCAGCTAAAACAGACGATCCAGCCCCTAGTGCACCGGACTTCAAATTCATAGTAGCCGTGTTATTCAAATTTTCTTCAGCATATGCCGATATATTAACTGCACCTTTCGCTGCATTGTCATTGTTTTCACTTGAAACAGTTTCTCCCTTAGCTGTAAGATTACCGTCAATCTGTACAGCTGCGCTGTTTTCAGCACGGGCATAGCCAACAGCTGCTGAAGGAATAGCATCTGAAACCGCTTTGATCAGCTTCCGGCCATTAGCTGCCGCACCAGCCGTTCCATCGAGGACAGCATTCGCATGAACGTCAATAGTTCCATCAGCAGTTATGGCAGCGTCCTTGCCTACAGTGACTTTCGCTTGATTGTCTAAGATCATGACATTAGCTGCCATCGGCGTGATGGGTGTTCCTAATACTTTTACTACCTTATCCGTAAGAGATGAACCATCATCTACATACGTGTTATCTGCATCAGCAGAAAGCACAATGTCACCGCCAGCAGTAATATCCCCCTGCACATCTACCTTAGCAATGACTTGAACATAATTATCCGCATTGGCTGCAGGTACGGGCACATAGTCCGGGATTTTTACGCCATTAGGCGTATTGTCTTTTAATGTCTCTTCTGCCCAATCTTTATTGCCGTTCGTAGCTTCAGCTTTCAGAACAGCACCGCCCTTTGCTTTAATTGTGCCATAATTTTCGACAGATGCTTCAATGGTTTTAGGCATATCAAGATTTACTGTTTGATCTAATATTTCTTTGCCTAAGTCATTAAAATCGCTATACTTTATATTCTTATCTTCTGCTTTGGCAAATAATACGATATCACCGCTGCCGGTTTCTATAGCAGTCAAATTATCTCCCAAACCAGCATTAGTCTTGATCGTGCCATCACTATTTTTGATATTTACTAAATCAGAAAAATTAAAGCTATTCGCACTGCCTGTTCGAATTGCCGCACCCGTCACGATCTCTCCCTGTTTCGTTCCGTCAGCCAAGTTTTCTCCGCTGACATTTTTTCCAACGGCAACATTAGCCGCAGCCAATTTAACGTCGCCAACAGCATTAATCGTCCCTAATACGCTGATGGTACCGCTGGAATTCAAGGGAATATCAAGTGTCATCATTCGATTCAGCGTTTCATCCGTAACCGTTCCAGACTCAAATGCTCCACGCAATCCTTCATACGTATAGTTATATTCATCTAACGTTGATTCAGGATCAAACCCATGTTTAGGTGCCATGGCAAACAGCGACCCAGCATTAATGACGCCAGATTTGCCGACAACCATGCCATTCGGGCTTAAGAAAAACAAGTTGCCCCCGATTTTGTTTTCTTTAATCGCATTAAGCGTGCCATTTACATCGATGCGGCTGTTGACAAAGTTGACCAAGTTATTTGCCCATGATCCGTTGTTCTGTGTCCGGAAATACATATTGGCAATATCACCGGCGTCAATCTTAAATTGATCGAAGCGGTTGACAGCCGTATTATTATTTACAATCTTTTCAGCGTAAATATTCCCTACATTTCCATTCATGAGGTTGTCATTCGGCGCGTCTACCCGCGTAATCGTCGACGCCATGGCCACGAAAGGATTACCGATGAAGCTGAACGCCGTTATCGTCGCCAATACCTTTTTTGCCAAATCAAGGTCGTATTTCTGCTGTTCTAATGTTTTCGTATGATTTCGCTCTTGTTTGCGCGTAAATTGTCGTATGTATTTCATCGTCCTGCCTCCTCACGTATCTGTATCAGAACTGACTGTTGAAGGAAAAATGAACTCTCGCCCGGCTTTGTTCTTCATCATTGACCGTGCGGATAAGAGGGAAGCCCATGCCAACATTTATTGACATATGGTCGCCAATAGCCGTCTTGATGCCAAATCCCGTGCCAACGAGAATCGTATCGTCATAGGCGCTTTCGCCCCAGACGCGGCCGCCATCGAGAAATACGTAGGCATCTGTCTTCCTGGACGAAGTAAGAGGAATGGTATATTCAATGCTTCCCATGACGCCGCTGTCTCCGCCGAGCAAGCTTTCTGTATATCCGCGGACGCTGTACATGCCGCCGATATAGAATTGCTCAGCTGTCGGCAGATACTGCGTGCTGCTGAGCTGTCCGTCCAAGCGGGCCGTTATCATTTGTCCCGATGGAAACGCTTTTTGATATAAGGTATTGAAGTAATATTTGCCGAAATGCCGCGTGTTGCCGGCAATGTCGTCGTAATCACCGACGCGATAGGCGTGCTTCTGATAGAAAATCGTCGTCCGGCCGTAGTCGATCTGGTCAAAGAACAGGGACCAGCCCTTGACGGTGTCGTCGATCCAGTGCATGCCCATGAAGTCGGTTTTCGAGTTTTGGTAGCCGTATTCCAGGCCCATTTCGGATTTCACCGTTTCCGTCGTCATAATGGGCTGGGTCAGGGAAATGCCGTAGGCATAGGAATGGCCCTTGACGTCCAGGTCTTCCAGAGGCCCGTCCGTAATGTGGACGCTGTTGGTGCTGTAGCTGATCCCCAGCTTTGTCCCATTGCGGTTGATGGGAAGGGAGTAGGACAAGCCAAAGGATTTCGTGCCTTCGGAAAAGACCGAGGTCATCATGAGAGAATCTCGGACACCCGTCAGGCTCCGGGCCTGCCAGAACATGCCGCCGCGGTACAGGCCGCTCGTCTCGCTGCCGGCATTATCGGAAAAGAGGCCGAAAATCTGCTGCTGCGGCTCATAGGCCGTAATGACGTAGTCCGTCGTGCCATAGATCTCGCCGGCTTTCATGGCGATGCGCAGCTGCGCATCGTTCGTCGCGTTGAACCGCAGGAGATCTTTATTGACGTCGGAAATATTAGTTATCTTTCCTTCTTCAATAGCGATGCGGTTTCGAATGTAATCTTCCCTAGTCGAGTCGTTTCCCTGTACCGTTACGGTGCCGGTCTTACCTTCGACGACGCTGATATGGACGACGCCGCCCTTAATGGTCTGCGGGGCTAAGTAGGCCCGGCAGGTCATGTAGCCTTTTTTGCTGTACAGTTCGTTGATCTGTTCTACAATGGCATATAAGTCCTGTATGGAGACTTCCTTGCCGATATAGGGCGCCGTCACAGCCTGTACTTCTTCGCTGCTCAGTACGTCCGACTTGTCGACGATAATGTCGTTCAGCTGAAAGCGGACGGCTTTCGACGTGTCTTCCGGCGTCGTCTCCCGTTGATCCTCTACCTGGCTCGCTTCGCGGCCTTCGGAAATGCGCTGCATCGTCCGCTGCCATTCCAGGTATTGGCGCGTGCGGCTAAGCTGTACGCCCGAATCATTCATCCCGGCTAGCTCATTTGCCGGCGGCAATTCGACAGCCCATGCGTGACCCCCAAGGAGCACGCTGGAGGCAATGATAACTGATATATATTTAGTCCAGACTTTCATCGTCATGTAACCCTCCTGTTTCTATGGTCTTTTTATCGTATTTTTATTCTTTATAATAACTTTTTATGCGTCATACAAAACTTTTTGCCAACTGCTCCGCAGTTCGTGCAGTCATATACTTCTTCAACTTATATTATAAAGGAAGGTACTAAGGTAAATATATTATACAAAAGTATATACTTTAATAAAAAACGAGCTCCGGCGAATTTCTTTCTCTCTTTTCGCACAAAGCTCATTAAATATTTATAAAATTGTGAAAAGTATATTTTCCAGGACCTTATTCCGTATTATAATGTAATTACTTGCAGTTTTTCCCATGTTGTTTCGGGGTGTTTCCATGAATCTATCTATCTGCCTATGAAGGGGGTGCTTGCATGATGACGGAAGAAGCGCTTATATTGCAGCTAAGCAAACAAATTATGACGGCGTATTTTGAAGAACTGGACTTGACGCCGCTCTTTTCTCATTTATCGGACGACGTCATCTGGGCCGGCGCGGGAAAGCATATGCAGCTCACAGGCTATGAAGCCGTCACAGAGGCCCTCCGCCGCGGCCACAGCCAGCGCGTCCCCTGCCGCATCAGCAACGAGGAGTACACCGTCCGCCCGCTGAGCGATACGACGTGGCTCTGCCAGATTTGCTCCGACATCACGACGGACCCGTCCTGCAACATGTTTATCCACGAATACCAGCGCTGCGTCTTTATTTTTCAAAAAACGCAGCGTTGCGATGACGGCTGGGAAATCATCTACCTGAATAATTCCGTCGCCTATAACCGCCTGAACGACCAGGAGCTGTTCGCCGTCGAGTACGGTATGCACAACTTCCAGCAGCGCGCCGAAGCCGATGGAGAAAACGTCCTGACGACGCAGGACAAGTACCAGCTGTGCAGCTACATAAAACGAAATGCCTTTGCCAATCTCGACGCAGCGGGAAAAAATCTCTTTCTGGCCCTGTCCCTCTTTCCATCCTTTACGGGAGAGCTGGCGTCCTATGTGATGGATTCGCCCCGCGCCAAGGATCTTCTCGACGCCGAGGTGGAACGAAATCCCTTCTTATATTTCGATTACCATGACGGGACCTATTCCTTCCATCCCCTGCTGGCCTCGTATCTGCACTATGTCTTTTCACGGAAAAGCCGCCGCTGGCAGCAGGCGCAGCAGCTCCGGGCGGCGCACTGGTACCTGCAGGAAGGCGACTATAAGCAGGCCATCGTCCTGGCCCGCCGCGCCGGCAATTACGATACGGTCCTGACGGCAATTGAGCAAGGCGGTCGGGAAAGCCTATACGGCTTCCCCCATGAGGTCGCAGCCGATACGCTGCAGCACGCTTCCGCCGCAGAACGGGCCGCTCATCTGGAAGGCTGCTTTTACTGCGTCTTATACGCCTTCCGCTGCGGCAAGCGGCTCCTCGCTGTCAAATATCTTTCCGTTCTGGCGGACTGCGTCGAGACGGAATTCGCCGACGCCGCCCAGCGCCTGTACTACGCGGCCTATGCCGAGGTGATGAAAGGTTTCTGCTCGTACCCGGATCTTTCCGCTATGACGAAGCACGTCCAGCGCGCCCGGGAGCTTCTCCCGTCGCCGCACGACCTCATCCTGCCATGGACCTTCGGCTCGCCGTCGCCATTGTCCCTCTATCATTCCCTGCCGGGGCAACTGGAACAAACGGCGGAAGGGCTGCGGCAATTTACCGCTTCTTATATACGGCTGATTCACGCCGACGTCTTTCCGTGTCAGACCGATTTTATCCGCGGCGAATACGAATACCTGACAGGACGTCTCGACGAGGCGGAACAGACGCTGACTCAGTACGTTCATGCCAATTCTATCGTGCCGAAATGCATTTCCCATCTGCAAACGGCTCATTTTTATTTGGCCCGCCTGGCCCTTTGCCGCGGCGACGCCGCAGCGCTGCAGAAAGAAGTACAGCACCTGCACTCGCTGAAGCTCCAGGTCTACCCACAATGCGGCACGGCTGTAAAGCACCTGTGCGAAGCCTTCCTCCAGTCGATGCTGAACAGTTCGTCGGCTTCTGTGCCCTTTTACACCTCACCCCCCCCCCCGATAGACGTAAATGGCTGTTATTATCCCATCGCGCCGATAGCCGCCGTCATACAGGATAAGGTCCTGCTGAGCCGCGGAGAATTTCCTCAGCTCCTGCTGCAGGCGACGGAACATTATAAAACGGCTATGGCCTCGCAGTACATATTGCCGGCGATTTACGAATCGATTCTTCTCGCCTGCGTCTACGAGCACGCCGGCAACATAGACGGAGCAGCAACGGCATTGAAGCAGGCCGTCGCGCTGGCCCAGCCCGACCATCTCGTCATGCCCTTCGCCGAACACGCCGAATACTTGCCGCAGACGATGAAACGGCTCTGTTCCGACGCAGCGACAGCGCCCTTTATTGAACAGGCGCAAGGCCTTTCCCTGGCCGAGCCTCTGTCGACGCTGCGCACGGCTCTCGCCAAGCCGGCCCTGCCCTTATCCAAGCGGGAACAAGAAGTCGCCGCTATGGTCGCTACCGGCCTGACCAACAAAGCCATCGCCGAACAGCTAAACATCGCCGAAGTGACCGTAAAGAAGACCCTGAGCCAAATATACAAAAAGCTGGGCATTACCAACCGCGCGGCCTTGTCGCACTACATGTCCCATCATCCGATGAGCTGACATATTGCAAATTTTTTCACACTCATTCAAATAAGCTAACAAATACACGAAATCAGCAAACGATTTCAGCAAATTTGTTAGCTTATTTTTGGTTCTTTGTCAAATGTTGAGGTATCTGCTCTTGTTACAATGTTTTGCGTCTCATTCCCGCTTGTTAATTAGGCTATATATCAAATTCGTTTTTTAAACCGACTATAGCTTCGAATCCCCAAGCTGGTTCGTTTTATTATTGTTGCACCCTTCTGTATACCCATTGGACCATGGGTATTTCAGGGCATTTACAATCTTCTCAAACCAGTCTGTAAACGATTTTTGCAGCGATTGAAATTCTTCCAGGTCAGCAGACCGGACTAATTCCAGCCAGTCCTGCAGCACTGGTTCTGCATACGGAGTTCGCTTCATATCCAGTACCTTGTAAAAGGCTTCTTTGAGAGCGTACGCTTTCCGTAAATCCTCCGAATGCGACAGGATTTCCTCAAGGCACACCAGTTCGTCCGGCGTCAGCGTATGGCCGGCTTTCCGCAGAATCCGCTTATTCCGCTTAAAATAACGGTTTTTCTTGGGAAATGATTTCTGGATCCGCTTACGTACCCGTTCCATGGCCTACAGCACCATTCGGACGATATGAAACCGGTCGCATATGATGACAGCATTGGGAAAGACCGCCTGTACAACTTTCCGGAACAGGTTAGACATATCCATGATAACCCAACGCACCCGGTTTCGTTGTTTCTGTAGGAACGAACGGAAATACTTGATGATATCCTGCGTATTCCTATTTGTCAATGTATTTTTATGAATTTATCGCATATTTTTCACCCTTAGTAAAAACGGGCAATCTGCAGTCGGAACGACAAAAAACCTCTCATCGCAACCTATTAGTTAACAATGAGAGGTTTTGGCAAAAATATAGCTATACTCCCTCCCCCTATTATCGCCGCGGCGGAGGAGGCGGCATGGGCGGAGGGATGGGGCGAATGGGCCTCGGTTTTGGAATTTCCGGCGGCTGCGGCGGCGGAATGGGATGCCGCGGACTCAGAGACGGCGGCTTAGGTGCCGGCTGGGGTCTGTCCGGCCGCGGCGCAGGCGGCGGTGAAACCGGAGGGGGCGGCGGCTGGGGAGGCCGTCCCGGATGAAGCGCTGGCGGAGGCGGCATCGGCGGCGGTATAGGCCGAATAGGCCGCGGCGCAGGAATAGGCGGAGCTGCCGGAGGCGCAGGCGGCGGGGGAAGCTGTCTCGCCCGCAGTACCGTCATATAGGCGCTGCCCTTTCTCGCCGCATTATCTTGTCCGGCAGCTTGGGCCAAAAGAGCCGGCGCGCTCCACAAGACGGCGACGCAGGCTGCGGCGGCAAGATATGCGGCCATTCGTTTCGACATGACGCACCTCTCCTTTCAAAAATATTTCATAACGCAGCGTATGCCAAAAACGACAGAAATCTCTCTGCGAAATTCCTGTCGTTTTCAGCATGTACCTCATGCATCCCCTTAGCGATGATGACGCGGCGGGGGCGGAGGCGGCATAGGCCGGCCGGGCTTATGCGGTTTCGGTTTTGGCTTCTTAACTTTTTTAGGCGGTTTCGGTTTCTTTTTCGGCGGCGGCGGAGGCCCCGGATGATGAGGACGAGCCTTGAACTCCGTCAACTGCGCGCCTGTAAAGCTCATATCGCCAAAGGAATTTGCCTGAGAAGCCATTGCAAAGGTCGGAGCGCACAACGCGCCGACAATAGCAGCTACGATAATAGACCGTTTCCAAATACGCATATCGAATATCCCTCCTTTGTACTGCAATTTCTTGTCTTCATTGTATCACAAAATAGCCGCGATTCAATCCATTTTGTGTCACAGTTTCTTTACAATTTCGTTGCAAATTAAAATATATCCGTGATTATTCTTTCACAAACACTTGTTATCGTCTTAAGAACTTAAAAATATACAATGTACTGTATCCAGCCGTGTTCAGCCGAAATGCCGTTCCCAGCAGAGCCCTGCGTCTATTGACGAACACCAGAAGGGCTGTTATTCTAAGCGTAGGCAAAAGGATGAAATCACAAATTCATAAGCACAGCGAAAAAGCCACAGGCTGCATCCTGCGGCTTTTTCTATTCCGAATAAATTGAATACGCGTCTTCAAAAAACAGCGCTCTCCCAAGGGAAGGCGCTGTTCTTTTTCATACTACGTGTGCCGTTATTCATGAAGCGAGGTGACGACGGGGTTATTCAGGAAATCGTAGACCCGTTTTACTTCGCTGGGCCGCTCCGTATCGAGCATCTGCGGACGTCCTAAATCAAGGGCGGCGATGCGCTTCATTTCATCCGCAGTCAGCTCAAAGTCCCAGATGGCGAAGTTTTCCCGAATCCGTTCGGGTCGGACTGATTTAGCGATGCACGGCAACCCGCTCTGGATTTCCCACCGCAGAATGACTTGTGCGACGCTCTTTCCGTAGGCCGCGGCGATCTCCTGCAATACGGGCTGGGTAAACATGCCGTTCATCCCTTCGGCGAAGGGAGCCCAGGCCTCGGCCTGCACGCCCAGTTCCTTCATGACGGCCAGTTCCTCTGATCGCTGATAGAAGGGATGCCGTTCGATCTGGTTGACGGCCGGCGCAATGTCGGCGTTGTAACACAGATCCATCAGCCGGCTGCTGTTGAAATTGCTCACGCCGATTGCCCGAATCTTCCCTTCCTTATACAACTCTTCCATGGCCCGCCATGCGCCGTAATAATCGCCGAAGGGCATGTGCACAAGGTACAAATCGAGGTACTCCAGCCCCAGCAGGCGAAGCTGGCGCTCAAAGGCGGCCTTCGTCCGTTCATAGCCCATTTCGTGAATGTAGGCCTTTGACGTGATGAACAATTCGCCCCGGGCGACGCCGGACTGGCGGATTGCCTGGCCGACGGCTTCTTCATTTTGGTACGAGCTGGCCGTGTCAATATGCCGGTACCCTGCGGCAATAGCCGCCGCTACAGCCTTCCGGCAAGTGTCTCCGTTGGGAATCTGAAAGGTGCCGAAGCCCAGCAGGGGCATGGACACGCCGCTGCGCAATGTGATATATTCCATAGCACTCATCCTCCTGTGTCTGTATACGTCTATTATACGTCCGGCTGCCGATGTGTCTAATACTTACCCCGTATATCCTGCAATACAAAATTTCTATATCTTGCAGCTCCTGCGCAGCAACGCAGTACGACAAAACCCGCCGGCCCTAGAAAGGCGGCGGGTTTGTCATATACACATGTATCATTTATTTGATTACGCGCCTAATATACTGCCGACAATGATGCCTAAATAAGTGCCGATGACGTAGCCGAAGGTACCGACCAGCATGGACGGGCCGACGAGCTTCGTCCAGCCCTGGGAAATGGCCATGCCGGCAGCCGTTGTCGGGCCGCCGATATTCGCGTTGGACGCCAGGACGATGTCTTCCAGATGAAAACGGAACAGCTTGCCGCCGACAAAGCAAAACAGCATATTGACGACGACCATGAGGAAGCAGAAGGCAAAGAGCAGGGGCGCGTTGCGCAGGATTTCCGATATAGACGCCGGCACGCCGATGACAAAGAAAAAGAGGTAGATGAAATAGGTGCCGATTTCTTGGGCGCCGCTGACAGAGGCCACCTTTTTGTCAAAGAAGGTAGCGACGAGCATGGAAATAAAGGTAATCCACACGTACTCGCTGCCGAAAAAGGTATTTGCCATGTGGAGAAGCCAGTTGTCCGTCGGAATGACGGCCGACAGGGACGAGCCCATCCACTTGGACAAGGTGACGACGACGGCTGCATACATGACGTTTACGGCGATGTCCCGCAGGGAAATGTCCTTGCGGCTCCAATAGGCGGCGGCCAGCGTCTTGCCTTCATCGGCCTGCCCGCTTTGCTCTACGGCGTCGATATGGGGATGGGTAAAATAGCGGCGGAAAAAGGCGTTGCTTACGCATCCCAGCAGGACGAGGAAGTAAACGGCCATGGTGAGATTATCCGCTACGATCGTCGAGGACACCAACGTGCCGTCGGTCTTGAAGGCGTCGGCCAGGGCCACGAAGTTGACACCGCCGCCGATATACGAGCCGGTCATCATGGCCGCCACCTTGGGCAGCCCGTCTATCATGGAGCCGAAAATCGCCGTCCCCAGCAGGGCTCCGCAGATCGTCCCTGCCGAGCCGATGAGAAACACGAAGAGCATCCGCCCCGTTTCCCGCCAGATCTTCGTCATGTTGGCCTGGAGCAGCAGCAAGGGAATGGCCATCGGCACGGCGTATCCCCAGACGATGTCGTCAAACAAGGGCGCGTGCGTAGGCAGGACGCCGACGTTGACCAGCACCAGGGCGAGAATCAGGGCGATGACGGCTCCCGACACCTTCGAAGCCCAGGCATAGGTCTGTTCCAAATAAATCGACGCAGCGACGGACGCGCACATCACCGCCAGCAGCATCCACGTATTTTCAGGACTAATCAATGAATTCAATATCCGTTCCTCCTCCCTATGGTTAGGCCCTTACGAAACAGAGGCATAGAAAAACTCCCAAAACCCAACATCAGCGGGTCTTGGGAGCGTATAATTTCTTCTGAAATTATTTCAATTCAACAGTAGCGCCTGCTTCTTCCAATTTAGCTTTGAGAGCGTCAGCGTCAGCTTTGGAGAGGCCTTCTTTAACAGGGCTCGGAGCACCGTCAACGAGAGCTTTAGCTTCTTTCAAGCCGAGGCCCGTTACTTCGCGGACAACTTTGATTACGTTGATCTTCTTGTCGCCAGCGGAAGCGAGGATAACGTCGAATTCGGATTTTTCTTCAGCAGCAGCAGCGCCAGCAGCCGGAGCAGCAGCAACAGCTACGGGAGCAGCAGCGGATACGCCGAATTTTTCTTCCATTTCTTTTACGAGTTCGGAAAGTTCCAAAACAGTCATGTTTTCAATGGCTTGCATGATTTCTTCTTTAGTCATTTTAAAATACCTCCATAGTATCGATTTTTTAATTAAAAGTTGTAATTTAGATTAAGCAGTTTCTTGTTCTGCTTTCTTAGCACGTACTGCGTCAAGCACATAAACCATATTGCGGATATTGCCCTGAAGTACGTTGACAAGACCGGAAATAGGAGCCTGCATGCTGCCGACAACCTTCGCGATAAGTTCGTCGCGGCTCGGCAGGTTTGCCAATGCGTCGACGGCTGCTGCATCGATGATCTGACCGTCGGCAATACCGACTTTGACCGTCAGAGCTTCTGTTTTCGTTTCTTTAATGAATTCTTTTAAAATCTTAGCCGGAGCTACGGCGTCTTCCGTGGAATAGGCGATAGCTGTCGGGCCTTCGAGGAATTCAGATACCCCTTCGAAACCGATTTCGCTGGCGGCGATGCGCGTCAAGGTGTTTTTGATAACCTTGTATTCAACATTGCCTTCGCGGAATTTGCGGCGGAGCTTCGTAACGTCGGCTACGGTCAAACCCGTAAATCCAACGAATACAACACCCTGAGCTGCCTGCAGTTTTTCCTTCATTTCTTCAACGACAGCGGCTTTAGCAGGAGAAACCTGATGCTTTGCATACATAGACATTCCTTCGATACACCTCCTTGATTTGGATTTATATCGTCTTAGCAATAAAAACGGCCTCATTTCCATGAGGCCGAACTAGTCGTTATCAGTAGTACTCAATAATCTACTAGTTTTAGCCTCAGATGGCGGACTTGCGTCCATTATACATACCTTCAGTCTACAGCTAAGAGTGATATTATTATTGTTCGTCAGCTTTTACAATGCCTTTTACGCTGAACGGGTTGATATGGATACCAGGGCCCATCGTGGAGCTGACAGTGATCGTTTTGATGTACTGGCCTTTGGCACCCGACGGTTTTACTTTGATAAGCGTGTCGACGAGAGTCGTAAGGTTTTCGATCAATTTATTAGCGTCGAAAGATTTTTTGCCGATAGGGGAGTGAATATTGCCGGCCTTATCCGTACGATATTCAACCTTACCAGCTTTGCTTTCGGAAACAGCTTTTGCAACGTCCATCGTGACCGTACCGACTTTCGGGTTCGGCATTAAGCCTTTCGGCCCGAGGATTTTACCCAAACGGCCAACTTTGCCCATCATGTTCGGCGTAGCAATAGCTACATCGAAATCGAGCCAGCCGCCTTTGATTTTTTCAATCAGGTCGTCTGCGCCTACAAAATCAGCGCCGGCTTCCTGAGCTTCTTTTTCTTTATCGCCTTGAGCAAATACGAGAACAGTCTTCGTTTTGCCAATGCCATGAGGCAGAACCAAAGCGCCGCGAACCTGCTGGTCGGCATATTTCGGATCTACGTTTAAGTTTACAGCCAATTCGACAGTTTCGTCAAATTTAGCCGTATCCATCTTTTTCAAGATGTCGATGGCTTCAGCCGGTTCGTACAATTTGTATTTATCGTACATTTTAGCGGCTTCAGCATATTTCTTGCCTACTTTTGCCATGTCTTTTCCTCCTTAGTGGTTTAGCGGGGCATTCGCCCCTTCCACGGGCAGGGAAATCGGAATTAGTCTACGATTTCAATACCCATGCTGCGGGCAGTGCCTTCAATCATTTTCATAGCCTGTTCTACGTCGTTGGCGTTGAGGTCAGGCATCTTCGTCGTTGCAATTTCACGAACCTGATCGCGGCTCAGCTTTGCAACCTTTTTCTTGTTCGGTTCGCCCGAAGCTTTGTCAAGGCCAGCTGCTTTTTTCAACAATACGGCAGCGGGCGGTGTCTTTGTAATGAAGGTAAAGGATCTGTCTTCGTATACAGTGATTTCAACAGGAATAATGTAACCAGCCTGTTTCGCCGTACGTTCGTTGAATTCCTTTACGAAGGCCATGATGTTAACGCCAGCCTGGCCTAATGCAGGACCAATCGGAGGCGCCGGAGTTGCCTTGCCAGCTTCACACTGAAGTTTTACCATTCTTGCTACTTTTTTTGCCATGGTGATTTACACCTCCTCACATTACAAGATGTGGTACGCGAATCCTAATGATTCTCCCACTCGCGGCTTTCGCCGCATTTTAGAAGTATTTATTCCAGACTTTTCTCAATTTGAGAATAGTCGACTTCTACTGGAGTTTCCCGGCCAAACATATCGATAAGGCCTTTGAGGGTTCCTTTTTCCTCATTGATTTCCGTAATGGTCGCAATGAAGTTTTCAAACGGACCGGATGTGATGCGGACCTGTTCGCCTACTTCGACGGAAATATGCGGTTTCGGTTCCGTGTCAAGATTCTGCGATTTCAGAATGCTCTTAACTTCCTCCGGTTCCAAGGGAATAGGCTTCGTCGCCGAGCCTACAAACCCCGTTACGCCCGGGGTGTTGCGGACGACGTACCAGGAACGGTCGTTGACTTCCATTTCGACGAGGACGTAGCCGGGGAAAACCTTGCGTTTCACGGCGCGCTTTTTCCCGTCTTTGCCGACGTCGATTTCTTCCTCCATCGGGACGAGGATGCGGTTAATGACATTTTCCAATCCCATGGATTTAACTTTCCGTTCCAACGTAGCCATTACTTTATTTTCATAACCGGAATACGTATGGATGACATACCATTTTTTTTCAGATTCCATTTAAGCGCAGGCCTCCCTATCCGACAACGGCTCGAAGCAAATTAAACAACTGACCAAAAACGCCGTCGGCCACGCCGATAATCGCCATGACGACGATCGTCGCGACGATGACCATGACCGTGTAGTTTATCAGCTCTCTTCTCGTCGGCCAGATGACCTTTTTCAGTTCCACCTTAACGCCTTGAAAAAATGACTTGCCCGGATTCTTCTTATTCTTTTGTGCTGCTTTTTTTGAAAGTGCCATATAACCTCTCACACCCAAATAAGATTAAGCACATCTTATTCCATCAAAATTATTTCGTTTCTTTATGTACGGTTTGTTTTTTGCAGAACGGGCAATATTTTTTCAATTCCAAACGGTCCGGATTGTTTTTCTTGTTTTTGTTTGTCCGGTAGTTACGCTGTTTGCATTCTGTGCATGCCAATGTAATCGCTGTACGCATTCCCTTACACCTCTCTTAAAAATAGTCTGATACTACGCGCAAACCCAGTGCCTGCGCAAGACTGCCTTTATAAGATACCACACCTGTCAGGCTAAGTCAAGAAAATTTTACTGCAACTTAAAAAAGCTAGGCCTCATGTCGCCTAACTTTGTTTATCATACCATAACAAGGCGAGGCTGTCAAATCGGGCAAGAAAAAAACTACCTTGTTTTCCGGCCAATACAGGAAACGGCTAAGTCGCGTGTATACCGGAAAACAAGGTAGTTCTATTGTTCCAATCACAAAGGAATAACGCCAATGAGAATGGATACAAACAAGATAATTAAGGATACCAGCCAGGCCCAAATAAAGGTATGCTTTTGGTGATCCCCCAAATCAATACCTGTCAGGCCGATGAGCAAGAAGGTTGCCGGCGTCAGCGGCGACAAGGGGAAGCCCAGCGTCATTTGTCCGCAAATAGCGGCTCGGCCTAAATCTACGCCGGATAACCCGACCGTTTCGGCAGCCGTAGCTAATACGGGCAAGACGGCGAAGTAAAAGCTGTCCGGGTCGAACAGCAGGCTTGCCGGCATCGAAATAACGCCTATGACGACGGCGAAATGCGCTGCCAAGGACGGCGGCAGAATCGCCGCCAGCCCTTCGGCCATCGCGTGAAGCATACCCGTGCCCTTCATGATGCCGGTGAAAATACCGGCGGCAAACAAGACGCTTGCCATCATAAGGGCCGATTTTGCATGCATGTCAATGAGCTTGCTCTGCAGCTGCAAATTGGGATAATTGACAATCAAAGCGACGACTAGCGCGATCATGAAGCATCCTACCGGAGGCAGCGTTCCTTTCACCAGAGTTACTACCGTCACGATGATCAGCGCAATGTTAAACCAGAAGCACTTAGGCCGCCGCAGGGCCAGCTCTTCTTCCGACACCTGGCTCACGCTGAGATCCAAATGCTGCAGCGAAGCTCCCAGCCGCCTCCGTTCTTTTACTCCAAACATGACCGCAATAGCCGCGCCAGCCGCCATGCCGGCTGCTATAGGAATTACCATGGGGGAAAACAACTCCGTCACAGGCATTTCCAACGACGCAGCCGCGCGAAGCGTAGGCCCGCCCCAAGGAACAATGTTCATAGTCCCTGCTCCTAGAGCTACAATCGTCGCCAGCACCCGTTTATCCATCTGGAGTTTTTCAAAAACAGGCAGCATAGCCGGAATGACAATTAAAAACGTCGCCGCGCCGGAGCCGTCCAAATGGACTAACAGCGTGATAACAAAGGTGCCGACACAAATTTTTACCGGGTCCGTGCCTACGATGCCCATGATTTTATTGACAATTCGTTCAAAAACTCCGGCGTCGCCCATGATTGTAAAGAACAATACGGCAAATATGAACATCGCGCCTGTAGGAGCTACGATTTTAATCCCGTCCAGCATATACTTGCTCAAGGAACCGCCCTCGCCGATAGCCAGGCAGGCAATAATGGGAATCGCGATTAATGCCGACATAGTAGACAGCTTTTTCGCCATAATGGCGGCCAGCAGCACCAGGATCGTCGCAAAACCAACAATAGCCAGCATAATAGCTCTCCTTTCTTACGGAAAGTACGTATGATTATTTGACAAAATAGGCAATGTCATCTTCTTTCATATTCAATACGTCGCGCAAAACGGACTGCGTGTCCCGGCCCAAGGTAGGCGCTTTTGCGTAACTGTACTCGTCGGCTTCCGTCATTTTGATAGGATTGCCCGTTACTTTCATCGTACCTTCAATAGGATGTTCTATTTCGCAAATCATCTTGCGCGCCTTGGCAATATGTTCGTCTGCAACGACATCCGAAACGTCGTGAATAGGAGCGCAGGGAATGCTGTGAGCCCGCAGAAGTTCAATAATTTCCTTTGCCGTATGCTGTTTTGTCCAGCTCGTCACCATATTGTGAAGAAGGTCTTTTTGATTGGCTCTGTCTTTATTGAGGGCAAACCGAGGGTCTGCCAGCCAGTCCTCATGGCCCGTCGCTTTGCAGAACCGTTCCCAAATCGCATCGTTTCCTACGCCGATGACGACCCATTTGTCAGAGCCTTCAAAGGAATCGTAAGGATAAATAAATTCATAACGGTTCCCGGAACGCTGCGGGATTCGTCCTTCTACCATGTAAATTTCCGTAATGGTTTCCATCGCGCTTACAGAGCAGTCTACCAAGCCAACGTCGACATATTCGCCGTGACCTTGGCTGTTGCGGCCCTGCAAAGCTGCCAAAATGCCAATGCAGCAATTTAATCCGCCCAACACGTCGCCAATCGCCGTACCCGTACGCGTCGGCGGCGAATCGGGCCAGCCGGTAACGCTCATCATGCCGCTCATAGCCTGGGCAATGATGTCGTACCCCGGCAGCAGGCGATAGGGGCCGGTCTGTCCAAATCCGGAAATAGAAGCGAAGACGATATTAGGATTCATCTTCTTAACTTCTTCGTATGAAAAACCCATTTTGGCAATCGTGCCGGGTTTAAAATTTTCTACGAATACATCGGACTTTTTAATCAGTTCCCGCAGTACATCCTTCGCCTTTTCATCGCGCAAGTTCAGTGCAACGCTTTTCTTATTGCGATTGAGGTTCGCGTAATAGGCGCTTATGTTTTTATCAAACGGAGGATAGGCGCGGCTGTCGTCGCCATGTTCCGGCGTTTCTATTTTGATAACTTCTGCGCCCATATCGGCTAACAGCATCGTGCAGTACGGTCCGGAAAGTACACGGGTCAAATCCAATACGCGAATTCCTTCCAACGGTTTTGCCATAGTGGACACCTCCTGTTTATTCGTCGTCGACTTCAATGTACATGCGCAGCAGCGCCGCTTCCATGCATTTGCCCAGCGTGTCGAGGCGCAGGGAGCGCGTCGCGCCGCCGTCCAGGGCATGATGCATGACGAAGTTGAAGCCGTCCAGCTGGGGCAAGTCGTAGCGTACGACGTCGCCGAAAACGAGTCCTTCAAAGTGGCGGCGCACGGCTTCCGCCGTCAGCTGCCGTTCCATGGCCTTATAATACTGAGGCTTGCGGGCGTAAATACAGATATTGGACGTATCGCTCTTATCGCCGCAGCGGCCGTGAGCTATATCTTTCAACTGAACTTTCATGACGTTAAACCTCCTCTACGTGCGTTTCCATCGTAATGGCGTCTCTGGGAATGAGCGTCGGCCACAGGGCGAATACTTCGCTGGGACGGGTACGGCCGCCGAAGAAGCAGCCTTGGGCCGGGCCGTTCAGGTTGCTGACGGCGGCGACTTCCGGCGTCAGTTTCAGGCCTTCTTCCTTCGTTTCCGTCATGATGGCGTAGCGGAGGACGACTTCGTTCAAATCGGCGTCGAGCTCCGGAGCCAGCGGGCCGTGGAGGGCGTTGACGCCTAAATAGCTGATATGGGTGCGGATGGCTTTCAGTCCCTTCATGGCCATGCGCTTGTCCAGAATATTAGCGGCCATCTTGGCTTTATCCAGCGCTCTCGGCCAGCTGTAGGGCAGGTAGGCAATATTGCGGTAGCCTTCGAGGTATCCGACGCAGAGCTTCAAAGTGTCGGGAGCAGGCTTGCCCGTTACGCCGCGGACGGCGACGTGGTCCCGTTCGATTTCTTCCAGCGTAATCTTGCTGAAATCGGCGACGACGTCGGGCGTAATGTATTGCGACGGGTCGTGGATTTCGTACATGAGCTGTTCCTTGACGGACTGGACCGTTACGAGGCCGCCGGTGTTCTTCGTCTTCGTCAGAACGAGGCTGCCCTTTTCGCTGACTTCGACGATGGGATAGCCTAAAAGCTCCGGACGTGGGACGTGTTCCCAGTCGTAGTCGTAGTTTCCGCCTGTAGCCTGGGCGCCGCATTCGCAGAGGTGGCCGGCCAGAATGCCCGTGCCTTGGCGTCCCAGTCGTCGAGCTTCCAGCCGAATTCGTACAGGAGGGGCGCTTCAAACATAGCCGTATCGGTCGAGCGGCCCAGGATGATGATGTCCGCGCCGTCTTCCAGGCATTTGACGATAGGCTCTACGCCGTAATAGACGTTGGCGTTGACCATCTTCGGCAGGATGCCGTCGATATCTTCGCCCGTATCCATGTGCTGCATCTGGACGCCCTGCTCGCGAAGCTGGGGAATCTTTTCCCGCACGTCGTCGCCGAGGACGTAACCGACCTTCAGGTTGTAGCCGCCGGCTTTGACGACTTCCTTTACCTTTTCCACGCAGGCCTTGACGTTCATGCCGCCGGCGTTGGTAATGACCTTCGTCTTCTTTTCCGCCAGGTAGGGCAGCATGCCCTTCAGCGACGTGATGAAATCGCGGGCGTAGCCTGCTTCAGGCCGTTTTTCCTGCTGCCGCCGCATGATGGACAAGGTCAATTCCGCCAGATAATCGCAGCAAATATAATCTACGTTGTCTTCCTTCGCCATGATAATCGGCGCGTCAATCAGGTCTCCCCAAAAGCCCTGGCCGCCGCCGATGCGTATTGTCTTCATAGATGTACCTTCTTTCTGTCATGTAAATGCATGTATTGTCGCGACATGGTGCCATATTCATAATGGCTTCGCTAGTATATATGAAATTTACATGCCACTGACTTCTGTTTTCGCAATACATATTTACAAATTTTATCCACATTCCGCATATCCTACGGCCTGACGGTCTTTTTCACAAGCATCAAACTATTATTTCTAAAAAAACCTTCTGGTGATACGAGTTCAAACTGTATACCAGAAGGATTTTTTGTGTTTACCATGTATATAGTGTTTACTTTATAGACGATTCTTTATCTAATCCGTAGAGCTTCCACTTTTTATAAAAGGTGCGGCGGCTGATTCCCAGCACTTCCATCGCTTTGCTCTTGTTGCCGCCCGTCTCTTTCAGTACTCGCAGGATATAATCCCGTTCCATAGCCTGTATATCTGCTTTCAGTCCGTGCACTGCCTTGGCTGCCGAATATTCCGCTGCGTCCGTCCGTTTTGCCGATGACGAAATCCCCTGCATTTCTTCTGGCAGATGGTTCATCCTGATTTCGCCGCCGCCGCACACAATGACAGCATACTCCATGCAGCTTTCGAGCTGCCGCACGTTGCCCGGCCAGGAATAAGACAAAAAGAACTGCTGCACAGCTGGGGACAGGCGCGCTTTTTTTCCGTACTTCCGCGAAAACTTCTGCAGGAAATGCGCTGCCAGGAGCAGTACGTCTTCGCCCCGCTCCCGCAGAGGCGGAATGACGATCGTAAAGGTATTGAGGCGGAAGTACAAGTCTTCCCGGAACTTCCCATCCCGCACCATCTGCTTCAGGTTGCGATTCGTCGCCGCAATCACCCGGACGTCGACCTTCTGCATCGTGTCGGAGCCGATTTTCTGTATTTCCCCCGACTGCAGGGCCCGCAGCAATTTGGCCTGCATGAACAGCGGCATTTCGCCGATTTCGTCGAGGAAGATGGTGCCGCCGTCGGCCAGCTCAAACTTCCCGGCCTTGCCGCCCTTGGCCGCGCCGGTAAACGAGCCGGCCGTATAGCCGAAGAGCTCGCTTTCCATGAGGCTTTCCGGAATGGCCGAGCAGTTTATGTTGACAAAGGGACGCCGCCGCTTGCCGCTGAGGCGCAGAATCCCGTCGACGACGACTTCCTTGCCTGCGCCGCTTTCCCCTTCTACCAGGACAGTCGCGTCGGTCGGCGCCACGAGCTCCGCCAGCCGCAGGCAGCGCAGGAACTTGGCGCTGTCCCCGACGATATGTGCAAATTCCGGAGGCAGCGTATGGCAGCCGTCGGCGGCGGCCTTGAAGATAGACCGGCTCAGCCGCTGAGCCCGTTCCAGCTCCTGATGGCTGAGGGACAGCTCCGTAATGTCTTCAAAGACCGACACGGCCCCGATGACTTCGCCGCCGTCGAAAATCGGCGTGATGTTGACCAGTATCTGCTTGCCCCGCGTCTTGACTTCTACGGGAAGGCGCGAGCGGGGCTGCCTGTCGCGCAAGGCGTCCAGGATGACGGCGCCCGGCTCGATGACGCTGATCTGCTTGTGCAGCACCTTTTGCCGCTCTACCCGCAGGATGCGCGTATACGCGTCGTTTATGTAAATAATACGGGAATCCTTGTCTACGATAACGATGCCGTCGCTTACGGCGTCCATCGCCGCCAGCATCATAGCCGGCGGCAGCGCCGGCCGAGCAGCTGTCATAGCTTCTGCACCTGCCTTTCCAATCTCGCGGGTTATACGCTTTGCCGAATCGTTCCCTGTTCGATTTCAAATAAATGAATCGTATCGGTTTCTCCGGCCAATTCCTTCTGTACCTCGCCGGCGAGATTTCTCGTCGTCTGGGAACAGGTAAATAAGAAAATCTGTTCTTTCTTGCCTAAATCGGCCAGGAAGTGAATGGCTTCCTTCTGCCGCTGTTCGTCGAAGCGGACGAGAATGTCGTCTAAAATCAGGGGCATCGCCTCGATTTGCTTGGAAAAGGCCATGGCCAGGCTGATGCGTATAGCCAGATAAATCTGATCGCCCAGGCCGCTGCTCCATTGCTTTTCCGGGATGCGCCGCTGCGTGCCGTCGACGGCGTAGAGCTGGCGGCCGTCAAAGCTGGCCTGGAGGGTATAGCGTCCCTGTGTCATGAGGTGGAGGTAGTCGCCGGCCTGGCGGATGACCAAGGGTTGGCGCACCCGTTCGTAATACGACTGGGCCTCGCCGAGCATATACTGGGCGAAGAGACAGGTCAGCCACTCGTTCACCTTGCCGTCCAGCTCGGCCTTGCGGTTTTGTTTTTCCTGCAGAAGCTGGCCGTAGGCGTCGCTTCTGGCCATCTGGCTGAGCCGTTCTATGATGCTGCCCCGTTTTTCGGCGACTTCGGCTAATTTCTTTTCCGCGTCGGCGATTTTCTTTTCGTAATATGCCCGTTCGTCCGTCCAGTTTTTCAGCGTATGGACTTTCAGCTCGTGCCGCAGCTCCGCCAGCTGCTTCGGCGTCTTGGCGATAAGCCGGATATGGGCTTCGGACTGCTCGTATACTTCCTTATACTGCTGGAACTGGCGGAATTTCAGGACCTTGCTGCGGAATTCCCCCGTCGTCTGGGCGCCGGTCAGGGCCAATAAGTCCTGCTGCTGGTTTTGCCGGATTTCCTTGTCCTTCCGCAGCTGGACGAGTTGGGCCTGCCGTTCCTGCTGCTGCTTGTCCTGCTCCCGGGCGACTTCGGCCTGCACGCGGATCGTCTGCCACTGCTTATATACGGCCTCAGTCTGTTCCGGCGTGCCTTCGCCGGCGACGCCTAATTCCCGAAACAGCTGTTCTGCGCTGTCGCGCCACTGGCCCATGCGCCGCAGGAGGTCTTCCTTGCGGACACGCCAGCTTTCGGAGGCCGACACGGCGGCGTGCCACTTGTCCCAGACTTCCTTGGCCTGAGCCAGCTGGCCGACTTCCAAGGAAGCAAATCCGCTGCCGCTGCGCCACGATTCCCAAGCCTTCCGGCTGGCTTCGAGCTTGCCCTGCCAAGCGGCGCCTTTCTTATTCCACTCGTCATAAATAGCGTCGTACATGACCTTCTGTTCTTTTTCCCAGACCGTCTTCGACTCCTGGGTCTTCCAGTCCATGTACTGCATCCTGATTTCATCGAGCTTACGCGACCAGACATCGTCGTCGTCGCTCGCCGCCAGGCCCGCGTTGGCTTCCGCCGCCAAGGCTTCCATCCGCTCCTGCACGGCGGCCAGGCTCTTTTCCAATTCCTCGATTCGCCGGGGGCCCTTGCCGGCCAGCGATTTTTGCTTGGCAAAGGCCGCGACGGCCAGAGCCAGGAACAAGCCGGCTCCGTAGCCGAACAGCTGGTCCATGCCGTATACGAAGACCATCGCCGCCAGCCCGGCAGCGGCGGCCAAACACAGGACCGCCAATACGGCCGGCCCGTGAGATACGCCGCTTCCGTCCGATTTCAGCCACTGCAGCTGTTCGCGCAGCTTCTTCCGCTCCATCAGGCATTCCTGAATGGAAGAAACGGCCTTGCCTACAGCCTGCCATTCCTCCTTGGACGGTTCCCCTTCGGCAGGTGCTTCCGCCTTGTCCGCCGCGACGTTCTTCGGCTTGGCGGCCTGCCACTTTTCCAGCTCCTGCTCGCAGCGAGCCAGTCCGGCCGCCGCAACCTGTCCGCCGGTCCAATCGACGGAAGCGGGAATCGTATCGCCGGTCCATGGCTTCAGCGATTCTGCGCACTGATTTTGCTCAAACTGCCAGTCTATTTCCATATCGGCATGGGCGGCGACTTCTTCCAGTCCCTGCTTCCACTCGCCGACGTGCAGATACAGGTCGTCGAGGTGAGGGCCGCACAGCAGCCAGCTGTTCCATTCCTCGCGGAAGGCCGGCCCTTTAGCCGACAGGGCTTCCAGCTTGCGAATCTGCTCGTCGATTTCCCCAATCTTCGTTTCCAGCTCCGTCCATTTCTGCGCGCCGTCGGCCGGAAACTGGGAGACGTCGGCCAGATCCTGCATGCGCTTGAGCGCGTCCTGTCCCCGCTTGTATACGTCCCAGGCAGCGATAGGCATGGAGATGCGCTCGATTTGCTGCTTCGTTTCTTCGATGCTCAGCCGTATGCGGTTTTCCGTCTCGTGGGTCGCCTGCTCCTTTCCCTGAAGCTGGGCGAACTCGTCTTCGTCGTAGGACAGAGCCCGGATGCGGTTGTCAAATTCGCGCTGCTCCGCCAGCAGGGCGTTGATCGGCTTCTTCCCCTGAGGCGAAGCGACGAGGAGATCGCCCATCTGGCGGATGATGTCCCGCCGCGTCGCGCCCATGCGCACGCCGCCTTCGACGCTGAAAAACTGGCTGCGCACCTTTTCGTTGGATAATATCTTAAAGCCCTGCAAATCTTCCAGGCCCATAGCGAAAATTTTATCGTAGGTCTGCCGGTCCAGGCCGTGCCACCACAAGTCGGCCGGCTCGTCGTGTAGCGTCAGCTGGCCGTCCGTCATATACGATTCTTTTTCCTTCCGATATATGCGGTATTCGCGCCCATCGTCGCGGCGAATATCCATATGGCCGAAAAAGCCTTTCCAATCGCCGCGCAGGTAGCCGAAAAACATGGAGCGCACGTATTTCATCAGCGTCGTCTTGCCGCTTTCGTTATGGCCGTGCATGACGATGAGTCCCGTTTCCGGCGGGTTCCATTCGACATTATGGTAAATGCCGAAATCGTCTAAATTCATCTGTATAATCTTCATAAGTCCTATCCTCTTCCATCTTCCAGCAATTTCTGCATCCCCAGCCACTTGGCTTTTTCAAAGGCTTCCAGCAGCCTGTCGTCAGAAATCGCCTTGCCGTACGCCCCGAGGCGGTCGAATTCGGGCCGTTCCCGCAGGATCTCCCGCAGGGCCTGGACCATCTCTTCCGGCGGCAGGGCGGCCAGCTTGTCGGCGACATTCAAATAATCGCCTACCGTATCGGGCAGCTTGCTCCGTTCCGTCAGGTTGATTTTCGGCCGGGCCATATTGCGCAGCCGTTCCACCATGACGAAGGCGTATTTCCCCTGCTCCTCTTCGCGCCAGCTGTCGATCCAGTACTGCGTCGCTTCGGGATTGTTGATGACCTGGTACATGCTGCCGGCGCCAGTGAAGTTGACTGTCAGGAACGTCGGCTTGCCGATGTCGCGGCGGATTTTTTCCTTGGCGAACCGCACGGCCTCGCGCAGACCCGATACCGACTCAATCGACTCGATGCTGATGTCCGTGCTTTCCCAGCGGACGATGCTCGTATCTAAAAACTCGACCTTCGTCGTCCCGTAGGGGCCGACCTCTACGTAATAACAGCCGTGGGCGCCGGTCTCCGTGCAGTCTAAGCCCTGCGGGCTTCCAGCGTACACGATATAGGGCTTTTCGCTCAATATCTGATGGGCGTGGACATGGCCTAAGGCCCAATAGTCCATGCCGCTCTCTTTCAAATCCGTCAAAGAGCACGGCGCATAGGGAGACGGCCCGCCGATCTGCGTATGGAGCAGGCCGATGGCGTAGCGGTCCCCAGATTCACGGGCAAAGTTCCAGGCCAGGTTGTCCCGCTGTTCCGCCTTGGCGTAGCTCTGGCCGTACACGGCCGCCACTTCCTCGCCGTCGACGACCAGGGGCATGCGCTCTATTTTCTCGGCGCTGAAAATGTGCACGTTCGGCGGAAAGGGAATCCGGGCCTTCCAGGCCTCCAGGGGATCGTGATTGCCCAAGACGGCGAAGACCTGTATATTGTTCTGCGCCAGCTTGTGCAGCAGCCGCACGTAGTCCAGCTGGGCCGTCAAATTGTGCGTCGCGCTCGTATATACGTCGCCGCTGATCAGCACGGCGTGCGCTTTTTTATCAATGGCCAGCTGCACGATTTTCTGAAACGCCCGCATCGGCGCTTTGCCTACGATGCGCTCCCACCGGCTGCCGACAGCGGCGACGTCGTGAAAGGGACTGCCCAAATGTAAATCGCCGCAATGAATAAACCGTAAACTTTTTGCCATGACGCTATCCTTCCTTTTCCGTCCAGGCCCGATGCAGGGCCGCAACGGCCTGTTTCAGGTCCTGACTGGGTATCTTTGAAAACGACAAGAGAAATTCCTTCGTGTCCGCCTGCTCCGGCCGCTCGTAAAAAGACTGCATCGCCAGCACGCGGCATCCCCGCTCTTCTGCCCGGCGGCGCAGCTCGCTTTCGTCGTAAGGGCTCTGCAGGGCGATGTGGCAATATACGCCGGACACGACGCGGCTCACGGAAATGTCCTTCCCGAAGGCCTCCAGCAATAGGCGCTCCATGAGCGCGCCTTTCTCCTGATAATCCTTGCGCAGGCGGCGCACCTGCCGGGCCAGCTCGCCGCTTTGGATATACGCGGCCAGCACGCACTGCTCCGGTACGGAGGCTCCCTGCCGGAACAGACTCCGCCGCTCATTGTACAGCTCCATCAGCTTCGGCGGCAGCACCATATAACTCAGGCGGACAAAAAAAGGAAGCACCTTGGATAAGGCTCCCATGTAAATGACCCGGCCCGACGTATCCAGCCCCTGCAAGGCCGGAATGGGGCGGCCGTAATAGCGGAGCTCGCTGTCATAGTCGTCCTCAATGATGACGCCTTCGCGCTCCTCGGCCCAGCGGAGCAGCTGCCGGCGCATGCCGATGGGCATGACCGTCCCCGTAGGAAATTGGTGCGACGGGCTGACGTACACCAGCGACGCCCCGCTGCGTTCCAAGGCATCCATGTCGAGAATCCCCTGCCGTATCGCTACGGGAACAATACCGTATCCCATGTTGCGGAACAGCTCCCGTCCCAGGCGGAAGCCGGGATTTTCTACGGCAATATCGGAGTGCGCCTCCCGCAGCAGCGACGTCAGCACGCCCAGCAGGGCCGCCGTGCCAGCTCCTACGACAATGCGCTCCGGCGGCGCATAGACGCCGCGCGTCTCATAGACGTAGCGGCTCAGGGCATCCCGCAGATCCGGCACTCCCTGCTCGTCATTGCAGGCCGTCAGGTATGCCGGCTCCGACAGTACCTTATTCATGTGCTTCCGCCAAATTTCCAAGGGAAAGCGCTCCATATCCATGTCGCCGCTTCCAAAATCATATAAGTAGGAGCGGAGCGACGCAGCCGGCGCCGCTTCATCGCCCGGCCCTCCGGCAGCTTCCCGGCTCTGGCCGACGAAGGCCACTTCATACCGCGCCTTATTCCTGCGTAAAATATAGCCTTCGCTCGCCAGCTGATAATAGGCCTTTTCCACGGTCATCTTGCTGACGTTCACCGTCTGGGCCAGCTCGCGGACAGAAGGCAGCTTCATGCCGGCAATCATGCGCTGTCCTTCCACCTCGCGGCGGTAATATCTATAGATTTGTACATAATATGGTATTTTAAGCGTTCTGTCGATTTGCAGCATACGAGACACCTAACTATGATTTGTCATGATTAGTTATATTGTAGCGAAAAACTGGCCTAGTGAAAAGAGCTGACAAACAAAATATCTGTACAAGTTTACAGCGACAAAAAGTATGTATCCCTCTTATTGTTAACCTTTGAATTATCCATAACGGTTGATTTATTGCCGGCAGTTTAGTATACTTACAAAAAACGTTCAAGGAGGTTCATCATGAAAATTGCCGAGCTTTGCTCATACGCTGAAAAGGTATTGTCCGGAGGGGAAATTACGCCGGAAGAAGGAGAACGGCTCATCACCTTGCCCGACACCGACACGCCCCTGCTGCTGGCCCTGGCCGACAAGATCCGCCAGCATTTCTGCGGCGACGCCGTAAGCTGCTGCGCCATCCTTAACAGCCGTTCCGGCAGCTGTCCCGAAGACTGCCGGTTTTGCGCCCAATCGTCTCATTACCAAACGAATATCCAGTCCTATCCGCTGCTGGACAAGGCCGCGATACTGGACGCCGCCAAAAAGGCCAAAGAAAAGGGAGCGTCCCGCTTTTCCATCGTGACCAGCGGGCGCTCCGTCCGGGAAGGAGCCGAATTCGCCGAAATCCTGCGCGCGATTTCCTCTATCCGGGACGCAGGGCTGCAGGCCTGCTGTTCCCTCGGCCTGATTACGGCCTCCCAGGCCAGAGAGCTCAAACGCGCCGGCGTATCTCATTACCACGCCAATATCGAAACGGCTCCGTCATATTTTTCTCATATTTGTTCGACCCATGGGATAGACGACAAAATCCGCCTGATCCGCGCCGTCCAGGACGCAGGGGTCTCCGTCTGCTCCGGCGGCATATTGGGATTGGGCGAATCGCCGCGGCAGCGCGTAGAAATGGCCTTTACGCTGAAACGGCTCGGCATCCGCTCCATTCCCCTGAACATCCTCACGCCCATTCAGGGAACGCCGCTGGCCCATGCGCCGCAGCTTCCGCCCCTTGAAATACTGCGGGCCTTCGCCGTATTCCGCTTCATCCTGCCGCAGGCCCTGATCCGCACTGCCGGCGGCAGGGAAGTAAACCTGCGCTCTCTCCAGCCCTTCGCCCTGACAGGGGGACTCAACGGCCTCATGATCGGCGGCTACTTGACGACGAAGGGAAACGACCAGTCTGCCGATATGGAAATGCTCCGCGATTTAGGCCGGAAGCCGGCCTGCCCGGCTAATGATGGGCAGCCATAGCCGCGGCGATGGCCGCACCGACAGAAGGACCGTCCTTAACCAAAACGGGCGACGCCTCGATCTTTTTCCCTCGGGCAAAGCCGGCCTGGCAGATGTGCAGGGCGTCTTCCAGCATGAATAAGCTGCCCCGCACATGCTCTAGGACGCTGCCTTCTACGGCGATGGTCTGGGCGGGAATCGCGCCGTCGGGATACAAATGGCGGAGCACGCCGAAGCAGGACGCCCCCGTCAGCTGGGCCGAACGCACGAAGACCGCCGCACCGATGCTGCGCAGGGGCTTGACGTCCTGCAGGGCGACGATCCGCTTCCACACGCGCCCCATGAGCAGCCGCCCTTCGGCCAGGCTGTCGTTCGCCACGATATGATTCATCGCCTCCGTCGTAAAGGGCGGCATGGATTCGGCCTCCAAATACTCCATGGCGACGCGGCGGTATATTTCGCTCAGATAGGCGCCGCTGACCATCTTTTCCAGCTGATGGTATCCCGGCTGCTGCGACGCTTCGTCTACGGCAATATCCCAGTTCGTCCGGGCCATGCCGTCGTATCCGCCGGCTTCCAGGCTCACGATCATATCCCAGCGCGGCTCGTAATAGCACATATTGAAGCCCGTCCCACAGATGATGCCGACCTGAGACTGGCCGTGCTGATATCCCGCCGCCAGCAGCAATGCCGTCGTATCGTTGAGCAGCGCGACGGGAATGATGTCGTCCAGGCCCTTTCGCACCAAGGCCTGGCGAAGCATGTCGTTGACCATGCGGCCTTCGGCTCCGGCGACGGTAATTTCCTTCGACCACTGCAGAAACCGGGCGTCGCCGACGTCGTGCTGCGCCACGCCGAAGGAAAAGGTATGGCCCAAATAGAAGGGCTTATTGCCGCCGGCCGCTTCGCCGACGAGATCGGCAATGAAATCGAACAATTCGTCCGCCGTCGTCTGATCCGTCATATAATTGTATTCTCCGTTCTTCTTCAAGGGACGGGAAATCTTTTTCTCCACGATAAAGCAATGGTGTCCCAGCAGGCGAATCCGGGAGACGCGCACATTCGTGCCGCCGAAGTCGAGAGCCAGGTAGGTCCCCTGCTCCCTGCCCGTCGGCAGGGACAAATACGACTTAACAGCTTGAAGCGATGAAGGCTGTCCAGCCAGGACGCGCTCTATTTCAGCGGAAAACTGCTGGGAAAACTGCAGCAGCCGCTCGTTGCTCCAATAAAAGCACTGGGCTATATTCATCCAATCGGTCACTTCACGACTCATACGGTATTCCTCCTCGTTCATGCAAATCCGCGTTGTACACTCTTATTGTACCATATATATCCATAACCAGCCCCGTATTTTGCATGAATTCAGAAAAAATTCCGCATACCTATACCCTGCGGCCAGATTACCTCGAGCCGCCGTCTTCGCGCAGCGCGTCGGCCATGCGGCACATGCGGGCAATCGGCTTGACATCGTGGACCCGCATGATCGCGCAGCCTGCCAACACGCCGGCGACGCAGGCCGCGCCCGTCCCTTCCATCCGCTCTTCTGCCGGCAAGTCGAGGACTTCGCCGATGAACCGCTTGCGGCTGGGGCCGAGGAGCATCGGATACGGCAGGGCCGTCAGTTCGCGCAAATGCTTCATGACGTATATGTTTTGGGCAAAGGTCTTGCCAAAGCCGATGCCCGGGTCGAAGATGAGCTTGCTCTGCGCAAGTCCCGCTTCGGCAGCCAGAGCAGCCGTACGGGAAAAAAAGGCCTTCATATCACCAATTATATCGGTATACTCCGTGCCGTTTTGATTGTGCATTGCCACGACCGGCACATTCTTGGCCGCAGCGACGGCCGCCATCCGTCCGGGCTCCGCCTCATACTGGAGCCCCCAAATATCGTTGATGATATGGACTCCCATTTCCAGGGCATAGGCAGCTGTTTCCGCCTTGTACGTATCGACGGAAATAGGCACGGGGCAGGCAGCAGCCAGCTTCGGCAAGATACCGCGAAGCCGCTCGATTTCTTCCTCCGCCGTAATCGCCTGATGACCTGGGCGCGTAGATTCAGCGCCGATATCAATGATGTCCGCCCCGTCAGCAACCATCTCTTCCATATGACGCAGAGCTTCGTCTGTGCGGTTCCATTTGCCGCCGTCGGAAAACGAGTCGGGCGTATAGTTCAATATGCCCATGATCAGCGTCTTTTCTCCTATCGTCAGCGTCTTTCCGTCCTTCCATGCATAACGGCGAATTTCTTTTTTCATTCGTATCTCCCTCCCATACTAAAAAAGGATAACGAAGGGCATGGCGTCCATGCCGCAGTCGTTATCCTTCATCGGTTCGTAACCTGCGTAAAACCGTTTCTATTATATCAGGCAGTGCGCCGCAAGGCAACTGCTACAAGGCCCCTTTAATCGAGGCGACGGCCCCGTTGATTGCCCGCTGGTACAAGATGCAGTCCATGGACAAGGCCACGCTGTCAAATCCCTCGGAAAAACGTTTCACCGCCGCATCTTCCGAATCGGCGTAGATGATGCAGAACTTACCGGCACGCTGTACCGCTTCCAGCACCCGCTTCAAGGCGGCGGCAAATTCCGGCCGGTCAAACTGCGCCGGTGCCCCCATGGCAACGGACAAATCATAAGGACCGACAAAGATTCCGTCGACGCCATCTACGGCAGCAATCTCTTCAATAGCCTCCAGACAGCCCATCGTTTCGCACTGCGGAATCAGCAGCTGCGACGTATTGCATCGGTCGAAATACTCCTGCACGCTCCCTTTCGCGTCGTCCGAGCAGCCGTACAGCGAATTGCGCGTAGGCGCGAATCCCCGGCTGCCGACGGGATAATATTTTCCATATTCGACGATGCGCCGCACCTCGTCGACGCTCTGCACCTGCGGGATAATCAAACCCTTTGCGCCGACGTCGAGCATTCGCAGAATGGAATTGCGCTGACTGTCTTTCACCCGCACAAAGGGAGCCGCCGTGCCGGCGCCTTCGGCCGCCCGGATGATATCGGCGGCCTGAAGCACGTCATAGGGGCCGTGCTCGCCGTCAATCACAAAATAATCCAACTCCGTCAGAGCGATCATTTCTCCGACGGCCGGCCCGCCCATTTCAAAAAATGTCCCGACTGAAGGCTCACCGCTGCGGAACTTGTCTAAAAATCGATTTTTCATCTCTAATCCCTCCCCGATGCTGCGCTGACATCAACTTTGGTATCTTTAACTCTTATAATATAGAATTCAAATTCATTGTGCAAGATAATCGTGTTCTTTTATTATTTTCGAATACATATATTTTTACTTTTCATGCAATGAATTAGTTTCATTAATTCATATAAATTTCTCGTTTATCAGAAGGAATCCTTTCATCACTATAGAAATTTGTATATATGCTGAAACGCAGCACATCGTCTATTACGAAGGGAGGGCTTTATATGATGAAATTATGGGAATTCGTCAACGAATTAAAATCTCCGGCATACTGCTGGGTAGATTTAACGCATGAACTAAGTCCTGCGACGCCCCATTGGTACGGCTTCGGCGATTTGACCACTGAAGTCATTTACGATTTTAGTCCCGACTGCATTTTTCACTCCGACAAATATACCATTCCTGCCGGCCAATTCGGCACCCACGTCGACGCCCCGGGCCACTTCGTTCAAGGAGCGCGTACGCTGGACCAAATGACGCTGAAGGAAATGGTATATCCTCTCGTCGTCATCGATAAATCGGCAGCCTGTGCAGCAGACGCCGACTACGAGCTGACCATTGCCGACCTTCGGGAATGGGAGCAGGAGCACGGCCCCATTCCCGAAGGCGCCTTTGTTGCCTTCCGGTCCGACTGGTCCAAGCGGCCAGACATGAACAACTACGATGAAAACAATCAGCCCCATTATCCCGGCTGGAAGCTGGACGCGCTGCATTGGCTCGTCGAAGAACGCCATATCGGCGCAATTGGACACGAAACAGCTGACACGGACGCCCCGGGAGCCAATGTCAACTTTGCCGGCGAAATCTATATCTTAGAAACAGACAGGCTGCAAGTCGAACTCATGACCAACCTCGACGCTCTTCCTCCGACAGGAGCCATCATCTTCGTCACCTTCCCCAAGGTAAAAAACGGCGTCGGCTTCCCGGCACGGGTCTTCGCCGTCTACCTAAAAGAATAACGTTAGCAGAAAAAGAAATGGTTCCGGCCATTTCTTTTTTTTGCTCTCTTACAATATTTGCTGACAGCCCTTCACACAAATTCAAATTATTTCAAAAAAAGTATTGACAAAACATCCATCTCCGCATATAATAACAGAGTACTCGCCACTATAGCTCAGCTGGCAGAGCATCTCATTCGTAATGAGAGGGTCGTAGGTTCGAATCCTATTAGTGGCTCCAGAAAACATGCGGGTTCCCAGAATCGGGAACCCGTTTTTTGTGCAAAAATCTCCATTCTGGACCTTATTTGGACCTTATGACAAAACGCTTTATATATTCTGCGCCTTTTTCAAGAAGTCGTCCATTTTATCTGCCGCCATTTTATCTATAGACTGCAACGTATCTGCGTAAATATTAGCCGTCGTTCGAATATCGGCATGACCTAATCGGCTGCTGACATTTTTCAGCGGAACGCCTTGCGCAATTAAAACAGTCGCTGACAGATGCCGTAACGAATGGAAAGACATATGCGGCAAGCCTTTTCGTTTCAAAAATCGTGAAAACCATAAAGACGGAGTTCCCGGGTACATCGCAGCTCCGTTCCATGCCGCAAACACCCAATCTTCGTCATGCCATTGATTTGCAAGTCGCATTTTTTGCCGCAATTGCCAGGCATGATACCGCTTTAACAACTGCACGCTGCTGTCTGACAATGTAATACACCGTTCCGATTCTTCCGTTTTAGGAGATTTACTAAACGTCCCACGTCCGGCAATCGCCTGATTACTTCGCCTGACAGCAAGCTTTTTCTCCTCCAGATCAATGTCTTGCCATTTTAGCCCGACCAGCTCTCCGCGCCGCAATCCCGTATCAATAGCCAACAGAATAATCGTCCTGTATTTTAACGGTTCTTCATTTAACTCCGCCAACATGTGTTTAATTTCCCCTTCAGAGGGCAATTTAACTTTAGAGCGCTTGCTGCGGGGTCGTTTTACTTTTGTACAGGGGTTGATGTCGATAACTTGCCACTCCACGGCGTCCTGCAACATAGAGGACAATACGCGAAAACAATATTTTATCGTCTGATCCGATATAGAACCGCCTTGGGAATCAAAGCGTTTCCGCGACTCCTTTAAGCCGTTGAGAAATTGAAGAATGTGGGCTGGTTTAAGCTGCCGGATATCCATATGCCCCAATGCCGGCAATATGCGTTTTTCCAAATGGTTTTTATAACTTTCCTGCGTTTTCGGCGCTAATTCTTTTTTGCAATACAGCTCATACCATTGCTTGGCAAATTCGTATACTTTGCATTTTCCCGTATGGCTTATACCGCCATTTAAGACTTTCGCTGCAAACAACGTATACTGCCGTTCTGCCTCCCTGTCGCTGGACGCTTTGATAGTTTTATATTTTATGATTTGACGCCCATATCGATCATACCCTTGGCATACGGATAAGCGGTATGTATTTTTACTCCTTTTTTCAATCTTCCTTGGCATTACTCTATTCCTCCTTTTATGCAAACCGGCTGCCCCATGTAAAAAGGACAGCCGGCTTTTTTACCACAAACGGTTAATTCAACGTAAATGGCGTTTGTTCCGATCCAGGCAAGATTTGGCGATTTCGTTCGCATTCCTGACGAATCCAGTCTATAACGGCCTCTAAGCAGTAAAACACTCGCCGCTCTGTCCGAAAATATGGAAGCCCACGTTTTAAACGCAGCGATCGTATTGTCCAGCGCGGCAGATGTAGGTACTCTGCGAGGTCTGCTTCCGACAGGATATGAATGTTCGGGACGTTTTCTTGATTTTTTTCATTCTTATTATTCATTACGATTTTATCCATTTTTATTTTTCCTCCTTAATTCCCTTCAAGTACAGGCAACGTCTTAAACGGGCCAACGATTTGGCAATTTGTGTTCATCCATGCAAGATAGGGAAGTTCATACAAAGTATTTAGTCCCATCATCTGCACAATCGGTACCTTATCCGTCTGGATGTAAGCACTCATCGGATATATCATCCTCAAGTAATACTGGTTAATAAAAGATAGCGCCTCTGCATGTGTTCCAACTTCTCGTATATTCCCGTTTGGATATTGTTGCAGGAAGCTTACTACATAATCAGCATTCGTAAAAATTCCGGCATACTTCTGGCTGATAGAACAAAAGTATCGGTCATACCCAACCGCGCTTGGCAGCATAGTAGGATCTGTAAACACAGAATTGTACATCATATCTTCCAATCTTGGCAGAATCGGCATATACCACGGATAGGTAAGCTTACGTGCAGTATGCCTCCTGCACCCTTCACAGTAGGCAGCTTCCTTTGAAGGAAACGGCAATATGCTTATGCCTGAATAATTGCTTATTACATGATGCATCCCTTCAAGTGGTTCAAGGGCAAATCCATTTTCAAACATCACTAAATACGTATTCATTTACTTTTCCTCCTCTGCTAGAAGTTTTTCAACTTTTTCTACATACAATACTAACATTCGCTTTCGCGTGCCTTTCTTCGCCCGACAGGTATATTCTGCACTTTGCCCGCTACTGCCCAATTTCCCCCGGGATAAGTTCTTTTCGAGCAGCAGCTCCTTAACACGTTTGATACTAGTAAGCCAGCGTTCATTAATAGTACGGTAATATTGGCATACAACCTGATATGCCACTTCTGGCCTGAGCCAAATAGTGCCCGTGTGTGTTTCATAGAAACCAATAAATTGTGCTTCATTATCTGCATAGACATCTTCCGATTCTGCAACCATGGCTGCTTTCGTCGTATCTAATGATTCCCAAAGAGCACGAAGGAACCGAACTTCCGGCTTAGCTTCACTAGTATAATCCTGAGTGATTCGTATAATATTAACAACATTTTGATGTAATAAGGCAGATAATTGCTGCACTTCCTCATCTCCGCATCCGCACCAACGAGCATAGGCTGCAACAATGTCACATTCCAACCGCAAGACAGCTGCTGCATCAATGAGCCGAGGCTCATCAAAATATTCCGCATAGCCGTCCCGATACGCATAGAACGCCTCTTTGCGGTATGAAACGACCTCTTCGCCTTTCTCCTTTAAGAATTTTAAATATTGTGCGGTGTACTCGGCCCAAATGTTCTTTATTTGAAACTCCCTTAGTACCCGTCCATCGAAGGTCCCTTGTTCTACAGGTATAATGAGCATACGCAGTTGGCTGGATGCGCCTAAATCTAACCCTTCCTCGCCTGTCAGGATCACGACGGAACGGACAGTGTTCTGCGTAATTTTACTGAAATCACTGACATCGCTCTTACTGGGAAACGTTCCGTCTCCGACCGCTCTAATAACAGCTTCTGCCGAACTTAACGATTTTCTGCGCAAATCTGATTCAGTATTGGAGAAATCGTCCACACAGACAACGGTATCACGAAGATAGGTTATCGTCTTTTGCGTACTGGCCAGAGTAGAATTGAGCCGCATAACCGCTTTATCCCTGTCCGTATTAAACACGTCGGAAATAATCCGTACAACAGAAGTTTTTAGCAGCCCTGTTCCGCCTTGCACGAAAAAAGTGCTCTGAAAACGGATGCCAGCCTTTTTCAGCCAAAACAGCGTATACGCAAGATGAGACGCTAAGTACAGCACGCAAATCTGCGGGTTTCTGTTGCCAATATCAAGAAACCGCCTGCCTATATGAAAGACGGCATAGGAATTGCTTAATGTCTTTGGTATAGCATGATTTCTGTAGAAGTCATCCTTCCCAACGACATAGTGAGCGCCGCCATCCCAACAAATCCAACCCGACAGTTTGGCTTCACGATAGACTGTTAAATTATCCGCACTTCTGGCGAATACGTCGGCCAAGTACTCTTCCAATGCCTGCCCTTGTCCCATGACGCAGACATCTGGAAACTTCCGTCGTATCTGTTGGTAAACGTCCTTATACTCAGTCCATGGGACTTCGATAGTCCGACTTCCCTCCTTCCAGGCTTTACATTGAACTTCGCAGCACAAATACCGAACATAATCATCGTCCGTTTCCCAACGCTCTTTGATTCCGACAACACGGAGCGTTGCATTCGTGATAGAAACAACATTGCCGTTTTTAGATTTCGCTAAAACCGTCTTATCCTGTTCTACATACATTCTTCCTTCCAATGCATAGGAACTGGCAGCATTCTCAGGCTGATTTCGTGCAACTTCCCAAATTTCTCCGTTAGGTACTACTTTACACAGAGGAATGGAACTACACGTTGCAGGTATGGGTTTACCCAAAACATTAGGTATACTCTCGCTTTTAACAGACGGCAAAAGAATTGGCTCGCCTTCTTCACAACAAGGGACACCGAATACAATAAGCTTGACAGGTTGCATGGTCATCAATCCTTTCCATATTGAATTTTGAGATTTAAAAAAACTAAATTTAACTGGTCATCGCGCATCACCTCTATTCTTTGTATGATTAAATTATAATAACTTTTGGTCTTTTTTTACTATTAAAAAAACTAGATTTATTTTTTTCAAAATAATCATGTTTTTTTCTACCACTAAACACAAAATACATTTAAAGAGAATAGAATAAATTGCGTAAATTATGCCAAATATTTGTTTTTTTCAAATTTTATTCCCAATATACAACTTGTTTATTTTAAATGATATAATAAATAAAAAACAAGTTATATAGGAGTGATTTTATGAATAATATTTTTGTATCTCTTGATTATAAAAAGCTTTCTACATTTGATCCTTCGTGGGAAGATCAGATCAGTCAGTTTTTTTGTAACCAAAATACAGAAATGCCAAGTAAAACATTCTGGAGGCTTATACTAGATATACTAAAAAAGGAAGGTATCAGTAATAAAAATACCCTTCTAGAAAAACTTGCCCGTTCATTACTTACGCTCTTTTTAGAAGCAGACTATATAGATCCATCACGATATTCCAGATTAATATCACCAAACGATATATCATTAACCCCAATATCAAAAAATATTTTCAATATATTTTCTGTAAATAATACAAAAAATACTAATTATATTAATGAACTGATAGATTTTCTAATGCTTTCATACGGCTATTCCTCAACGATTACACAAAAACCGATACATACTACAAATAAAATTCTATTAAAATATCAACAAGTGATGAGGATGAAAAAAAAGGAAAATCCCAATGTACTAATTGCAGATACAGCCGATACTAATATTTTTTATGACACATTGCGAAGAATAAAAAAACAAGATCCTCACATCCTTTCACCCTTTATTACCACACCTCCTAAGAAAAGAATTCCCATAGAATTAGAATCAGGGTTAGATATTGAAATCGTATCTAATTTATTAAGATATAGCAATGGAAGTAAAAATCCATTTATCTCTAATTCTAATAAAACCTTTAAAATGAAAAGTTTTTTAAATTCCGTAAAAAAAATCAGTTTTAACGACATATTTTTAGACGGCGAATTTACAATACAAGTGCAACACCTATAAAAAATGACACATAGGTTTCTGATATAATAATGCTACCAAACAAAATCTATATCTCGGAGGAAACCTATGTGCCACTAT
This sequence comes from Megasphaera sp. ASD88, assembly GCF_002287425.1. Classification (NCBI taxonomy): domain Bacteria; kingdom Bacillati; phylum Bacillota; class Negativicutes; order Veillonellales; family Veillonellaceae; genus Megasphaera; species Megasphaera sp. ASD88. Next base: position 16 of record NZ_NQXW01000004.1, on the reverse strand, counting down.
CATCATCTTACTCTAT